>JAFLTC010000025.1 GCA_022510615.1 Lachnospiraceae bacterium | reverse complement strand
CAGATACAGAAAATGCTGTGAAACTTGGCGCAGAAGGTATCGGTCTTTGCCGTACGGAGCATATGTTCTTCGGTGAGGACAGAATTCCTAAGTTCCGTCGCATGATTCTTTCTGACACAGTTGAGCAGAGAGAGGAAGCACTGAAAGCAATTCTTGCATTCCAGAAGGCTGACTTTAAGGCAATGTACGAGACACTGGAAGGAAAACCAATGAATGTACGTTTCTTAGACCCGCCATTGCATGAGTTCGTTCCTACTGAGGAAGAGGATATTAAAGCATTGGCAGCCGATATGGGACTTTCTGTAGAGGAAGTTAAGAACCGCTGTGACGCTCTTCACGAGTTTAACCCGATGATGGGACATCGTGGATGCCGTCTGGCTGTTACTTATCCGGAAATTGCCAAGATGCAGACCCGTGCCGTAATGGAAGCAGCTATCGAAGTAAAAGAAGAAAAGGGATATGATATTGTTCCTGAAATTATGATTCCATTAGTAGGCGAAAAGAAAGAGTTAAAATATGTAAAAGATTTCGTAGTAGAAGTAGCAGAGGCTGTTAAGAAAGAAAAGAATTCCGACATCCAGTATCATATCGGTACGATGATTGAGATTCCTCGTGCAGCCCTGACAGCGGATGAAGTGGCAGAAGAAGCAGAGTACTTCTCCTTCGGAACCAACGACCTGACCCAGATGACCTTCGGATTCTCCCGTGATGATGCCGGTAAATTCTTAGATTCCTACTATCAGGCTAAGATTTATGAGTCCGATCCATTTGCTCGTCTGGACCAGAACGGTGTTGGACAGTTAGTTCAGATGGCAGCAGACAAGGGACGCAAGACTCGCCCGGATATTAAACTTGGTATCTGTGGTGAGCACGGCGGAGATCCATCTTCCGTTGAGTTCTGCCACAAGGTAGGTCTGAACTATGTATCCTGCTCTCCATTCCGTGTACCGATTGCACGTCTGGCAGCAGCTCAGGCAGCAATTAACAACAAGTGAGATAAGCAGATTGAGTAAACGGTAATAAGGAGCATGGCCCATGCTTGTATGAGGTCATGCTCCTTTTAGCGTTTATAAGAGTGCAGAAAAAGGTTATCCCATTTGCAGAAAATAATTTTTTCTGACAGAACAGAATAAAATTAACATTTACAGGATCTTGTAGATTTGTCTGCAGGGCCCTTTTTTTCTCTGTCGCTTTCATGCCGTCCACCGAAATCTGGTTTTGTTTTAAATATATCACATCAGACGAGTATTTCTTTTGGAAGAATGAATAAAAAGCATTGTTTTTTCTACACGGATTGGTGTATAATGTAGAAAAGGTAACAGAGGGTGTATTCCTATGATGATGAAATGAACTCATTTTTGAATTTGTAAAGAGGTGAGAAATATGGAAATTAATAACCTAAAATCCATGGAAGGAACATCAGATAGTCAGAAAATGGAGGTTCAGCCAGTCGATGCTGTCAGCAAAAATATTCAAAATGAGATTTTAAATGTACAGCGAAAAAGGCAGGAACTTTCATCAAAAGAGGATATCTCGGTTGAAGATAAGCAAAAAAAACGTCAGGAGATGCAGCAGGAAATCAGCCGGTTGAATGCGCAGTTACGACAGCGGCAGGCAGAAATGCGCCGAGAGAAGCAAAGAGAGCTATTGTCGGAAGAGATGAAGAAGGATTCTGATAAGGCGAAAAAGGTGGAAACCAAAGAGACCGAAAAGGCTGAAAAAGAGACAAAAGAGGGAAAAGGAGGGGGAACAGAAGAAGAGAAAAAGGATACATCCGGCATGGGAATGGAAGAAGCAGCGGCAGCAAATATTGCCCTGCAGCAGCTCAGAAGTCGGAGAAATGTCATATCCGGCATGGAGAATGATATTACGATTCTGGAGGGCGAGATCAGGCAGGATGAAGCAAGAGGTGCAAATGTGGAGGAAAAGCAGGCGGCACTGAAGAAACAGGAGGAGAAGGTGCAGAATGCATCCGCATCCCAATTTTCTGTTTTGGACAATTCGTATAAGGTGATTGTAGATGCGACCCGTGCGAACGCAGACAAGGCGAAAGGAACTACCGGAATAAAAAGCAGTAAAGGTGCGGATGTTCTTATTAAACCCACAAATTATGCAAAGGAAAAGAATCAGTCACCACAGCCCTTCTATACATCATTTACTCTCTATAGTTAAAGGGACGGCTTAATCTGCGTATGTGATAATCATAGTTTGCCTTTTGGTTGTGATGATGTACAATATAGGAAATTGGTGCGTTATTTTATATGCAGATAAGGCAATACTTCAAAAGCGGTTTTAACATTAAAGGGAATGAAAAAGAATGTACATTTACTTGGTACGCCACGGAGAGACTGACTGGAATCAGGACGGAAGGATACAGGGCAGAGAAGATATAGAACTAAATGAGAACGGTATGACACAGGCCAGAGCTTTGGCAGAGATGTTTGCCAATATAAAACTGGACAGTATTGCATCCAGCCCGCTGCTAAGAGCAGTCGAGACTGCGAGAACCGTAGCCAGGAAGCAGTCATTGGAACAGATAGAGACCGAGGAGGATTTGATAGAGCGTGATTACGGTACAATCTCGGGAAAACATGTCAGGCGAGAGGAAAAGCAGTCGCTGTTTTCAAATATGAAGATAGAAGGCTTGGAGTGTATGGAGGATGTTGAAGAGCGCATGCTGCGAATTATCCGGCGGTATGCCAACAAGGGATATAAGCACGTCCTGATGATTTCACACGGTGCTGCCATTAACTCTGTGCTGTCTGTTCTTTCTGACCGCGAGATTGGGAGCGGCAAGACATGGCTTAAAAATGCCTGCATCAATGTATTGGAGTGTGAAAAGGACCAGCTTCGGATTGTCCGCTATAATATGAACGCAGAGGAAGGGAGAGAGTATTTCTCATCCCTGTGATGAGGGATAGGCAGTAAGGCAAGAAAAGGTGTTGCCAATAAAAGCACCCCAAGAATTTGAACCGACCCCCAAAAGTTAGACCAAAAATCTAACGATTGGAGGTCGGTTTTTTTGGCAAAAATTTTAGCCTATCTTATGATTTGCACGGTAAATGCCGTTGTTTGTGGTGGAATGCTGGCAGTCATAAATGTTGCATGCTCCACCCTGACCCGAAAGCCCGGTCTCAATGCGGAAAGCTGGGTTCGTCTTCCGAAAAGGTCTAAAATGACTGTGGCGGAGGAGATATTAAACCGAATAGCAGAAGACGGATTCTGGTTACGCAGAACCAGAATAAAATTGTTACGAGTATTCACTTCTAAAATTCTGCCGGTGGTAGTTTCCGTCCGAGTTGCCCTTCTTATCACCTGTATAAAAAATGCCTGCGCCTGTGGAGGGATACTCCTTGTCATGGCAGAGGAAAAGCGGGCATTTATTGTCATTCCACGTTCCAGTTCGTTTGCACGGATATTCCGCCCCCGCTCATCATGGATAACAGTATCCTGATTTACAACAAGACGGACAGAATCCGTTGCCCCGGTACACCCGATACAATTATTATAAGAAATCGTTACAAAGGTTGTATTGCGTTCCCGGGAAACTTCTTCAATTACCGCAGAAAACACCTGTATAACATTCCGGTTTGGCACCGGGAATGGAGGAAGATTGTTATTAAAGTCCATATCAATACCTGTTTCTAATTTTATTAATAGTATATGCAGGACCTCAACTATAGGTTGGAGAAAATTGTCTTGCTGGCTGATTGTCATAAATTCAAGATTCTGGGCTGAAAATGAACAGTTTTGCCCAATTTTTAAGGCTTTGTTGTGAAGAGTAAGGGGCGGTCCACTCTTTTACTTGCGGTAAGGAAAAACATAGGTTATAATAAGTATAAAATTTGATGGCAGAAAATAATTGGAGAAACTAAAGGGAGGATAAAAGAATGCAGATCGAAAAAACAGAAAATGGAAAAGAAATTACATTTTCTCTGTCAGGAAGGCTTGACACTACGACAGCACCACAGTTGGAGACTGAGATTAACGCAAGTCTTGATGGTGCGGAGAAATTGGTTCTGGATTTTAAAGAGCTGGAGTATCTTTCCTCTGCAGGTCTGAGAGTGCTTCTGACTACCTATAAAGCCATGACGAAAAAGCAAAACGGAGAAATGGTAGTACGCCATATCAACGAGACTATTCATGAAGTGTTCGAGGTTACGGGCTTTTTAGATATTCTCAACATAGAATAATTTTGCAGGGAGGGACTCATATGAAAGAAATAACGGTCGAGGCGACGCTTGAAAGCATTCCTGTTATTACTGACTTTGTGGATGAGCAGTTGGAACAGTTTGGCTGTCCCATGAAGGCACAGGCTCAGATTGATATTGCCATTGACGAGTTGTTTAGTAATATTGTCCATTATGCTTATCACCCCGGGACAGGTCCGGCTACCGTGTGCGTAGAGGTAATGGAAACTCCGCTTTCCGTAATCATTACCTTTATTGATGAGGGGGTTCCCTATGACCCGTTATCAAAGGCGGACCCGGATGTGACGCTGTCTGCAGAGGAAAGGGAAATAGGCGGTCTGGGTATTTACCTTGTAAAGAAAAATATGACGGAGATTACCTACGAATACAAGGATGGACACAATATCTTAAAAATACGAAAAGACATATAATATACTGAATGATGAGGGAAGTATATATGCTGGAACAGGGTGATAACAAAGACTTATATAGAGAAATTGTAACAGATATGTTGGAAGGGGTTATGGTAATCAGCATGAATGGAAAGATTACCATGCTGAACCCGGCAGCAGAGGGTATCTTAGGTCTTACACAGGACGATATCGGAAAAGCGTATGGAAGTATCTTTTTAGTCCGGGAGGGGACCGATGATTTTAACGAGGTCATATTGAATACGATTTATGAAAAGAAAAAGGTAAGCAATATGCCTGTTGACTATGAGCTGAATGGTGAAACAAAAAATTTATCCTTAACAACAAGCTATATACATAATAAAGGGGAGAAATCGGTAGTAGTTGTAATCGATGATGTGACCGAGCTCAACGAACTCCGGGATGCCCAGACTGCCTTGGAAAAAATAAAAAAACTGAATGTGGAATACGAGAAGGCGAAGAATGAGGCGATTCTGGCAAATGAGGCGAAAAGCCTTTTTCTCTCTAATATGTCCCATGAAATCAGGACGCCGATTAATGCCGTTCTGGGTATGAATGAAATGATACTCAGGGAGTGCACGGACGAACAATTATTGTCCTATGCCGCTAATATTCAAAGTTCCGGGAAAACTTTGTTGTTTTTGATTAATGATATACTGGATATGTCTAAAATTGAATCCGGTAAAATGGAAATTATCCCGGTAGAATATGAACCGGCGGACGTGATTATGGACCTGTGGAATGTCATATATTTGCGAGCCAGCGAAAAGGATTTACATATCTCGTTTTCTCTGGATGAGACGCTTCCCAAAGTCCTGTTTGGCGATGACGTGCGAATTAAGCAGATTGTGACAAATCTCCTTACCAATGCGGTGAAATATACTCCTCAGGGCGGTATTGAGATGCATGTATCCTACGAAAGGAAAGAGGATGACGAAATCGCTCTTACCATAGCCGTAAAGGACACGGGTATGGGAATTAAAGAGGAGGATATGGGAAAGCTGTTCGAGAGCTTCCAGAGACTGGATGAGGAGAAGAACAGAAATATCGAAGGAACCGGTCTTGGCATGAATATTACGATGTCGCTTCTCAAAATGATGGATGGTGACATGAAGGTAGAGAGTGAATACCAGAAGGGCTCCACCTTTACCGTTACGATGCCACAGAGAATTGTGTCAGACGAACCGACAGGAGATTTTGAATCCATTCAAAATAGAAAGAGGCAGGGCAAGGCAGGAAATCAGGAAACCTTTGAGGCGCCGGAGGCCAGGGTGCTTGTTGTCGATGACAATGCCATGAACCTTACCGTATTTACGGCACTGTTAAAGCGTACGAAAATGAATATTACCACGGCAGGCTCGGGAAAGGATTGTCTTGAGCTGGTAAAAAAAGAACCTTTCCATATTATTTTTATGGATCATATGATGCCTGAGATGGATGGAATTGAAACTCTCCATGAAATACAAAAGCTCTCGGATTTTCCTAATGAAAAAACACCGGTCATTGCCCTGACGGCAAATGCGGTAGCCGGGGCAAGGGAAACCTATTTAAAGGAGGGATTTGCAGATTTCCTGACAAAGCCTATTGACGGTGATTTATTAGAGCAGATGATTGCTTCCTATCTGCCGGAAGAACTTGTTCATAAAAAAGAAATTACCGTGCAGGATGTGGAAGAAGATGCCGGCGAGGGCAATTATGATGCCTATTTGGAATATGGAATTTCCATAGAGAATGGGTTATCATATTCTAAAGGGAATATGGAAATATATCTGGATTTGGTCGGTATGTTTCTAAAGGATAAGGAGCAGCAGGATAAATTACAGCAATTCATGGCGGAACAAAACATGAAAGATTATGGTGTTCTGGTGCATGCCATAAAGGGAAATGCAAGGACACTGGGAGGCGATAAGCTGGCGGATATCGCCTTTGAACATGAAAAGCAGAGTAAGGCGGGAAATATAGACTATGTGAAGGCTCATTGGGAAGAACTGACGGATTGCTGGAAAGCTGCCAGAGAAGGTCTGGATGAGTTTTACCGTCAGTGCCGCGGAGAGGAGCCGGATCAATACAGTATGGTCAGTGACAGCGGCGGCGGGGTGCTGGAATTATCACAGGATGAGCTGGAGGAGGTTGCCACTCTGATTGATGATTTTGAAACCCAGAAGGCTCTGGAAAAACTGAAGAGCTGGATTGAGAGTCCGCTAGAGCCTAAGATGCATGAGCGTATCAAAAATGCACTTATCGCATTGGAGGATGAGTATGACGAAGATAAAGCAATGGAATTACTGAAAGGTTAAGGAGGTACAAAATGAATATGAAAAAGACTATTGTAGCAGTGGATGACAGTAATATCGTATTAAAAATGTTAGAGGAGATTTTAAGTGATGATTATGATTTTCATGGTTTCTCAAAGGGCATGAGGGCGCTTCAGTATTTAAAGAACACAAGACCGGATTTGATTATACTGGATGTTGACATGCCGGAAATTGACGGATATGAAATGTTAAGGCTGATTAGGGAGAGATATACATTAAAAAGTAAAAGTGTACCGGTTATTTTCCTCACATCCAATAATGATAAGGAACATGTGGTAAAAGCGGTGGAGGCCGGTGCGAATGATTATGCGGTCAAACCGGTTAGTGAAGATATTTTGATGACGAAAATTGAGAATTTGTTGGAGGGAAATAAGGAAATCAGCTGGGATAATATTTAAGCAGCGGGTAGCCAGTGATTTGACAATTGAGAATTATGGAAGATAAAGGATTACGAAAATTATATATGAAATCTATCTTGTGCGCCGGTCTGGTTCTTTGTCTGTTTGCGATTATAAAGGTTGCGTTTTTGTCGGATAATGGTAAACCGGATGCCATCGTGGACAGTTCCAGTGGTTCTGCCTCCTCAGCAGTTGTACAGGGAGAGTCCACGACGACAGCACAGGCTGTTACCGCAGAAGCAATTCTGAATGCTGAAGGAAAAACTCTGGAAACAAGAGTCAATGCACCTGTCGGCTATGAGCGGGAAACGGCGGGGCCGGACAGCCTTACCGCCTTTTTGAGAGGATATTCTTTAAAAAAGGATGGAAGTCCCGTGCTTTTATATAACGGAAAGCAGAAAGAAAATCAGCAGGCTCACGTAGCAGTTTTTAAGCTTCCTCTGGAAAAAGAAGATTTGCAGCAGTGTGCCGATTCTGTCATGAGAGTCTATGCGGAATATTTCTGGAAGACGGAACAATACAACCGGATATCCTTTCGCTTTGTGGACGGATTTCAGGCAGAGTATGCAAGGTGGCGGGAGGGCTATCGGATTGTCACTGGGGAGACCAGTTCCTCCTGGACTCTGGATGGTTCCTATGATACTTCCTACAAAAATTTTAAGAAATATATGAGAATGGTATTTGCCTATGCCAGTACCCTTTCCATGGAGGAGGAGTCGAAAAAGATTAAACTGCCCCAGATTCAGACCGGCGATATTTTTCTGATGTCAGGAAGTCCCGGTCATGTGGTAATGGTAGTAGATGTGTGCCGGAATGCAGAGGGTAAAAAAGCCTTTTTGCTCGGGCAGGGATATATGCCGGCACAGGAATTTCATCTGTTAAAAAATCCGGCCCATGAGGAAGACCCATGGTATTATGAGGATGAGGTTAGTTATCCCTTTGAAACGCCGGAGTTTACCTTTAAAAAGGGAAGTTTGAGGCGGTTGTCCTACTAAATTGAAGAGGGAGCAGTCATTTTAATAGAATCAAAGCATTAGGATAAATCCACAAATCGATTCGAACCGGAAACGCGAAGCGTTTGAGGTTCTCACTGATTTGTGGATTTGTCCTAATTTTGTACTATAAAAGCGACACTCTCCATTCAATTTAGTAGGTCAACCTCTCAATCTTCCGCTAGAGTGTAATCTTTTTATTCCCTGAAATCATTTTTATGGAAAGGGACAGGACGGTAAACAGACTCAAACGAAGAGATACCCTCCAATCGACTCAAACCGGAAACGCTTCGCGTTTGAGGTTTTCGCTGATTGGAGGGTATCTCTTCGTTTCTAAAGCTGTTTTATCAACCAGCCTCTTCATAAAAGTTGTATTATTTCAGGGAATAAACAAGATAATCATTCTTTAAGCCAATATGGAGTGTCAATTCACCTTTCTTCGCTTTGGCAACTTTATTTGGTACCTTAAAAGCGATGACACCGGATTTGGTCGTCAGCGGTTTTACTGATTTAGACACTAAATCTTTGTTATAGCCAAGTAGCTGTGTTGGCTTATACTCATATTCGCCCTTGTAATAAAGAGTGGCAGTGAGTGCAGTATTCTCATATCCGACCATTGGAAGGAAATTAGCGGCCTTTTTTCCGTTGTTGCGGGCGGAAGCATTGAGGTACACAAAAGAGTTCCCCTTTCCTGACTCGAAATACCGATATTTGCCGTCTTTAATTTTCTTTGTGGTGCTAACCTTTTTCACCTTGATGTCCCAGTCTCCCACAGTACCTTTTTTGCCGAGAGCCAGTTTCGTCTCTTTGGCTGCCGGTGTGGCAGAAGGAGCTGGTGCTTCTGAGGATTGCGAAGAACTATCCACAGCATTTTTAACTGTTTCTGTTACCGTTTCTTTTACTGAATCGGATAAGGAGCAACCGGTTATGGACAACGCAGCACAAACTCCTAATAACAATATTTTTTTTCTCATTTTGTTTCCTCTTTTCTTTGTAAATTTTTTGTTATTTCCACATAATAGAATACAGGAAATCAGAAGAAAAATCAATTTATTTCTGAAAGAAAATGAAGGAAAGTAAGAGTTGGCGGTTGCGGAGTATCTTTCTTTTTGCTATAGTGAAAAAAGAAAGAAAAAGGAGAACTGCAAATGAGAAAATTATGGTTTGGTAAATGGAAATGGTTGAAACGGATTTTAATTGTCGGAGTGGGTGTCGGTATTCTGGGTCTTGTCATGGTGCTGGGACTAAACTGGTATATGAAAACTTCGGTGCGGGACTCCCTGTATTCGCTGGAAGATAGTGGCGAGGTGGGAAAAGTGGACTGTATCCTGATTCTGGGGGCAAGGGCTTACTCGGATGGCACGCCCAGTCTTGTTTTAAAGGATCGCCTGGACCGGGGAATAGAACTTTATAAAAAGGGCATTTCCGACCGTATTCTTATGAGCGGCGATCACGGACGCGAGGAATATGATGAGGTCCGTGCCATGAAACAGTATGCGGTGGAGGCAGGAGTGCCGGCAGAGAATATTTTCATGGACCATGCCGGATTTTCCACCTATGAATCTATGTACCGTGCCAGAGATGTGTTTGAGGTGAAAAGTCTTGTGATTGTGACACAGCCTTATCACAGCTACCGGGCGCTTTACGATGCCAGAGGGCTGGGACTTAACGCTTATGGCATACCATCAAAGGAGACGACATATCAGGGAAGCTGGATTTTGGAATGCCGGGAAAAATTAGCCCGGGTCAAAGATTTTGTATGGATGATAATCAAACCGGAGCCAACCTATCTGGGCGAAAGTATTCCGATTACCGGCACGGCAGCTGCCACGGACGATGAGGGAGAAGGCTGGGATCAGACAGAGGAAAAGAGAGAGTAAAAAAATATCATAAAGCAGATAGATTCTTTCATATAAATGAAAAAAAGAGAAGGATAATATCATGCATAACTGTTATCCCTTTGTCAATTATCCGCTTCCCTATTCCTATGCGGAAATGGAGCCTTATATTGATATTCAGACGATGTATTTACACCATGCGAAACATTTGCAGGCCTATATCGATAAGTTGAACGACACTCTCAGCGAATACCCGCTGTGGCAGAAGGTACCATTGGAAAAAATGCTGACCGATATCGAACGGCTTCCAAAAGAAATATCAGAGTCAATCCGGCACAACGGCGGTGGTGTGTTCAATCACCAGTTCTTTTTTGCCAATATTTTAAATGCCGGTATGGAGCCGACCGGAAATCTTCTGGAGCAGATGGTCAGGCAGTACGGCAGTGTGGAAAGCTTTTTTGAAATATGGAAAAAGGAGGCGCTGGCGGTATTTGGCTCCGGCTATCTCTGGTTGACTTGTGATTCGGCGGGGAGTTTACAGATTTTTTCCACGGCGAATCAGGATACACCTCTGAGCCTACACCAAAAGCCGCTGGTTGTCATTGATGTGTGGGAGCATGCATACTATCTGAAATTTAAAAATGTCAGGGCTGCCTATATTGATAACTGGTGGCAGGTGATAAATTGGGAACGTGCCGAGCGTCTGTATACGGAGGAATGAAAGATGGAAGAACATCTGAAAAAAATTATGGAATATTTTTCACAGTGCAAAAAGGATAGTCTGAATGAAATGGCATGTCCGGTTTTTGTTTCCTGTGACAGGGAAGGGAAACATTATCTGGCGGGGTATAACCCGGATGAAAGAACGGTAAATCCCAATGGTGTTATTCATGGCGGTTGGATTGCGACGGTCATGGATAATGCCATGGGGATTTTTGCAAATTATTACGGGGAAGGGAGAATGACCCAGACGGTTTCTTTTCAGATTTCATATCTTCGTCCGGGCATAGTAGGTAAGCGTCTGATGGTAAAGACATATCTGATGAAGCAGGGAAAAACCATGCAGTATCTAAATGCCGAGGCATGGATGGAGGGCAGGGAGGACAAGCCTGTTGCGACAGCCACCGGAGTGTATTACACCAAGGAGGAGAAGAGTGAAGACCATAGCAAGAATCCAAAGTGATTTTAAGGAAAAATTCGGAATACCACGTCAGAGCGGTCTGGTAGAGGAGCTAGAGGCGGTGATTGTCTTTGAGCCGGAGTACCGTGACCCTGCTGCTCTGCGGGGCTTAGAGGGCTTTTCCCATCTGTGGCTGATTTGGCTGTTTTCTGAAAGTGTGCGAGAGGGCTGGTCTCCTACGGTGCGCCCCCCCAGACTGGGAGGAAATGAGAGAATAGGGGTATTTGCCACCCGGTCTCCCTTCCGCCCGAATGAAATCGGACTCTCTTCGGTAAAGCTGCTGGGGATAGAACAGCATAAGGAGTTAGGTCCGGTGCTTCGTGTGGCGGGAGCGGATTTACTGGATGGAACGCCGATTCTGGATATTAAACCCTATCTGCCCCATGTAGACAGTCATCCGGATGCCAGGAGCGGATTTGTAGAGGAGCATCAGACCTCCCGGCTTGAGGTGGTGTTCCCGGAAAAGCTTTTGCAGAAAGTGCCGAAAGAAAAGCGAAAGGCATTGCAGGGAGTGTTGGCCGAGGATCCAAGGCCTTCTTATCACAATGATGAAACAAGGATATATGGAATGAATTTTGCCGGATATGAGATAAAATTCCGGGTAAAGGATACAGTATTAGAGGTGTGTGAGGTGGAATACCAGACATTGCGGCATGAATTTTTGCCGGTATGGAATGAGGAATCGGAAGTTTTGATTTTAGGAAGCTTTCCATCCGTAAAATCGAGAGAACAGGGATTTTTCTATGGACATCCGAGAAATCGTTTCTGGGATGTTATATCTACAATAGTAGAATCCAAGAAACCGGTAACAATAGAGGAAAAGAAGAAAATGCTTTTAACTCATCACATCGCCATCTGGGACGTCATAGAAAGCTGTCGGATTCGGGGTTCCAGTGACAGCAGCATCCGGGATGTGATACCCAATGATATATCCGGACTGTTAAAGAAATCCCGGATTACGAAAATATTTGCCAATGGGAAAACGGCAGAGCAGTTATATAACAAATATCTCTATGAAAGGACACAGATTCCGATTACTGTCCTGCCCTCCACAAGCCCTGCCAATGCAGCATGGTCCTTAGAACGGCTGGTAGAGGAATACAGAAAAATTTGGCGGTAATCGGTAAAACGTATAAAGAATTCAGAGAGTATAAACCTAATCAAATATTTAGGGGTTATACTCTTTTTTTACCCGAAAATAAAATTGTAATAATCTAGCAGAAAATGGTAGATTATGTCGCATAAGTATGTTATAATCTGGAAAATAAGGGAATTTTTGCAATACAATGAATTAAAGGATAAATAGCGTGTAAATGGAGGTAAACATGAAAGGTACTATGAGAAAAATGAAAAGTAAAGTAAAAATAAGCATTGCCGTAGTGGCGGCTGCTGTCATGATAGTGACAGGACTCTCATGGCCGACTTCACCGGAAAACACGGGTGCGGCGGAAAAAGCGGTAGAAATCACCCACGGGGAAGCGAAGGTACGGAGTGAGCTGACCGCCAAGAGGACGAAATTTACCAAGCAGTATGCTATGTCCGATGGCAGTTTTCTTGCGAATTCTTATTCCATGCCTGTCCACTACAAAAAAGGCGGCAAGTGGAAGGAAATTAATACTACGCTGGTAAAGACAAAAAACAAGAAGAATTGCAAGACCAAGTCAACCAGCTTGGGTATTACCGTAGCCAGGAAGGCAAATAAAAAGGCAGAGATTACTTTGAAACGCGGTTCTGATAAGTTGTCAATCGCCCTACAGGGAAAGGAAGTAAAGGCAAAAAAGGCTAAGATAAGTAATCCGAAGAAAAAAGAGAGTATTGACATACTCAACAGCAATCAGGTTCAGTATAAAAAGGCATATAAAAACCAGACATTGACCTATGAAATATATCCGGAGAAGCTTGTGGAAAAAATCTCTGTCAAGAAGAAATCTGCCGCTAAAAAGATTACTTTGAAGCTGGGAAGTAAGCTTACAGTTAAGAGTAAGAAAAACCGTATCTACTTTAAGACGAAGAAAGGTAAGACCAAATATAAGAGACTCAAAACCGTTATTACAGACAGCAAGAATGTATCCACCTCAAAAGTAAAAGTAACATATAACAGGAAAAAGAAAACCATTACACTGAAACCGAACAAGAAGTGGTTGAAGAGTAAGAAACGCAGTTTTCCGGTGACAGTTCGTACCGCGTATACCACAGATCGGCATGAGCGTGACGTAAAAATCGGTGCGGCTTATGCCGGTTCTCCAAAATCAAACTTCACATACAACGAATCCCTGCTTTTGCAGGCGAACAAATGCGTGGCGTTTACCCGGATGAGTAATCTGGCAGAATTTGGTAAGGCGAACGTCAAAGTAAGAAATGCCCGTCTCTATGTAAAGAACGAAAAAACTTTGAAGATGGGTGCCGGAAAGACCTTTGATGTGGGAGTACATAAAGTGACGACAAAGTGGAAGGGGAAAAAGGTGACGAACAACAAGCGTCCCACCTATGCGTCTACAAAATCCGCAACCATTTCCATGCAGAAGAAGGGTACGTATTCCTGCGATGTGACAAATATTGTAAAGGAATGGTATCAGGGTGTGCCAAATTATGGTGTGGCTCTCGTGGCAGAGAACAGCAATGGCACATACCAGACGAAAATCCAGAAAAATCCGTACTTCTCCGTTCATTATGAAGTAGTGGGATTTGAAGGAGCTGTGCAGCTGAAGGAAAATCAGGATATTACCAGAGATGTGTTAAAAAGCGGTCAGGAGAACTATTATTACTTTGATCCGAAGCCGGGCATCGCCTATGAACTGTATACCACATCCGGTTTAGATACCCAGGGTATCCTCTATAGCAATAACAAAGAAAGACTTGACTATGACGATGACAGCGGACTGGATGAAAACTTTCAGTTTGTTAAGAGCTATCATGGCAGACGCTATCTGAAAGTCAATGTAAAAGGAAAGGAGACCGGCAAATATACCCTTTCCCTAAGAAAACGATTTGCCATACCGGTAGTTACGGGATTAAAGGGACAGGATAGTTATATTTTAAACTGGAACAAGATAAAAAATGCAAAAGAGTATCTTGTTACTATTTATGGCGCCAATGGGAAAATAGCGGAGGTGCTTACGGCGGCTACAACCTATGAGTATGTATATAACAATGAAACAGTAGGAAAAATTCTGGCATTTACCGTAACCCCGAGGGAGAATAAGAATCTGGTAGGTGAGCCATCCGCAAAAGTATACAATACTTCTTCCTCTTCCCAATGGAACTATGCTAAACCTTTGCAGCAGAAGAGAGCTAAGTTTGCCGCTTCCGTCTGGGATGAAAAGATATATGTATTGGGCGGTATCGATAAGGATACCGGTGCATGTTACAAAGATATGGAATGCTATCATCCGCAAAACAAAACATGGACGAAGATTACCGGGTATCCGGAAGCGATTTCCGGTATATGCAATGCCGGAATGGTTGCCCTCAATGACTGCATCTATGTGGTTGGCGGGCAGACCGGAACGGATAACAGTGCCAAGCTGCTGAAATCAACCTATGCCTTCTATCCGGGAACCAATCGCTGGATTAAACTGGCAGACATGCCACAGGGAAGAGCGGATATGCCGATGGTGGCATACGACGGAAAAATCTATCTCTTTGCCAAGGCGGGAACGACAGAGCGAATCGACATATACAATCCGGACACCAATCAGTGGACCTCCGAGGTGTATGCGAATACCAGTACTATCATTCAAGCACAGGTTGTGGATGGTCATATTTTCGTCCTGCGGGAAAAAGAAGATAAGGATTCCATTGAGCAAAAGGTGGCATGGGAAGAATACTTACCGGAAAGTGGTGAATACGATACCATCGGCAAAGAAATAGCGGTGGTAAATGCCAACCGGTATCTGTCAGGAACTGTTGTAAACGGTAAGATATACATGGTAAATGATGCTATGACGAAATCTGTTCTTTGCTATGATGTGTATCTGGATGAATGGAGTGAATTGTCAGATACAAACTTAGAGAAAGAAGCGTCACAGATTTTATCTATCGACGATACACTGTACAGTGTCGGTGGTTATGCCACAGGCTTTGGCACATTAGACGTAGTAGAGAGTCTTTCTTTAGATAGCGATGTGATTAGCAAGGTGCTTAGTGCCAAAAAGGGACAAATCTATGAACTACAGGTAAATGCCGGAAACTGTAAAGAAGACACCGATTATCTGGTGACATTGCGGGTTGACCCGAAGGTACTGCAATTTTCCAATGCCTCATCCTTTATGCAGAAGGATGAGATAAAGAAAGGCAAGGACGGAATTCAGCTTATAAGCTATTCGGAGGAAAAAGGTGTTATGGTAATAAAGCTCCGGGGAAAAATGGAAGCGGGAGATACCTATGAGGCATTTCAGTCGGTGCCTGTGGAAGCGTTAAAAGATAAAAAGACCGTCGTGGAAATGCAGATAGAAAAGAAATAGACACGGTGCCGGAAAGGTTAGGATAGCATGAAAAAAGTGATGGGTAAAAAAGGAAGGATCATTACAGTCATTGTCTGTTGTTCGGTCATTGTTATACTCCTGTCGGTAGTTTATGTGCTAAAAACACAAAAGCAGGTGTATTATAATGCACTGAATCAGGATGATAAGCAGGTAGCGGATATCTATGCCCGGATGTATGAAACCCCGGTGGAAGATATCGCCGAGATGAAAGCAAAATCGAATGACTGGGAGACCGTGCAAAAACAACTGGATATCGATTTCTTTACCATCGGTGAAAATATAAAGTATCAGATGGAAAAGGAGGGGTACGCCCTGGAAGACCTCTATGAAGCAGAGAAGTTGTCACAAAAGACCGGGAAAAGGGCGCTCAGTCTGGCGAAGGCGAAAGGAAAGGCAGCAGAGGGCAGAAAGTGGTCGGAGGTTGTATCGGATGAGGAGATAAAGACCACCGAGGAGCAGCTAGGCCTTTCGGAAGAACAGGTTAAGGAATTAGAAAAAAGAAAACTGAACACGGATGAGAGAATCGATATCGCCATCCTCTGTCTGAATGGAACCTATACATGGGGAGAAATTTTGAAGGAGTTAGATCAAGGGAAAAAAGTTCCAGAGTTAGCGAAACGATAAAGAAAAATCGGAGGGTAAACATGAGAAAAAGAACCTATGGAAAATATATAGTCGTCCTGCTGGCATTATCGGGGACCATACTGCTGACACCACACACAAGCCATGCGGCGGGGGAATCTTACAATACCGCCCTGGAAAAGGCTTATGGGGATACTTTCCGCGGTGTGTATGAAAACAAACTGGCAGGTTCTCCGTTAGAGTTAGAAGGGGCAGACGGTGTGGATACTGCCACCGGACATCTCATGCTTTCCCGAAGCGATTTATCCCTGGAGGGAACCGGCGGAATGGACTTTGAATTAAACCGGTATTATGACAGTAACGAAGCCAATCTGGGGCATGCCACCGTGGAATTTGTGGATGAACTGGTTCGTAATACGGTATGGGTTCAGTACAAGTCACAGGATGGAACAGAGCACGAACTTGTCGTACATACTGCTTTGTTTGACAAATATAAGGGCGCTTTGGAAGACCTGATCGGTACATCCTATAGAAAGGGGGCTGTGGAGGATAATGATAAGCTCACTCCGGCGGACGGAACCCAGAGAACGAGGATTGTCAGTAATGAAGGACACAACGTATACGGACTGGCAAGCGGATGGCGTTTTGACTTCCCATGGATCGAAACCGTCACCCTGACAGAAGAGGAGGGATGGGGAAAAATCCCTGCCTATCTTCACTATGGAAGTGCCGGTGTGCTACCCATCGAATCCAAAGCTGATACGGCTTCGAAAAGCTATTCCATCACCGGACTGGAAGGCTATGACTATCAGGATGTCAGACTGGAGGATCTGGATGAAACCGTGGATGGTGTCGTCTGCAAATACCTTCTGCGGGATAAGACGGGACTGCGCTCCTACTTTAATGCAGACGGTGTGCTGGTGCTGCAAAAAGACGCCCATGACAATACGATTACGTTTACCTATCAGGATGAAATCTACTTTGATACGATTACGGATTCGGTGGGAAGAAAGATTGTATTCCACTACAGTACCGCCTCGAACGGAGAAAAGGCATTATCTTCCGTGACCGTTCAGGGAAATAAAACAGAGGGCGGTGTATCCCAGAAAACAATTCAGTATGAAACGAAGGAACAATCCTACACCCCATTACACGGAGACAGGCTGAAGGGTCTGACACTGACCTCTGCTACAGTGGATGGAAGTAAAGAAACTTATTCCTACAAAACGGTGGAACGTCTGTTTAACACCGCCGGTGACGGGGTGGCGTCCCAGCGTGTTTCCACGAACGAAAGCTATCTTCTGAACAAGGTAAGTGCAGAGGGTGGGGAACAGCACTATGAATACCGTGCCTGTGCTCTCCGTGGGGAGAGAGATGCCGGACTCGGACAGAAGAGAGATGTGGCGGTCGAACGGTTTTATGTCACAAGGGAGTACGAAAAGGATGTATCCTCGGGGAAAAAATCAGGCGGACAGAAGTACGACTATTTCCAGAAGCAGGGAAATCGTTTCATTTCCTATGCAGACTTCCAACAGGACAAAGATGAAGTATGGCAGTACGGAAAAAGCGGACTGGAGGCGGTGACGGTAGTCAGCTCCTTTAATCCGAACAAATATAAGACAAACGGTAAGTACTATGACTACAAGTATAAGAAATCAAAGATCAATGAGGATACCCTCCGTCTGGCAAGTAATACGACGAAAAGTGTCAGCCTCTACATTTATAATGCAAACAAGATGCTGACAGAAGAAGTGAATTATGGGAAGACAAGGGAAGAAACCCTTTATGACTATGATAAGGACGGAAATGGTTCACTGGTAACACTGGAAACCAACAAGACTTATGGGAAAAACGGAAAAGCGGTTACCAGTAAGGAGGGGCATACCTATGATGAGTACCGCAATGTACTGACTGAGAAGGATTCAGAAGCATATTTGAAAAAAAACAGTGGAAAGGAAAAGTTATACACTACTATATATACCTATCATGGAACAGATAAAGGCTATCCGACAGAGGATATACCCTTTTCTTTGTGTACTCTTACAACAGAGGAAGCATATACATCAGCAAATACAAAAAGTAGATCAGTTAACAAAGTGGCAACCAATGGCGTGGATTGCGTCAGCATTTCAGAGCAGAGAAGTGTAAATGGCGGGACTTATAAAACTATTTTTAAAACAGATTTTAAATATGATGACAAAGGAAATGAAACTCAAGGAAAAATTTATCCTTCCTATAGTAGTGACGGAGAAAAAGAAGTTATTCAGAATGATTACATGTATAATAGTTTGGGACAGCAGACGAAAAAGACTATGACACTTATCTCAGCAAAGCGTCCGACAGATAACCGTACCTATACCGAGGAAGAGGTAACCTATGATTCCTTTGGAAACGAACTTACCCATATTGATGAAAATGGGTTAGTATCAAAAACCAACTATAATTCGGAAACAGGGGAAGAAGAACAAACTGTCACTGCGGTGGGAACGGAGTATGAATCTAGAGATAAGGAGTATATATCCACTGATACCTTAAAGACTATGACAATGGATGAATACGGCCGTGTTAGTATTGATATTCAAGATGCTTTTGGAAATACTATTATCAGTAAGGATGAGGCGGCAGGTACATGGATAGAGCGTACCTATGGATACGGAAGTGTAACAGGAGATATTGAAGAGGATGACACGGATTTAGACAAGGAAGAGACTACACAACTGTTAGAAGAAAAAACCTATACGTTTAAACCAGATGAGGAAAAATTTATAATTAATGAGAATGGGGAAAAGGTAGCAAATTTTTATATTACGGGGAAGGGCAGTACTATTCTGAGCGCCACCAAGCATTTCTATGATGACTTAGGCAATGAGATTGGAAGTGCAGAATTTAGTAATGGTGAACTAGATGCTGCTCATTGTACTTCATGGAGTTTTGAGAGAAATGAAATCGAGGTAACAGGGGAGGAAGATAATGCACAGACGATTTCCATCAGTTATAGTAAGGAGTTGGAACATTCTAAGTACCAGTCAGCAATAGATGTAGATAATTATTATAATCAATTTAATGATGCGGTATTAAGTGAAACCATTACAGAAACTGTGTCTGATGTAGAGGGGAATACTATATCGCAAACAAGCACAATTATTCGGGGAAAAAACAAATTGGAAACCGTGACCAACTATGAATCCGATGATTTTGGCAGAACAATTAAAGAGAATACTGTTACAAAGAAATATCAGGATGGTAAGTGGCTTTCCGCCTATGAGACGCAGACTCTTTCGACTTATGATGAAAACGGTAATGTTAGCCAGATAGAGATAAAGAGTCGGAAAGAAGGAGCCCCCCAGTGGCAGTCTCAGATTACAAAGAAAGATTATGATGAGCAGGGAAGGGTGATAAGAGAGTATACCATGAGAGGTGGTAAAGAAGATGTTGCTACTAAGTATTCTTATGATATTCTTGGACAAATGATTATGTCAGAGATTCCGCAAAAGAAGAAAGACGGCAGTATCGAATACCAAAAAAACATTACAGAGTATGATAATGCAGGAAACGTGACGGGGAAGGAAGAGCAGATTGATAGTGACAGGACAGAAAGAATCGAGTATACTTATGATGGTCGTGGGAATTGTGTCATGGTTAAGAGTTGCATGGAAGAGGATAAAGCACAATATGTTCAATACGTGTATGATACGGAAGGGAATAAAGTACGACAGTTTACCGGTATGACAGCCCCGCTGGCAATTACTGTGTCAGAAGGTAAGGAAAGAACGACAAACAGTAGTGCGGATACCTTCTCATACGTTGGAAAGACTTATTACATAGAAGTAAATGGGAAAAAGAAATCGGATGTCATTAGTGAGACTAAGTATGAGTACGATGGGAAAAATCAGCTAATTGCTTATATTGATCCAGAAGGAAGAAAGGAAACCTATACTTATGATGTGAACGGTAACCTGATAAAAACCGTGGATAAGAACGAAAATATTTTGAAAAACACCTATGATTATCAGAACCGTTTAACGGAAGTGGTAGCACATGAGAAAGAAACAGGGAAAGAAACTATCCATACATACAGTTATAACGCATATGGAGAGGTAGAAACACAGGATGATACGAAATTTATCTATGGAGACGTAAGCGGACAAGTGACAAAAGAGACCACGAAGTTAGCCAAGAATAAGAATGTGGTAAAAAATTACACTTATGACAGTGCAGGGAATAAGTCTGCTTTTTCGGTAAAGGTGGCTGAGGATACCAAATTATCTTTACAGTATAGTTATGATGGGGAATCGAAACTTACCTCGGTAATAGATGAAAATGGTAACAAAGTGGTAGGATATACCTATGATATTGATGGAAATTTGTCAGAAAGAAACGTAGTGGAAAATAATTTGACCACCACCTATACCTATGATTATCAAAATCATTTGATAGCAATGAAAAACCAAACCAGTAGTGACGGCGTGATTTCAGACTACCAGTCTGAATATCTCGTAAATGGGCAGAAGGCTAAAGAAATTTCTGAAATCCGAGATAAAGAGGGAAAGAAAATTACAAAGACAGCAACTTACACCTATGATTTGCTTGGTCGTATACAGAAAGAAACCAGGACGGATAGTGAAGACCTTACCTATACTTACGACAGTCATAACAACCGGAAAGAGATGATAGCCGGAAATAAGGTAATTGCCTATAGATACAATAAAAACGATGAACTGCTTCGTACGGACACCTTGAATACAAAAACCGAAAAAGATTCTGTTGTTATCTTCAAAAATGACAAAAACGGAAACCAGCTGGCGGTGGTAAACAGAAAAGAGGCACAAGGAAAGAAGGAATATTTTGACATGGATGTGACACTGGGTGAAAACCGCCTCAATGACAATGCTGTGTATCATTATAATGCCTTAAATCAGCTAACAAGTATGCTTACAAGGGATAACAAGGTATGTTATACTTATGATGCGGAAGGACTGCGCACTAGTAAAAAGGTAAATGGAAAAACCACTATATTTGTCTGGGATGGGAATCAGTTAGTGATGGAACTGTCAGAAGATGGAAAAGTTCAAAAGAGATTTATCCGCGGAAATGACCTTGTGTATGCAGATGAAGGAAATGAAACCGAGAAACAGTATTATGTCACGAATCCGCATGGGGATGTGGCACAGCTAATAAATAAAAATGGAAAAGTTATTAAGATGTATGAATATGATTCCTTTGGAAACGAAGTAGACCTAGATAAAAAAGATGATAATCCATTCCGATACTGCGGGGAATACTATGACAAGGAGACGGATGAAATTTATCTTAGGGCAAGGTATTACCAGCCGTCAGAAGGAAGATTTATTACAAGAGATATATATACCGGTGAGGAGGACGAGCCATTAAGTTTGCATTTGTATACGTATTGTTATAATGATCCAATTACTTATGCAGATAATGGAGGGAATTGTCCGACGCTTGTAAATTTAGTCGTCATTGGAAAAATGATTTATGATACATATACAGCACAGAATAATGAGACCAGCAATAATATGCAAGTCTTTGCATACCCATATACTGATCCATGGTCTGGTATGCCGAAAAAGGCTAAAAAGCACATAGGGTATTTAAGTGTTGAGAAGCAAATAGAAAATGCTAAATATATCGAAAATTATTTAATGATAAAAGGCCTAGGAAAAAGTAAAAATAAATGGACAAGAGAGGCTGTCGCAGGATTGATCGGTAATTTAGTAGAGGAATGCGGCGTGAATCCGGGACAATGGGAACGCTGGAAAAATACTAAAGGTAGATATAGTGGATATGGTCTTTGTCAATGGACACCATCAAACCCCTTTTTTAAATGGGCAAAATTAAGTTCTGACAGTGCTAATAAGATGGCAAAAAATAATCCAAAACAATATATGAATTTGCAATTAAAATATATGTGGAAAACTATGACTACAAAGAACATAAAGAAATTAGAATGGTTTGGTGGACTGGGAAAAAATGTTTATCATAGTCCATTTAATATCTCGGCAAAAGAATATATCAAATCTAAAAAGAGTGTAAAAAAACTGGCAAAAACATTTTGCGGATGTTATTTAAGGCCTGATAATGTTATAGCTACGGGGAAATTAAGGGCAATGAGGGCAAAAGATTGGTATAAGAGAAAAGTAATTAAGGAGCAGGTAGAATGAAAAGAAAAATATTATCATGTATAATTGTCTTATGTGCTTTTATGGTTGCATGTTCGGGTGTTTCAAAAGATTATTTACAATCGTCTGAAATATTTGAATCCGCCACAGATTCCACGAGACCATCTGAAACACCTGAAATCAATTGTTTAAATGAAATAATCCATGAGCAGTATATAAAAGCAATGATAGAAAGTGCTACCAATAATGATATAATGAATTATATTGGTAGTGATGGCAAATTCACATATCCGTATGCTTTTTATGATATAGATAGAAACGGCATTGATGAATTAATTATTTCCGGTTCTTATTATAATTATTCTATTTATACATGCCAGAATGAGGAAGTAGTTGGTTTGAATTGGAATAAATATGGGGGTAATCTTAAAATTTATCCTGAAGAGGGTATTGTATTTTGGACAGGTGGACATAAGGATTATTATTATGAAACTTATTTTAAGATTTCTGAGGCCACGGTAAAGGAGGTGGCTGAAAAGTCATGGCATGTAAAACTAACGGAGAATTCACAAACAGTAGATAAAAGCAAATATAAAATTATGAATAAATCGGTAAAAAAATCAGAATATAAAAAATATATTGCATCTTTACAGGAAAAAGAAATCATTACCCATAAGCAGCTGAAATGGTACAGATGATGAAGTCTTTTATCTATAACATAGAACTTAATACAGAATGTAAATATTACGTTTTTATTAGTCATATTATTGCAATGAATGCGGCAGGAACAGAGGTTATCAAAAATAGCACAAGGATCAGCAAAAACGGTGGCAGCTATCAGGTGTTTACAGTTTCTGAGAGTGTTTATGATAAAGCTGGGAATATAATTCAGGAAACAACCTATCCGATGTATGTGACAAGCGGAACAAATGAATCCATCCGGTATGAGTATACCTATAATGCACTGGGACAGCAGACAGAGACAACAAAAACAGTCCAGTCGAAACAATATCCGAAACAGAACGGAACCATTGTCATGGACGAAACAACCTATGACTCTTTCGGTAATGAGTTGTCTTCGGTAGATGAAAAAGGAATGAAAATGACGTATCGATATGATGAACAAACAGGAGAGGAATCCGGCAGTGTGACGGCAGTGGGAACCGAACAGGAGTCCGGTAACAATACATATACTTCCGATGACTTCTTAAAAACCATGACACTGGATTCCTATGACCGGTGTACAGTAGAAATCAATGACGCCCTTGGAAACACTCTGATTGAAAAGGATGAGAAGGCAGGGACATGGACCGAAAGTGAGTATGAATACCGTGAGGGGGAAGCAAAAGAGGAAGAAGACAGTGAGGAAAGTGATAGTGAGACTCAGGGACTTTTAGTGGAGGAAAGAACATATTCTTTTACCCCCACAGGAGAAAAGGTAACTGTCAAAAACTCTGGAGAAAAAGAGTATCACTATGACATCGTGGGCAAGGGAAAAGAGGTACTTTCCGGCAGTCGCTACGTCTATGATGAAGACGGAGAACAAATCGGAAGTGCCGAGTTTTCCGGCGGTGCCATGGATGCCGCCCACTGTTCTGCCTGGACTTTTACCAAGTCTGAAACGGAAGTAGAGGATGATAAGACGATTCAAATAAATTACAGTAAAAAACTGAATCCGTCTGCTTATCAGGAAGAGGTGAATAAAGAAAACTATTATAATCAGTTTGACGCACATGTCCTAAAAGAAGAGATCACAGAAACCGTAACGGATGAAGAGGGAAACCAGATATCGGAACACAGTGCTACGATAAGTGAAAATGACAGACAGGAAGAAGAAACGGCATATGAGTATGACGATTTTGGACAAAAAATATCAGAGGAGACGGTAACAAAGCGTTGTGTAGACGGCAAATGGCTTCCGGAAAAGACAAGCCGCAGGGAATATACCTATGATGACCTGGGAAATGTAACTAAAACTATCCAGAAGGAAAAGAAAGCCGGGGATAGTGAGTGGGAGAGCCAGACAACGAAGGATGAGTACAATGAACTGGGGCAGAAGGTGGCATCCTATGACCCGAAGGGATTAGAGGAAGGATATGCCACACGGTATGAGTATGATTTGGAAGGGAAGCTAATCAAAACATCGACTCCTGTGGAAAAGAAGGGAGAAGAGGTTTTATACCAGACTGTAGAAAATGAGTATGACAGTGCCGGGAACCTTGTGAAGACAAGGGAGCAGCAGACAGGGGATACCTATGCAGAGACCGAGTATGAATATGACATCACGGGAAATCTGTCTTTAGTGAAAAATACACTGGATGAGAGACAGGCACAGTACACCCAGTATGTATATGACAATGACGGAAATAAAATCCGTCAGTTTACCGGTCTGACTAAACCGTTGACGATTTCCCTGAAATCCGGGGAAGGGGAAAACAGCTATGAGTTTGTAGGTAAAACCTACCACATCGATGTGTCCGGAAAGGCAAAGAAGGATACCTACAGTGAGACGAAGTATACCTATAACCGGAAGAATGAGCTGGTGGAGCAGACCAATCCGGAGGGGAACACCGAGAGCTACCGCTATGATGTCTGCGGAAATCTGGTAGAAACGGTAGATTATAAGAAAAATATCACAAAACAGACCTATGATTATCAGAACCGTGTCGTAAAAACGGAGGCAGCAGATACCGACACGAAAAAAACAGTGGAGCATACATGGGAGTATGACGAGTACGGAAATGTCAGTCGTATGGATGATACGGCTTATACATACGATACACTGTCCGGACAGGTAACGAAGGAAAGTACGGATGTTTCCAAAAAGACCGTAGAAAAGACATACCGCTATGACGGTTCTGAACACACCTC
>JAFLTC010000024.1 GCA_022510615.1 Lachnospiraceae bacterium | reverse complement strand
GCTGATGACGGAAATTCCAACGAGCAGGTGGCAAAGGTTCGGGAGTTTGCGAAAGAGGAAAAATCTGAGGTGTTCGTTATTTGTGCCCAGATAGAGCAGGAAATTGCGGAGCTGGAGGAAGATGAGAAAAAAATGTTTTTGGAGGATTTGGGACTTACCGAATCCGGCTTGGAGAAATTGATTCGTGCCAGCTACCGGATTCTCGGATTGATTAGCTTTTTGACCACAGGGCCGGATGAAACCCGTGCATGGACCATTGCCGAAGGTACAAAGGCCCCTCAGGCGGCAGGAAAGATTCATACGGACTTTGAGAGGGGATTTATTCGTGCCGAGGTAGTCAGCTATGATAATCTGGTAAAATATGAGGGCTATAATGGTGCCAAGGAAAAGGGTCTGGTCCGCTCGGAAGGAAAAGAGTATGTGGTGCAGGATGGTGATGTCGTATTGTTCCGCTTTAACGTGTAAAAGAAAGGATGGAGCAGGATATGGATGGAGCAGATATTGCATTTCCAAACCTTGGGATATATTTTGCCTCCCTGCCAAAAGGAATCTCCCTTGGTGGTTTTACCATAGCTTTTTATGGTATCATCATTGCCTGCGGAATGCTTGGCGGTGTTTTGCTGGTTCGCTGGCAGGCAAAGAGGACGGGACAAACTCCGGATATTTATATGGATTATGCCCTTTACGGTATCATTTTCGCTATTATCGGTGCCAGAATCTATTATGTGAGCTTCAGCTGGGATTTTTATAAAAATAACCTTTTAGAGATATTTCATATCCGTGGCGGCGGAATGGCAATCTATGGAGGTGTTATTGCGGCGGTCATAACGGCAGTCATATTTTGCCGGATAAAGAAATATAAATTTGCCCTCTTTGCCGATACGGCAGTAGTGGGACTGATTTTAGGACAAATTATCGGGCGGTTCGGTAATTTTATGAACCGAGAGGCTTTCGGGGAATATACGGATTCGCTTTTTGCCATGCGGTTAAAAACAGAGCAGGTGGCGGCATCCAGCATTACAGATACCATGCGGCAGCATATGACGACAGAAAACGGAGTTTCTTATATTCAGGTTCATCCGACCTTTTTGTATGAGTCGCTATGGAATCTTATGATACTGATTATTATGCTTTTATATACAAAAAAGAAGAAAATGGATGGTGAAATTTTTCTTATTTATCTGATTGGATATGGAATCGGCAGAACATGGATTGAAGGTCTTCGTACCGACCAGCTGCAAATCGGCAGTACGGGCATTGCGGTGTCCCAGGTTCTGTCCGGAGTACTAGCAGTGGGAGGTATTGCCTTCTGGTGCATCTGCCGTTTGCGAAAAAGAAAGGTAGAAAATAGAGCATAAAACAGAGTCAAGATAAGAGATACCTCACTTTCGAACTCGATTGAAGGGTATCTCTTATTTTTTTGCGCTCTTTTTCGTGTTCTATAAAAATTAGAAAAAAATGAAAAAAATTCTTGCCATTTCCCAAAAAGTGGTGTATAGTGGTATTAAAAGTGGTGGAAAGTGGTGGAAAGTGTCACGAAGTGGTAAATTTAAAAGGCATATATACCATCGACTGCCATGGTACGAAAGTTGGTGAGGCTTCATGTTTATGGGCACATATGAACACGGCCTGGATGCCAAGGGACGTGTTATCGTTCCGGCAAAATACCGTGAAAACCTGGGCGAATCCTTTGTGGTCACTCTGGGTTTGGATGGCTGCCTGTTTGCATACCCAATGGAAGAATGGGAAGGCTTCATCGACAAACTGAGAGAACTTCCGGGAACAAAGGAAGCCAGAAAATTACAAAGACACTTTATGGCAAATGCTGCACCCTGCGATGTGGACAAGCAGGGACGTGCTCTGATACCGGCCAAGTTGCGGGAAAGTGCAGGACTGACAAAGGACATTGTCTTTGTGGGAGTGCTTTCCAAAATTGAAATCTGGAGCAAAGAGCACTGGGAAGGCAATGACGATTACGAAAATATTGATGAGATTGCCGAGCATATGTCGGAATTCGGACTCAGTTTTTAAAAAGAGATATTGATGGTGTGGCCCGACAGGAGGTAACCATGGAGTTTGCACATGTTTCTGTTCTTCTGGAGGAGACAATTGAACAGCTGCATATAAAGGAAGACGGTATTTATGTGGACGGAACACTGGGTGGTGCCGGACATGCTTATCAGGTGTGTAAAAAGCTGGGGGAGAAGGGAAGGTTTATTGGTATCGACCAGGATGCAGAAGCCATAGCGGCTTCTGCGGAACGGTTGGGAGAGTTCGGCGATAAAGTAAGCATTGTAAAAAGTAATTATGTACATATGAAGCAGGTTTTGCAAAATCTGGGCATTGAGAAGGTGGACGGTATTGTATTGGACCTTGGCGTTTCTTCCTATCAGCTGGATAACGCAGAGAGAGGATTTTCCTACCGGGAAGATGCGCTGTTAGACATGCGGATGGACAGAGAGCAGACCCTGACGGCAAAGTACATTGTAAATACGTATACGGAGCAGGAGCTGTTCCGCATTATCAAAGAATATGGTGAAGAACGTTTTGCCAGAAATATTGCCAGAAATATTGTAAAGGCAAGACAGGAAAAAGAAATTGAAACCACAGGAGAACTTTGTAATATTATCCGCAAATCCATGCCGGCGAAAGCCAGAAACGGGAAGGGTCATCCGGCGAAACGGACATTTCAGGCAATTCGGATTGAGTGCAATCGCGAGTTGGAGGTGTTGCGGGACGCACTGAATGACATGGTCGATTTATTGAACGACCGGGGCAGGATATGTGTTATTACGTTCCATTCCCTGGAGGACAGGCTTGTGAAAATGAATTTTCGGAAAAACGAAAATCCTTGTACCTGTCCGCCGGATTTCCCGGTATGTGTATGCGGAAAGGAATCAAAGGGAAAAGTGATTACAAAAAAGCCTGTACTTCCGACAGGGGAAGAACAGGAAAAGAATGCGAGATCAAAGAGTGCCAAGTTAAGGGTATTTGAGAGAAAATATGTTTAGGAGGAATTTTGCATGGCAAGGCAGTCAGTAGCC
The DNA here is from genome assembly GCA_022510615.1 of Lachnospiraceae bacterium. Taxonomy (GTDB): domain Bacteria; phylum Bacillota; class Clostridia; order Lachnospirales; family Lachnospiraceae; genus Eubacterium_F. The sequence goes on along the minus strand of JAFLTC010000024.1, from coordinate 26,042 downwards.
TATATTTATGGGAGCTCAGCCAGAGCACTGGAGCGCGAGCCCCTCAGGCGGCAGGAAGAGGAAATAAGACGGCGACAAAGACCAAGACCAAAAGCGCAGCCAAAACCAAGAATTGATAAGGTTGCGGTTCTTTTGACATGCCTTACTTTTATGGCTGTAATGGTTGTGGGAATTTATTATCTGCATTTGCAATTTCAGTCTACCTATTTGAACAAAAGTGTGGTAGACTTACAGAGTGAGGTAGTAGAACTGGAAAGGGAAAATGCCACGACAGAAATGAATCTTGAAAATTCTTTGGATTTACGTACAGTGTATGAGACAGCGACAAAGAAGCTTGGCATGGTAGCGGCAAAGGATAATCAGGTATTCACCTATGAGAGCAAAAAGAGTACGCAGGTGCGCCAGCATGGAACCATTCCGGAAGACTAAGAAAAATTGGAAGGGCAGAGTGCATGAGTACATACAATCGCAGACACTATGATTCCGTCCGCAGAAGACGCAGAAGAAGAGCAAGGACAAAACATTTCACAAGAGGGATGCGCATTACCCTCTTTGCTTTTTTTGTCCTTTTTTTAATCTGTTTTCTGGCTCTGCTGGCTAAAATTTATTATATTAATAAAAATGATGGGGACCGGTATAAAAAGGCTGCATTGTCTCAGCAATCCTATACAAATACGGTGTTAAACTATCAGAGGGGAGCCATTAAGGACCGGAAAAACACAACCCTTGCCGTCAGTATACGAAAATATAATCTGATACTGGAACCGAAAACACTTCTGACCAGTGAGGAGGCTATGGAAGAAACGCTGGAGACCATTGCCGATTATTTTTCCTTTGACAGAGGGATACTGGAGGAGGCAGTGGAGAAAAAGCCGGATTCCATGTATGAGCTTTTTGATGATTTAAAGGAACTGGATACCCAGACAGTGGAAGGTTTCCAGAAAAAAATGAAGGATAATAAAAAGATTCAGGGTGTATGGTTTGAAGAGACTTTTACGAGAAATTATCCGTTAAAGTCCGTGGCATGTAATCTGATTGGTTTTATGTCAGCGGACAATCAGGGCACATATGGTATAGAGGAAAGCTATAATGAAGAACTTTGCGGAACCACCGGACGAGAATACGGATATTTTGACACCAATATGAATCTTCAGAGAACCGTTAAAGAGGCAAAAGATGGAAATTCTGTTGTGCTGACGATAGATGCTAATGTACAGCGGATTGTGGAGGAGCAGATAGCGGAGTTCCAAAAAAAGGGGATTGGGGCAAAACAGGTTGCTGTTATGATGATGAATCCGAAAAATGGAGAAATTCTTGCCATGGCATCGGATTCCACCTTTGACTTAAATAATCCGAGAGATTTGTCCACCATGTACACAGAAGCCCAGATTAGTGCTATGAATGAAAAGGAAAAGAGCAAAAATCTCATGGCAATGTGGTCCAATTTCTGTATCGGTTCTGCCTATGAACCGGGTTCTACCTATAAACCATTTACCATGGCGGCGGCATTGGATGAAAATCTGGTAAAGGATACTACCACTTTTAACTGTACCGGAGTAAAAAAAGTGGCAGACAGGGAAATCCATTGCAACAACCGCTCCGGTCATGGAGTGTTGGATTTGCGCCACAGCCTTATGGAGTCCTGCAATGCGGCATTAATGGATATCGGGCTCAGGCTGGGACGTAGTAAATTTAGTAAATACAATCATTTATATGGTTTAGGACAGAGGACAGGAATCGATTTGCCGGGGGAAACCTCCGGGCAGATTCACTCCAAAGATGAACTAAATCCGGTGGAGCTTGCTACCAGCAGCTTTGGTCAGACCCAGACGGTTACCATGGTACAGATGCTCAGTGGTTTTAGCTCCCTGATTAATGGCGGCAGTTATTATCAGCCCCATGTAGTAAAGGAGATACAAAACAGTGACGGTGTCGTAGTGGAGACAGTGGATCCGGTTATTGTCAAAAAGACAACCTCTGAGGATACGAGTAAAAAGCTTCGCAGTTATTTAAAGGCTACGGTGGAGGAAGGAACTGCTTCACCGGTCAAGATAAAGGGGTATTCTATTGGGGGGAAGACCGGAACGGCAGAGAAACGTCCGGTATCGGCACGGAAGTATCTGGTATCCTTTATCGGATGTGTTCCGGCAGAGGATCCGGAGGTGGCAATCTATGTTATTGTCGATGAGCCAAGGGTAAGGGACCAGGCCCACAGCACCTATGCGACGGAATTTACTTCTAAAATATTAAAAAAAGTACTTCCTTTTTTAGGTCAGTATGCCTCAAAATAATCATATCCGGAGAAAAAAAGCAATACACTATAACGATGATTTTTTATGAGGATGTCTATGTGGAACAGACACAAAACTTACCAAAGACAAAATATGTGTTTGGTGTTTTTTGTTTTTGCCCTGATGTTAGTCGTTATGTTTGTCAGACTGGGGTATTTGATGATATTCCGTGCCGACTATTTTGGAGTCCAGGCAAAGGAACTCCATGAACGGGAGAGAAAAATTAAGGCAGAGAGGGGAAAGATTCTAGACCGCAACGGTAAACTGCTGGCGGGCAATCGCTCTGTTTCCACAATTTCTGTTATTCATAGTCAGATGCAAGAACCAGAAAAAGTAATTTCGATATTATCTAAAGAACTGGATATGACAGAGGAAACCATCCGAAAAAAAGTGGAGAAGGTTTCTTCTCGTGAGAAAGTCAAGTCCAATGTTGACAAAGAAACCTCAGATAGAATACGTAACTATAAGTTGGCGGGAGTGACCGTTGATGAAGATTATAAAAGGGAATACCAGTATGATTCTCTGGCGTCCAAAGTACTTGGTTTTACCGGTAGTGATAATCAGGGAATTATCGGCCTTGAAGTAACGTATGAAAAATATTTGAAAGGTGCAGATGGCTCGATTCTTACGATGACGACAGCCCATGGGACGGAAATTGAAAACGGAGCGGAGGACCGTATTGAGCCGGTGGCAGGATGGACGTTAAATACCAGTCTGGATTTAACCATTATGGAATATGCCGACCAGGTGGCAAATATGCTCCTCAAAAAAAAGAATGCGAAAAGTGTCGAAATTATCGTAATGAATCCTAATAATGGTGAGATATATGCGATGGCAGGGGTGCCGGAATTTAATCTGAATGACCCCTATACACTGACAGATGGAGAGGAAAATTTAACCGAAAAGGAAAAAAACAAACGATTAAATGCTATGTGGAGAAATGGATGTGTGTCCGATACCTATGAGCCGGGTTCCACCTTTAAAATTCTTACAGCGGCGGCAGCTCTTGAAAAGGGTGTTGTAAAAATGAGTGACCATTTCAGCTGTCCCGGTTACCGGATGGTAGAGGACAGAAGAATCCGCTGCCACAAAACGACAGGACATGGGGGGGAGACCTTCCTGCAGGGGATTATGAATTCCTGTAATCCGGTATTTATTGATGTGGGAGCCAGAGTTGGCGTGAAAAGCTTTTTTCAATATCTGACCGCTTTTCATGCTATGCAAAAAACAGGGATTGATGTACCCGGTGAGGCAAAGACTATTATGCATCAGGAAAAAAATGTGGGGGCCGTGGAGCTTGCCACCATTTCCTTTGGTCAGTCCTTTCAGATGTCACCGGTACGTCTTTTGACCTGCGCGGCTTCTATTATCAACGGAGGAAAAAGCATCACCCCGCATTTTGGCGTCAGTGCCGTCAGTGCGGATGGTAACCAGATGAAAAAATTTGTATATCCCGGCGGAGATTCCGTTGTTTCAAAGGAGACCTCTGACCTTGTCAGAGAAGCGCTGGGGAAAGTGGTTTCTGAGGGAACCGGAAAAAATGCAGGAGTAGAGGGCTTTACGGTAGGGGCAAAGACCGGTACCAGTCAGAAGCTTCCAAGAGGAAACGGGAAATATATCGCTTCTACTATAGGATTTGCCCCGGTAGAAATGCCGCAGGTAATTGCCCTTGTCCGTATTGATGAGCCGCAGGGACTGTATTACGGGGGAACGGTAGCGGCTCCTGCGATTTCCATTTTATTTTCTAATGTGCTGCCATATATGACTAGGTAGCATAACGGCGTCGTTATGCTAAGGCAGTACCGGGATGAAGAAAGGCTTGCGGCGGAGGCGGTAATGGTATAAAATAGAAACGTGCGTGAACGTACTTACTAAGATAAGAAGAGGTGCTAAGCTATGAATTTTAACCTGAGTGTATTGATGCCGGTGATTATATCCTTTTTGGTCAGTGTCGTGCTGTGCCCGATTATAATCCCGTTTTTGCGTAAATTGAAATTTGGTCAGACCGAGAGAGAGGATGGACCGGAGTCTCATCTGAAAAAAAATGGCACACCGACTATGGGCGGACTTGTGATTCTTGCCAGTATATTGATTACCTCCCTGATTTATGTCGGGAGATACAGTGATATTATTCCGGTGCTGTTTATGACGCTTGGATTCGGTATCATCGGATTTTTAGATGACTATATCAAGGTAGTGATGAAGCGTTCTCTTGGACTGACTCCGCTGCAGAAAATTGTGCTGCAGTTTTTAGTGACGGCAGTTTTTATTTATTACTATTTTAATGTGGCAGACATGGATACCACAATCCGGATTCCCTTTGTGGAGGGCGCTGGTTTTACAATGCCGGTGTGGCTCTTTATCATTTTTGTAGTAATTGTAATACTGGGAACCGTAAATGGCGTAAATCTTACGGACGGACTGGATGGTCTCGTTTCTGGTGTGACGGCTATTGTAGCCACCTTCTTTACGATTGCGGCTTTGATGATTAACGAAAATATGACGCCGATAACCGGTGCCGTGGTAGGAAGTTTGTTGGGCTTTTTGCTCTTTAATACCTACCCGGCAAGAGTTTTTATGGGAGATACCGGTTCTCTGGCTTTGGGAGGCTTTGTATCGGCGATTGCCCTGATGCTTCACATGCCGCTTTTTATTGTAATTGTAGGCTTGATTTATCTGATAGAGGTTATTTCTGATATTTTACAGGTCGGTTATTTTAAACTGACTCACGGAAAGAGAATTTTTAAAATGGCCCCGATTCATCATCATTTTGAGCTGAGTGGCTATTCGGAAACCCAGGTGGTGGCAGCCTTCAGTATTATTACGGCATTGTTGTGTCTGGTGGGAATTATGGCGCTTTAATTTGCCGGCAGATTTATTATTTATTACCGGAGAGAGGGCAAAAGAATGACATTAAAAGGAAAAAAGACAGTCGTTATCGGACTGGGGAAAAGTGGTCTGGCTTCCTATGAATTATTAAAAAAAATGGATGCCGATGTTTGTCTGTATGACGGAAAAAAAGATTTGGATACGAGTAGCTATGATGTTCCGGTATATCTGGGAGAGTTTCCGGAGGAAATATTTGCCGGGCTTGACTGTGCGGTCTTTAGTCCGGGGGTGCCGTTAGATATTCCGGTGGCAGAATTTCTGAAAGAGAAAAAGATTCCCATGATTGGGGAGATTGAGCTTGCCTGGTTAATGGAACAGGGGACGGTTGCGGGGATTACCGGAACAAACGGAAAGACTACGACAACTACCCTTACCGGGGAAATCATGAAGGCATATAAGGAAAATACCTTTGTGGTGGGAAACATCGGAAATCCTTATACAAAAGAGGTGCTAAAAACGACACCGGATTCTGTGACAGTGGCAGAAATCAGCAGTTTTCAGCTGGAAACCATAGACAGCTTCTGTCCAAAGGTCAGTGCCATTTTAAATATTACGCCGGACCACTTAAACCGGCATAAGACGATGGAATGCTATATTGACATGAAGTTTGCCATTACAAAAAACCAGACAGAAAAAGAGCTGTGCGTATTAAACTATGAAGATCAGGTGCTGCGGGAGCGAGCAGAGGAGCTTTCCTGCCGTGTGGCATTTTTCAGCAGTAAACAAAAGATAGAAAATGGTCTTTACCAGAATGAAAACCGTGATATTGTGGACGGCAGGACCGGCAGGGTGCTGATGAATATGAAGGAGAGCAATATCCCGGGAGATCATAACTGTGAGAACATTATGGCAGCCATTTTGATTACGGAAGAAATGGGTGTGCCGATGGATATTATTTTACAGACGGTAAAATCCTTCCAGGCTGTGGAGCACCGGGTAGAGTTTGTAAAAACAGTCGCCGGTGTAGATTATTATAATGATTCGAAGGGAACAAACCCGGATGCTGCCATTAAGGGAATTCAGTCGATGGATAAACCGACGGTGTTAATTGGCGGAGGTTATGACAAAGGCGGGGAGTTTGATGAGTGGATTCGGGCCTTTGACGGTAAGGTAAAGAAACTTCTTTTACTGGGAGAAACTGCTGAGCGGATTGCAGAAACCGCAGAGAAGCTTGGATTTAAAGAGTATGAGATGGTAAAAAGTCTGGAAGAAGCAGTGAAAAGAGCAAAGAAGATTGCAAAAGCAGGCGATGCTGTTTTGCTGTCTCCGGCATGTGCCAGCTGGGATATGTTTGATTCCTATGAACAGAGGGGAAATCTCTTTAAGGAATATGTCCGCAGTTTATAATGATTGGGAGGAAGGCTTGTGGAAAACCGAAACGGCAAGGGCAGGAATAGTGTGCCAAGTACATTTGATTACAGTCTTTTACTGATTACCCTGTGTCTGGTGGGCTTTGGTATGTTAATGATATACAGTGCAAGCTCCTATACATCGCAGGTGCGATATAATGATTCCGCTTATTTTTTGAAAAAGCAGGCGATTGGTGTAGTGGCGGGAGTCGTTGCCATGTTTTTTGTCAGCCGTTTTCACTACAAGCTGTATCTGAAACAGCTGCCACTGATTCGTGTCCGCATGATTACGGCGTTGTACTGGATTGCCATGGCATTGCAGACGATTGTGCTTTTTGTCGGTGCCGAGGTTAATGGTGCCAAGCGCTGGCTCTATATCGGACCGCTGTCTTTGCAACCGTCGGAGTTTACAAAAATAGTAGTAATACTGGTGGCGGCCTATTTCATCCAGAAAAGACCAAAGGATATGAGTAAAATTGCGGGAATTGCCAGAGTATTTATACCGGTGGGTTTTTTGATTATACTGGTGGCGATGGAAAATTTGAGTACCGCCATTGTCGTGTTTGTCATTACCTTTGGTATGTGTTTTGTGGCGGCAAAGAAAAAGCGTCTCTATATTCTTCTTGGTCTTGTGGGAGTGGCACTGATTGCCCTTTATGTTATGTTTGGTGACGGTTTCCGTTCCGATCGTTTTAGTATCTGGCTGAATGTAGAGAGTAATCCGAAAGGATATCAGGTTTTGCAGGGGTTATATGCTATTGCATCCGGCGGCGTATTTGGCACCGGACTGGGAGAGAGCATGCAGAAATTGGGCTTTATTCCGGAATCCCACAACGATATGATATTTTCCATTATTTGTGAAGAGCTTGGTATGGTAGGCGCCGGTATTGTCATTATTATGTTTATCCTGCTGCTCTGGCGGGTATTAAATACCGCTATGAACTCGCCGGATTTATTTTCCGCTTTAATTTGTACCGGCGTACTCATACATATTGCGGCACAGGTAGTAATTAATATTGCGGTGGTAACCAATTCCATGCCTTCTACCGGTATTCCCCTTCCTTTTGTCAGCTATGGAGGAACCTCCATTATGATTCTGATGGCGGAAATGGGGCTGGTACTGGGGATTTCTTCAAAATGTAAAAGCACCTGACAAGGTCTTTGTCATACAATATGACTGAGAACATATTGTATGGTGAGAAAATGTCGATAGAGGTCTGTGGAGGAAACCCCGTGAGGGGCGAAGTCCGGATTCAGGGGTCTAAAAATGCCGTATTGCCGATGATGGCAGCGGCTGTTTTATGTGAGGAGATTACGGTAATTGAAAACTGTCCGGATATATCCGATGTCCATGCGATGGCAGAGGTAATAGAGGATATTGGCGGATGCGTGACCTATGAGAATCATTGTCTGACGATAGACGCCGCAGGCATTAGAAGTAAAAGTATAGAAGAAAAAAAGGTAAAGGAAATCCGCGCCTCTGTCCTGCTGACAGGAAGTATGCTGGCGCGCTTTGGGAAAGTGACCATTGATTACCCGGGAGGCTGCTCCATCGGAAGCCGTCCTATTGATTTTCATATAAAGGCATTCCATAAAATGGGTGTTGTGACTACAGAGGATGAAAGCTGTATCCGCTGTGAGACGAACTCCTCTTTAAGGGGGACTGCCATCGAGCTGGAATTTCCCAGTGTAGGTGCCACAGAAAACATCATTCTTGCTGCCGTACTGGCAAAGGGTGTGACTTGGATTCAAAATGCAGCGAGGGAGCCGGAGATTGTTGAGTTTTGCCATTTCTTACAGACAATGGGGGCAAAAATCAAAGGTGAGGGTACGGAGCATATTATTATTCAGGGTGTTTCTAAGCTGCACGGAATAAAATGGCGGCTGGGAGCGGACCGAATTGTATTTCTTACCTATGCCATGATGGTGGCAGGCTGTGGAGGAGAGGCCTATCTGGAAACAGACAGTGACACTCCACCCAAGGAAATAACCGTATTATCTAGGCTGGGCTGTCAGATTCGATTGGAAAGCAAGGGAATTTCAATTCAGCAGGAAAGTCGTCCGAATTCGATTTCCTATATCTGTACCCGCCCTTATCCGGGATTCCCCACGGATGGGCAGTCGCTTCTTATGGCTGTACTCAGTAAAAGCGGCGGTATCAGTACCATTGAGGAAAGTATTTTTGAAAACCGCTTCCGCATGATTCGTCAGCTGCGGAAAATGGGCGCCAATATTGATTATGTCAGTAACCGGGCAAGAATTACCGGTGTGACAAAACTGCATGGGGCAAAGGTGGAAGCGGATGACCTTCGCAGTGGAGCCGGACTGTTAATTGCAGCGGGGATGGCAGAGGGGATTACCACAGTAAGCCGGGAGCATTTTATACACCGGGGCTATGAGGATGTTGTAACGCATATGAGAAAACTTGGACTGACGGCGAAATACCGCAGGGAAGAATAGAAAGGAAGAAAGCAGTATGGAAGAAATAGTAAAGAAATACAAAGTGTGGCTTATATTACTGGCCGTCATTGTTATTATTGCTTTCTGCGCCTTTTTTTTCCGGGTAAAAAAGGTGACGGTTGAGGGAAATACCTTTTATAGCCAGACGCAGATGGCAGAGATGTTCCAGTCCAATTTTCTGGAACGAAACGTGCTGTCCTTCTGGTTGTTGGACAAGCTATCTCTGACACCGGAACTGGATTTTGTCCGGGAGTATGAGGTAAGCTATCCTTCCATGAACGAAATTTATATTAAATTGTATGAAAAAACAATTACGGCGGGAATTGCCTACACAAGTCAGTATATTTACTTTGATAAGGATGGAATGGTATTGCAGAGTACCGATAAGCCGGTGGAGGGCATTCCCCTTTTTGAGACAAAGAGCCTGACGACCTTTGCTCTTTATGAAAAGGTTCAGATGGAGGACGAAGAGCTGCTAAAGCAGATTATGAATCTTTCTTACCTGTTTCAGCACTATGAAGTAACATGGGACAAGGTCCAGTTTAACGATAAAAATGAAGCTTTTCTCTATGTCGATAAAATTAAGGTATCTCTGGGCAAACAGGATAACTATGATGAACAGATTTCAGCACTTCCCAGCATATTAAAACCGGTGCTGGAACAGAAATATGAAGGAGAAATCGATATGACGAACTATGTGGTAAAGGGAGATGTGATAATGAAGACACCAAATAAAGTGAAAAAACAAAAATAGTTGTGCAAATTACAAATTTCTACTTGATTATTTATGGAAAAAAAAGTATTATATAATATATGTGACTGTATGCAATGATTTCTATTCATATAGAAGGAGGAACTGTAGTGTTAGAAATTATGACAAGCGAGGCAGAGAATGCGGCTGCGAATCTACTTGTAATCGGAGTTGGTGGAGCCGGCAACAATGCTGTTAATCGAATGATAGATGAGGGGATTAAAGGTGTTGAGTTTATTTGTATCAACACAGATAAGCAGGTTTTGCAGCGTTGTAAGGCGCCTGTTTGTATGCAGATTGGAGAAAAACTGACAAAAGGATTAGGTGCCGGTGCGAAGCCGGAAATTGGCGAAAAGGCTGCTGAGGAGAGTCGGGAAGAGCTGGCAGAGGCAGTAAAGGATGCCGATATGGTCTTTGTTACCTGTGGTATGGGCGGCGGAACCGGAACCGGTGCAGCTCCTGTCGTGGCACAGATTGCCAAAGATATGGGTAAATTGACCGTTGGTATTGTGACGAAGCCTTTTAGCTTTGAAGGCAAAAATCGTATGCAGAACGCCATTGGCGGTATTGATAAATTAAAAGACTGTGTAGATACACTGATTGTTATTCCGAATGATAAGCTGTTAGCTATTTGCGACAGAAGAACGACGATGCCGGAAGCATTGCGCAAGGCAGACGAAGTATTGCAGCAGGGTGTTCAGGGTATTACGGATTTGATTAACACACCGGCATTGATTAATCTTGACTTTGCCGATGTTGTTACTGTAATGAAGGATAAGGGTATTGCCCATATCGGTATCGGTGTTGGAAAGGGCGACGATAAGTGTGTCGAGGCAGTAAAACAGGCGATTACCAGTCCATTGCTTGAGACGACAATTGACGGTGCTACCCATGTTATCATCAATGTGTCCGGAGAGGTAAGCCTGATTGAAGCCAATGAAGCGGCGTCCTATGTTCAGGAATTGGCAGGAGAAGAGGCCACGATTATTTTCGGTGCGATGTACGATGAGACAAGTGCGGATTCCGTTACGATTACTGTAATTGCCACCGGACTGGAAGGTAATACACTGGGAGCCGGCAATAGTTTTAATGCTAAATTTGGCACCGGTAAACCAAGCTTTTTAAGTGGTGGACAGACTACACCACAGCGCAGCGGGTTAAGCTTTTTGGATGGCTTTAACGGTCAGGCAAAGAATCCGGTATCCAGCGTGCAGGCAGCGAATCCGATGGGAGGAGCTTCTCAGACGACGGGAGAAGATATGCCGATTATTTCACACCGGAGTGCGGCAAAACCTGGCTCCAATGAAAAGCAGGGAATGGAAGGAATAAAAATTCCAACTTTTATTCAGAATAAGAAACAGGAGGGTTAAGTAGTATGACAACTACCGTATTGAAGACAATCGTTACTATTGCATATATTATAATCTGTATCGCACTTGTTATTGTGGTACTGATGCAGGAGGGAAAAACATCCGGTCTTGGTGCCGTTAGCGGCGCAGCCGATTCCTATTGGACGAAGAACAAGGGACGTTCTTCAGAGGGGATAATGGTTAAGATTACCAGCGTTCTGGCAGTTTTGTTTGTTGTTCTCTCGGTTGTTCTTTGTACCGATTGGCTGGGTTGATTCGATATTATAAACAGATGATTCAGAGCACTCCTTCACATATAAAGGGGTGCTTTTTCCGGCTATAGGGAGAATATAGCATCCGGATAAGGAAAGGACAAAAGGAGATACCATGCTGAGTGAGGAAATGAGGCAAAAAGAGAAAAAAATACTCTCCTTTGTAGAGGAGGAGCATTACCACCCGATAAAGACAAAAGAAATGGCGGTCTTGCTCTGTGTTCCCAAAAAGGAACGGGGTGAATTCCATGAGGTACTGGACTCTTTGATTCTTCAGGGAAAGATTGAAATTGACAAAAGAGGGCTGATCCGGCTTTCCAGAGAAAATATCCGGACCGGAACCTTTATGGCCACGAGGAGGGGTTTTGGCTTTGTCCGGGTGGAGGAAGAAAAGGAAGATATTTTTATTCCGGAAGTATTTTGCAAAAATGCCTTTCATGGAGACCTTGTACAGATTCGCCTGACCGGAGAGAGCAGAAGAAACGGAGGTCATAAAGAGGGAGAGATTCTGCGTATTTTGGAACGGCGCTGTCAGAGAATTGTAGGCACCTTTACGAGAAATAAGAAAGTGACCTTTGTCATTCCCGATCAGGACAAAATAGGAAAGGATATCTATATTCCAAAGGGAAATACATTGGATGCCGTAGAGGGACATAAGGTTGTAGTAGAACTTTTAGATTATGGTAATGATAAAAAAAGTCCGGAAGGACAGGTTATACAGATTCTTGGGCATATCAATGATCCCGGAGTGGATATTCTCTCTGTCATAAGAAGCTATGATTTGCCGGAGGAATTTCCGGAGGAGGTTATGCACCAGACAGCCGGGATAAAGGATTATGTGGATTTGGCAGAAGCCGGTGAACGGATGGATTTGCGAAATTTAGATACGGTAACGATAGACGGAGAGGATGCAAAGGATTTAGATGATGCCATTACAATAGAGAAAAAGGAGGATGGCACTTATGAGTTAGGTGTCCACATTGCCGATGTCTCTCATTATGTGACAGAAAACTCTCCCTTAGATAAGGAAGCAAAAAAAAGAGGGACCAGCGTGTATTTAGTGGACCGGGTCATTCCTATGCTTCCCCACAAGCTCTCGAATGGCATTTGCTCATTAAATGCAGGAGAGGATCGGTTTGCCTTAAGCTGTATCATAATAATTGATAAAACGGGCAAGGTCATCCGTCACCAGATTGCCGAAACCCTCATAAAAGTAACGGAACGAATGAATTATTCCGATGTAAACGATATTTTGACGAATCATAAGCCGGAAACCTGCCGCCGGTATGAAAATTTGATACCGATGTTTGAAACGATGCAAGAACTTGCCGGTATTTTGCGTAAAAAGCGGAAAAAGCAGGGTTCCATCGATTTTGATTTCCCGGAATGTAAAATAAAACTGGATCAAGAGGGGCATCCGATTGATATTGTACCATATGAAAGAAATGTGGCGACGAATATTATTGAGGAGTTTATGCTGGTTGCCAATAAGGTAGTGGCAGAGGAATATTTCTGGCTGGAACTGCCCTTTATCTACCGCACCCATGAATATCCGGATTTGGAAAAGATACAGGAGCTGGCAAAAATGACGGCGGGATTTGGATATCATATTAAGGTGGGCAATGAAGAGGTCCATCCGAGAGAAATTCAGAAGCTGATTGAGCAGATTGAGGGTTCAGAGGAAGAAGCTTTTTTAAGCCGTCTTACTCTGCGTGCCATGAAGCGAGCCAAATATTCTACGATCAACGAAGGTCATTTCGGTCTGGCTACTAAATATTACTGCCACTTTACCTCTCCGATACGGCGCTATCCGGATTTGCAGATTCACCGGATTATCAAAGAAAATATCCGTCAGGGCATCCGGGAAAGGCGATTTCAGCATTATGAGGCGATTTTGCCGGAGACGGCAAGGCTGGCAAGTGACTTAGAGCGTCGTGCCGATGATGCGGAGCGGGAAGTAGAAAAGATGAAAAAGGCGGAGTATATGCAGGATCATATCGGCGAAACCTTTGAGGGGATAGTGAGCGGTGTGACCTCATGGGGAATTTATGTGGAGCTTCCTGGTACAGTGGAGGGAATGGTTCGGCTGTCCGATATGACGGATGACCACTACGAATTTGAAGAGGAAAAATACCGGGTTCTGGGCCATTACAGTGGCAGGGAATACCGGATGGGGCAGAAGGTAAAGGTAATGGTGGCAGGAGTGGATAAGCTGTCAAAAACGATTGATTTTGAGATGGTGGAAGGGAGGTAAGAATGAGTAAAGAATCGACAAAGCTGATTGCCAATAATAAAAAGGCATGGCATGATTATTTTATTGAGGAAAAGTATGAAGCGGGTATTGAATTGGTAGGTACGGAGGTAAAATCCGTTCGTCAGGGTCATTGCAGCATTAAGGAAGCTTTTATCCGCATTGATAAAAAGAATGAGGTTCAGCTCTATGGCATGCACATCAGCCCTTACGAAAAAGGAAATATTTTTAACAAAGACCCTCTGCGTGTCCGCAAGCTGTTGATGCACAAATATGAGATTCGCAAGCTTATAGGGAAAATGAATGAAAAAGGATATACATTGGTTCCTCTAAGTGTTTATTTTAAGGGAAGTCGTATCAAGGTGGAAATTGCTCTGGCGAAAGGTAAAAAGCTGTATGATAAGCGTCAGGATATTGCAAAAAAGGACCAGAGAAGAACGGCAGAGCGAGATTTCAAGGTTAAAAACCTGTAGGGTTGACAGAATTTCCCGGGTTTGATAATATGAAAGTGGCGAAAGAGTAGCATAACGACGCCAGACAGTACGGGCTTGTACTGGTTTCGACAGGCCGGCTGAAGACGGTGAAGCTATCCGTGGACTGTGACCACGTAAAAACACAGATTTAAAATTAAACGCTGATAATAATAAATTAGCTTACGCTGCCTAATATTGGCGGCTGCCGTGCATAAGTGTCCTACAGCTTTTGTCCGGTATCATCCTTTGTAGGGAACCTTAGCCGTTAAGCTTTGCGCGGTTAAGAGAAACATGAAGCTACTGAGTCCTCGGGGTGTCAGTTTCCACCCGGATAAAGGAATATTGAAGAACTGACTATGATAGTAGAAGAACGTGGGATTCCGGTTTGGACGCGGGTTCGACTCCCGCCAGGTCCATGGGGGAAAAATGAAAAAGGATGTTTCTTAGGCCAGTGTGGCTTTGGGGACATCCTTTTTTAACAAGGAGGATATGGCATTGCAATTCACAGATTCCGTGAGAAACATAAAGGGCATTGGAGAAAAGGCAGAGAAGTGTCTGAATAAGTTAAATATTTATACCGTGGGTGATTTATTAGAGCATTATCCGAGGGGCTATGATGAATTTAAGCCGATAAAGCCAACCGCACAGCTGGAGGAAGGAGAGGTGGCGGCAGTGGAGGGAACACTGCTTGCCAGCCCCCAGATGAAGACGGCGGGACGGTTAAAAATATTAACTATTACCTTGCAGGATAAAAGTGGCTGTGTTTTGGTGACATGGTTTAATATGCCCTTTTTACGCAACCAGTTAAAAATGGGTACCCGGTATATTATGAGGGGCAGGGTGGCACGAAAAAATGGCCGTCTTGTGTTAGAACAGCCAAAGCTATATTCGAGAGAAGAGTTTTACCGTCAGGTAGGAAAGTTAAGACCAATCTATCCACTGACTGCCGGAATTACGAATCATGCCATTACCAAGGCATTGGAACAGGCACTAAAGGGAACGGAAAATCTGCAGGAGTTTTTGCCGGCAGATATACGGAAAAGACAAAAGTTATTAGAGTACAAAAAGGCACTGAGGCAGATGCATTTCCCTGCGGATAAAAGGGAATTAGCTGAGGGGCGGAAGCGTATGGTATTTGATGAGTTGTTTCTGTATTCTCTTGCCCTCGCCTATGTGAAAAAGAATGGGGCTACGCCAAGTAAGCATGTATTCGAACGGAAAAAAGAAGTGGATGAGTGGCTGAAGAAACTCCCCTTTTCTCTTACCGGAGCTCAGAAAAAAGTGTATGAGGAAATTCTGTCTGATATGACAGGAGGGGCCGTTATGAATCGTCTGGTACAGGGAGATGTAGGAGCAGGAAAAACCATTGTAGCTGTTCTTGCCCTATATCAGGCAGTGTTAAATGGCGGCCAGGGAGCCTTTATGGTGCCGACAGAGGTACTTGCCAGCCAGCATTATCACAGCCTGTGTGGATTATTAGAGGCGAGGGGGATACGGATTGGACTTTTGACCGGTTCTCTGACGGCAAAACAAAAAAGAGAGGGCAGGGAGCATCTTGCCTGCGGCACATGGGATATTGTAGTGGGAACCCATGCCATTATTCAGGATAACGTGGAATTTAAAAATCTGGCGTTAGTCATTACCGATGAGCAGCACCGCTTTGGGGTAAAACAGCGGGAGAACTTATTTAAAAAAGGAGAGGAACCCCATGTACTTGCCATGAGTGCTACTCCGATTCCGAGAACGCTGGCGCTGATTTTATATGGGGATATGGATTTGTCCGTGATCGATGAGAGACCGGCGAATCGGCTGCCAATCAAAAACTGTGTTGTAAACACAGGATACCGCCCCAATGCTTACCGTTTTATGAAACAGCAGATCGATGCGGGCAGGCAGATTTATATTATTTGTCCGATGGTAGAGGACAGTGAGGAGATGGAACTGGAAAATGTAACA
This sequence comes from Lachnospiraceae bacterium, assembly GCA_022510615.1. GTDB lineage: Bacteria > Bacillota > Clostridia > Lachnospirales > Lachnospiraceae > Eubacterium_F. Next base: position 10,001 of record JAFLTC010000024.1, on the reverse strand, counting down.
ATTTATACAGAAGAATTAAAGGGCATTTTCCCCCCTTCCGTGCGCATTGCCGGCCTGCATGGAAAAATGAAGCCAAAGGAAAAGGAAGAAATTATGGAAATCTTTTCCCGGGGAGGGACGGATATTCTTGTTTCCACTACGGTAATCGAGGTGGGAATTGATGTGCCGAACGCCACGGTAATGATGATAGAAAATGCAGAGCGGTTTGGTCTGGCACAGCTTCACCAGCTCAGGGGTCGGGTGGGAAGAGGAAAGGAACAGTCTTACTGTATTTTGATGACGGGACACGATTCAAAGGAAAGCAAAGAGCGACTTTCCATTCTGGCTAATTCCAATGATGGTTTTTATATCGCCGAAGAGGATTTGAAACTTCGGGGACAGGGCGATTTGTTTGGGTTCCGTCAGAGCGGGGACCAGTTATTTAAGCTGGCGGATATTTTTGAGGATGGGGAGGTACTTCGTCAGGCAGGAGAAGAGGCAAAACAGCTGACAAAAGAGGAAATCTTTTTGTTCTATAAAAAAAATGAAAGACTGAAAAACCGGGTGGAACAGTATCTGGGACAAGTTACCCTGTAAAGAAAGGATAGGGGAACGGATTCTTTGCAAATCTACCCTTGAAAAAATACGCTCTATCATATACAATAATGACATATGGGAATGGCGTAAGAAATGAAACGCTTCAGGAGAATAAAATATGAGAGTGATTGCGGGGAAGGCCAGGCGACTGCCTTTGGTAACGCCCTCCGGAAAGGACACAAGACCGACGACGGACCGGATCAAGGAAACCTTATTCAATATCATTCAGGATGATATATACGATTGCCATTTTCTGGATTTATTCAGTGGCAGCGGCGGAATCGGAATCGAAGCCCTGAGCAGGGGTGCGAAACAGGCGGTTTTTGTAGAATATGGAAAAGAGGCACTTCGATGTATTCGGACAAACCTGACTAAGACAAAGTTGGAAAGCCAGGCCATAGTTCTTCCGGTAGAGGTAACCTATGGGATTTCTAAGTTAGAAAAGATGGGGCAGGTGTTTGACATTATATTTGCGGACCCCCCTTACCAGAAAAACTTTGAGCAAAAAATACTAAATCATTTGGCGGTTTCCGGTATTGTAAAGCCGAATACGTTAGTGATTATAGAGTCTTCGTTGGAAACGAGACCGGACTATTTTGATGAAACCTATTATGAGTTAATAAAAATAAAGGAATATAAGACAAACCAGCATGTATTCCTGCGTGTGCGCGACACACAGAAGGGAGGAAAAAATGAATCCATCAAGAATTGAACAGGCAATTGATGATATTTACAACTATGTAGAGAGCTGTAAACCATCGAAGCTGTATCCGAACAAGGTAGTGGTGGACCGGGGCGAGTTATATGATTTGCTGGATGAGTTAAGGCTTTGTGCACCGGAGGAAATCAAGCGGTACCAAAAGATTATTACGAATCGTGACGGTATTTTGAATGAGGCACAGCAGCGTGCAGAGGATATGGTGAGCCAGGCCCAGAGGCAGACTGCCCAGATTTTAGACCAAAATGAGATTGTACAGACCGCATATCAAAGGGCAGAGGAAATTATGAAACAGGCCACGGAGGAAGCTCAGAGACTGGTTAATGCCGCACAGCAAGAGAGCGAGCAGATGCACCGGGCATCGCTTATGTATACGAATGATTTGCTGAATCAGGCACAGCAGGCGGTGGAATCCTCACTGAGAGAAACGGATAATAAATACAGGATGCTTAACAGTGCCATGAAAAACAGTATTCAGGTAATGAAAAGCAATAAAGAAGAGCTTATGGCACAGTTAGAACCGGAAAAATATGCAAAGTTAGCAAAACAAAAAGAAGCGGAAGAAACCGGGGCGGCGGACAAAGCAGCGACAGAAACGGCAACTTCCAAGGAAGAAAATTTTGAGGTGTCAGAAGATGCCCTTTTAAAACATGCGAAACAGGAAGAGAGATAAAAGTCCGGCAAATAGACTATTTAGTCCCTTGCATAATAAATAGGGAAAAAGAGAGAGTTCTGATTTTGATAGGATACTACCTGTCTGGGCGGCGGCAGAGATTCCCCCGAAGGTTAGTATAATCATAGTCAGAACTTTTTTTATCATATCGGAAAGAGGGGCTGTTTGCAAAAAGGAAATACCGGAAGTGATTTCCAGAGAACCGGAGAGGAGGATGGCACTTACGGAGCCGGATGGCAGGAGTTTCTGAATAAATTGTCCGAGAATAGAAAAAGATATGACATATCCGCCGATTTTTATCAAAACGAGAAAGCTGTCTAAAATTATGTTATCAAGCTGAACAGAAAGGGTGGACACCTCTGGCTTACTGTCTGCCGGTACCGGGGAAAGAGGGGCGGAAAAAGCTGGTTTAGCCATCGTTTGCCTGCCACGGAAAAGCAGGGAAAATAAAAAGCTTCCCATCAGTGAGGAAAGGGTCAGAATCAAAAATAAAAGGAAGGCTTCTTCCTGTTTTAACTTTAAAATCTGGCTGCCACAAAAGACAAGAACGAACATAGGGCTTGGATTGTTGACAAAACCGAGAAAAAAATATGTCTGACGGACAGAGAGCAGTCCCTTTTCATACTGGTTCATGACAAGGGCGGCACCTGCCGGGTAGCCGCATAAAAGACCGGTGAGTAAAAAGACCCGGCGCGAGGCGATGCGGGGCAGACAGGTGTCAAACAGTCGTATGGCAATAAAAAAGGGAAGCAGGGTGGGAAGCAGTTGTGAGAGCCATAAAGAGGCACCATATTTGCTGCCTGCCATAGCCACCTCAGGGAAAAAAAGTAACAGACACAGAAAAAGAATAGAGAAGACTATCATCATGGGACTCCCGACTGTATTAGCATGACGCCGTCATGCTAGCATTTTTTATAGTGTATGCAAAAAAGAAGAAGAAATAGAAGCAAGAAAAATATCATGGAGAAAAACCATATATTTATTCTTGTAATTTGTAGACAACAGGCGTATAATTATATCGGTTATTTTTACCGGCTGTTTGCAGGAAGGAGAGAGAGAATGAAAGTATTAGTTATAAACTGTGGTAGTTCATCTCTGAAATACCAGCTTATTGATGCAGAAACGGAACAAGCGCTGGCGGTGGGTCTTTGCGAGAGAATCGGAATTGACGGAAGACTGAATCACACGCCGGCAGATGGAGAAAAAGTAGTGATTAATAAGGACATGCCAGACCATGAGGTTGCCATCCGCATGGTGTTAGATGCCCTTGTGAATGATACATATGGTGTAATCAAGGAGTTGAAGGAAATTGATGCGGTGGGACATCGTCTGGTACATGGCGGGGAAAAATTCTCCTCCTCTGTCATTATTGACGATGAGGTAATTGCGGCGGTGGAAGAGTGTAACCCGCTGGCGCCGTTACACAATCCGGCGAATTTGATCGGTGTCCGTGCCTGCGAGGCGATTATGCCCGGAGTCCCGAATATTGGTGTGTTTGACACGGCATTTCATCAGACCATGGGACCGGTTGCTTATATGTACGGACTTCCGCATGAGTATTATGAGAAATATAAGGTACGCCGTTACGGATTTCACGGAACAAGCCACAGTTTTGTATCCAAGCGTGCCATTGAAATGTTAAAGCTTGACCCGGATAACTCGAAGGTCATTGTCTGTCATCTGGGAAACGGCTCCAGTATTTCTGCCGTGAAAAACGGTAAGGTAGTTGATACCAGTATGGGAATGACACCGATGGAAGGTCTTGTTATGGGAACCCGATGTGGGGATATGGATCCTACGATTGTGGAGTATTTGGCGCACAATCTGGGAAAATCTTTAGAGGATATTATGGTAATCTTAAATAAAGAGTCGGGAGTATATGGTCTTTCCGGTGGTGTTTCCAGTGATTTCCGTGATTTGGACGCTGCCTCCAATGAGGGTAATGAAAAGGCAAAGCTGGCAGTTGAGGTCTTCAGTTATCGCACGGCGAAATATATCGGCTCTTATATCGCTGCTATGAACGGCGTGGATGCTATTATATTCACAGCCGGTCTGGGAGAAAACAACGCCGTTGTCCGCGGTCAGATTTTAGAACATTTTGGTTATATGGGAATTACTCTGGATCAGGAAGCAAATAAAGTCCGGGGCGAAGAGAAGATTATTTCTACACCGGATTCGAAGGTTACCGTTGCCGTAATCCCGACCAATGAGGAGTTGGCCATTGCCAGAGAAACCGTTGCTTTACTAGGATAACGGCATCGTTATGCTAAAATAAGCGAAAAATTTCTTCAAATGAAAAAAAGTAGTTGACATTTTACTTATCACCCTATATAATTGTAAAAGTGTTTGAGTATTTCAGAGGAGGTGTAATCGACATGAGTATCTGTCCTAAGAATAAATCTTCAAAATCAAGAAGAGATAAACGTAGAGCAAACTGGAAAATGACTGCTCCTACTTTAGTAAAGTGCAGTAAATGTGGTGCGTTGATGGTTCCTCACAGAGTATGTAAGAACTGTGGAAGTTACAACAAAAAAGAGATTATCGCTACCACAGCAGAGTAATCGCGTTATATTAAAAAATAAGCCGGATATATTCTGCTAAAAAGGCTTTATCCGGAGAAAAAGACTCTTTTTCCATAAACAAATAAAAGCGGCGACTTCTTTTCGTCTCCTGAAAAAGCGGAAACTGTTCACAGTTCATTCCCTTTGGAAGCGGAAGAAAACAGCCGTCTTTTTTTATGTAGCAGTTGGCAGCGGTTGCTTTTTCGCGAAATTCACTGTCCACGTAAATCCCCACACTTTTATGCACCGCCACATCCTCCTTTGGCAGATAAAAATAGTTTTTATAATCCGGATAAAAATGGTACAGTGTTCCGTGATAGAGGGAAATTCGGACTGTTATTTTTTTTCGGTCAAAGGTAAAGAAAACACCATCCCTTTCATATTGTCCGGAAAAAGGAAGAGTGATAGCGGAATCATCCTCAATAACGAACATGCCGTTTTCCATGTGACAGCGTGGCTGCACTGGCTGATACCGGGCATACAAAAGAAGAAGGCTGCTTAAAACGGTACCGGTTAAATCCTCCTGATTGTGAAGAAGAAGGCACTGTTTTAATTCCTCTGCTTTTTTATCCCGAAAATATTTTTTCTGCATAAACTCCGTATATAACCGGATACAGTCCTTCCCGGAGAAGGTATCTTTTCTCTGAAAACCCATTAATTTTTCCACTGTAGTCAGTTTTAAATTCTCCGTGCGAAACAAATCCTTTTTTGGCTTAATCCTCCGGAAAATATCAAGACTGCCCTTTTCATCAAAAGGGGAGGGAAGATTATGAGCAACGTACTTTTTTTCCAAATAAGGAATATCGAAAGTAGAACCGTTATAATGGACAAAGGTGGAAAAGGATTTCGTAAATTCAAAAAAAGCGTAAAGGATTTCTTTTTCACTCGTATAGTCGTTGGCAAACCATTGGACGACAGAAACACTATCCCCATCAAAATAGCAGGCACCGATAAGATAAAGAGAGGAAATCCGGGGAGAAAGACCGGTTGTTTCGATATCAAAAAAACAAAGATTTTCTGGCGGGATAGAAAGGGCGGCAAGTGCCTGCCTGATAGAACCGGTATTAAAATCGAATGTACTTTCCATGCGCTCCATGATTTTTCCTCCCATTTTTTATCTAGCACGATGGCGTCATTATGCTAAAAGTATTATACAACAAAAAAAGTATGTTGCAAATCCCGAAAATATGGTACAATATCATTTGATATGAATCTTGCGTGGCATGAGGAGGAAAGGAAATTGGATATTTGGGAGAGAAAGAACAGTCTAAAGCACCTGCGGGGCTTAAAGGGACGCGTCCAGAATAGTCTGAGCGGTTTTTTGCGTGCCTGTATTGTGGCCCTGCTTGTTCTTTTGCAGTTTGCCATACTGATTGCCCTGCCAATTCTTTTAAGACAGTATTCCACGTGGTTTTATATTGCGATGGAGGTTCTCGGTGTTCTTACGATTCTTGCCCTGACAAACGATAACCGAAGCATGACATATAAATTTGCATGGTTGTGTATTATCGTTGTTCTTCCGATATCGGGAAATATTATGTTCTCTTTATGGGGAAGGGTTGGTAAAAAGAATAAGCTGAATCGTCGGATCAGGACCCAGATACAAGAGGTGGATAAACAACTTTATCAGGATAAAAAAATATCGGAGGAATTTATACGAAAGCACCCGGTTACCTCACGGATGTCCCGGTATATGCAGGCAGAGGGTTCTCCTCTTTATAAAAATAATCAGGCCAAATATTATGATTTTGGCGAGGACGCTTTTGAAGATATTTTTATTGATTTGGAAAGGGCAGAGCGGTTTATTTTTATTGAATTTTTTATTGTGGCAGAGGGGGCGCTCTGGGATAAATTCCATGAAATTTTAAAAAGAAAACGCAAGGAAGGCGTGGAAATTAAGTTTTTATATGATGATTTCGGTTCCCTGCTTCGTACCGGAAAGGATTTTGCGGCAAATCTCAGGGCAGAGGGTATTGAAGTGGAAATCTTTAGTCCCATTCATAAGTACGTCAGTAAATTATTTATGAATTTCAGAAACCACCAGAAAATACTTGTGATTGACGGAAATATCGCCTATACCGGAGGCTTTAACATTGCGGATGAATATGCTAATCTGGTAACCCGTTTCGGTGTGTGGAAAGATGCGGGCATCCGCCTGACGGGAGATGCGGTATGGGGTATGACCATAACTTTTTTTGAACTGTGGACAGCCTGTACCGGCAATAATGTAATGGATTATGACAGATACAAATCGACAGAAAGTTTTCCTAAGACCAATATGTATTGCCACGTGCTCCGTGACGGCCCGGCATTGGATGCCCGGTCCTTTGTGGGAAATGCATACAAGCAGATGATTCACTACGCTGGACGGCTTATGTATATCATGACACCATATCTGATATTAGAGGACTTTATGGTGGACACCCTGTTGGAGGCTGCCAGACGAGGGGTGGATGTCCGTATTATCACCCCTCATATCCCGGATAAAAAGCACATTAAATGGATGACAGAATATAACTACGGGATTCTTTTAAAAAACGGGATACGGATTTATGAGTATCTGCCGGGATTTATTCATTCCAAAGTAGTGATGAATGAGCACTGTGCTATTGTGGGAACGATTAATATGGATTACCGGAGCTTTTATCTGCATTATGAAAATGGTGTCTGGGTATATGAGAGGGAATTTTTGCTGACGATTATGCAGGACTTTTCAAAAACCTTTGAGGAGAGTCGGGAAATTACTTATGAGGAGTGGAAAAATCGACCGGCAAAACGAAAGTTTATTCAGCATATTCTGCATTTGTTTGATACACTGGTATAGAAAAGGAAGGATCAATGGATGATAGCATTTGTAAAAGGAATTCTGGATACGGTCCGGGAGGACCGGGTTGTTGTGGAAAATAATGGAGTGGGCTTTGAAGTTTTGGTGCCCGGTTCTGTTGTACAGGGGATGCCTCAGGTAGGAAACAGTGTAAAAATTTATACCTACACCTATGTCAGAGAGGATGTACTCCAGCTCTATGGATTTTTAACAAAGGATGAGCTGGAGATGTTTAAGCTGCTTATTACCGTAAACGGGATTGGTCCGAAGGGGGCATTGGGAATTCTTACGGTAATGGATGCAGACACGCTCCGCTTTGCCATTTTGGCAGAGGATTCCAAAAGTATTGCAAAAGCACCGGGGATTGGGGCAAAGACAGCAAGCAAGCTGATACTGGAGTTAAAGGATAAATGTCATCTGGAGGATATGCTGGAAGGCAGTGAACAGACGGGAGAAATCATTTCTGACAACGGTGACAGTGAGGTGCGAAACGATGCCATACAGGCACTGGTGGCACTGGGATATACGGCGACGGAAGCGGCTACCGCTGTGAGAAAGACAGAGATTACCGAAACCATGACGGTAGAGGAAGTATTAAAGCAGAGCTTAAAGAACCTGTAAAGGAAGGGTAAAGTATGGAAAAACGTGTCATATCCACCGATATTATGGAGGAAGATTATAAAATTGAAAACAGCTTAAGGCCAAAATTTCTGACAGATTATATCGGACAGGAAAAGGCGAAGGAAAATTTGAAAATTTACATAGAAGCGGCGAAGGCGAGAGGGGAGTCGCTTGACCATGTTCTGCTATATGGTCCACCGGGACTGGGAAAGACAACACTGGCGGGCATTATTGCCAATGAGATGGATGTAAATCTAAAGATTACCTCCGGTCCTGCCATAGAAAAACCGGGAGAAATGGCTTCCATCCTGAATAATCTTCAGGATGGGGATTTGCTCTTTGTCGATGAGATTCACAGGCTGAATCGACAGGTGGAGGAGGTACTGTATCCGGCGATGGAGGATTATGTCATAGATATTGTGATCGGGAAGGGTGCATCGGCCAGAAGCATCCGTCTGGATTTGCCGAGATTTACACTGGTGGGAGCTACGACAAGAGCCGGAATGCTAACAGCACCGCTACGGGATCGCTTTGGTGTTGTCCACCGTCTGGAATTTTATACGGTGGAGGAACTGACGGAGATTATCTGCCGTTCCGCCAAGGTGTTTCAGGTGGAAATCGATAAACAAGGAGCTGTTGAGATTGCCAGACGTTCCAGAGGAACCCCGCGTCTTGCCAATCGACTTTTAAAGCGTGTCAGAGATTTTGCCCAGGTAAAATACGACGGTGTGATTACTTTGAAGGTGGCAAATTTTGCCTTGGATTTACTGGAGGTAGACAAGCTGGGACTGGACAATACCGACAGAGATATCCTGATGTCCATGATTGATAAATTTGGCGGAGGTCCGGTGGGGTTAGACACGCTGGCAGCTGCCATCGGAGAGGACAGCGGAACTATTGAGGATGTCTATGAGCCGTATTTGATTCAGAATGGCCTTATCGCCAGAACTCCGAGAGGACGGATTGCTACAGAAAGGGCCTATGCCCATTTTGGATTGAAAATTTGACGAAAAAGGAGATTTCATGTATACTGTTACCATAGAAAATCAATGAGGTGAGCCAATGAAAAATATGAATGATACCGAGGTACTGATTGATGGTAGAAAATATACGATATGCGGCTTTGAAAGTGATGAGTACTTACAGCAGATAGCATCTTATATCAACCGGAAGTTTACGGAATTTAAAAAGAAGGATTATTACCGCAGACTGGATTTGGATTTGCGGAATGTGCTGCTTGCCATTAATATTGCGGATGATTATCATAAGGCAAAGAAAAAGGTTCGTGAATATAAAGATGAGAATGAAATCAAGGATAAGCTCATTCTTGATATGAAGCATGAAATTATCGGTTTGCAGGAAACGGCAAAAAAATCTGAGGAAAAAATGGAAGAACTGGAGAATTCATTGGAGGATGCCGAGAAAAAAATTATTGAACTTGAGACAAGATTGAAGCAAAAAAAATAGGACTGCGAAAGCAGTCCTTCTTTCATAAAACAGGGAGGAAATGGTGCGAAACGTAGAAATTTTGGCTCCGGCGGGTTCTTTGGACGGATTGTATGCTTCGCTTTTGATGGGGGCGGATGCCGTTTATGTGGGAACCTGTAAATTTGGGGCAAGGGCCTATGCCGATAACCCTTCTGTTGAAGAACTGGCAGAGGCACTGACCTATGCCCATCTGAGGAAGAAAAAAATATATTTGACGGTCAATACTCTTTTAAAGGACAGGGAACTGGAGGAAGAATTATTTCCGATGATTCGTCCTCTCTATGAGGCGGGACTGGATGCCTGTATTGTCCAGGATATGGGAGTGTTATCTTTTCTGCATGAAAATTTTCCGGAAATGGATTTACATGCCAGTACCCAGATGACTTTATTTTCCGGAGAAGAAGCAGATATTTTAAAGCCCTTTGGGGTAACGCGCTATGTGCCGGCAAGGGAACTGACGATAGAGGAAATCAGGGAGGCCCGTTCCCAGACGGATATGGAAATTGAGGTCTTTGTTCACGGTGCTTTGTGTTATTGCTA
>JAFLTC010000023.1 GCA_022510615.1 Lachnospiraceae bacterium | reverse complement strand
TATAAGTGGTTGAATACTAAGGATGATGTGAATACCACCGGTGCTACGATTTGTAACGGTGTCGGTATGCAGTCCCACCTGAATGTAGTCCAGTCTTATCATTCCGTAGATAAATTTAAGGCTGCTTTGACGAAGTTCAAAAATGCGGGCATGGAGATTCAGATAACCGAGTTAGATGCTGAAAGGGGCGGTGCAGACGCCGCAACAGAGGCAGCATACTGGAAGAGTATTATGAAAGCCCTGATTGATACTAAGAAGGATGGCGGAAACATTACCGGCGTTACTATCTGGGGACTTTATGATGCCCTTTCCTGGAGAGCAAACGGGAATCCACTTCCGTTTAAGGGACTCTTTAACATCAAAGATAACTTTACCGCTATGATTGAATTGGCAGCAGAGCAGAAATCATAAGTTAGTTTTTAAATAGCAATATAAAGACAACAAAAAAAGAGGGTGTCCAATTGTCATAAAGTGACAGGAAGGGCATCCTCCTTTTTTAAGTGTTTTTACATCGTAATTTTTCTTATCTCAGTCCTTTGCTACAATAGCTTCTACTTCAATCAGCACATCCTTTGGCAGTCTTGCCACCTCGACACAAGAACGTGCCGGGCAGTTCTCCTTAAAATATTTTGAATAAATTTCATTTACCGTGCCAAAGTCATCCATGTTTTTTATAAAAACTACAGTCTTTATCGTGTTCTCAATTTTTGCACCGGAGGCTTCTATCAGTGCGGCAAGATTACCAAGAGCCTGTTCTGCCTGTTCTTCAATACCTCCCTGCACCAATTCGCCTGTGGCAGGGATAATCGGTATTACGCCGGATGTAAAAACAAGTCCGTTTATTTCGACGGCCTGGGAATATGGTCCGATAGCAGCCGGCGCTTTATCCGTAGAAATTATTTTTTTCATGTCGTCACACCTTTCAGTTTTTTCTTTAGTATACCGCAAAATTTCCAAGAATTCACTAGTTTTTTTGGAAAATCAATAGTATACTAGTAATTACAAAAAAGTGATACGAAGTATTTCGTGGAAAAGAGGTAATATGTATAGCTGTAATGACCGTGTTTCTTATAGCCGGATAGATAAAGACGGACTCCTGGGAGTTTCCAATGTAGTAGATGCCCTGCAGGATTGTTGCCTGTTTCACAGTGAGGATGTGGGACATTCGGCTCTTAAACTTCGGGAAAAAAACCGGGCATGGCTGGTGAATTCATGGCATGTCGTATTTAAACGCCGTCCGAAAATGGGCGAGGAGTTTGTTGTACACACATGGCCCTACCGGGTTAAGGGAATTTTTGGATTCCGAAATTTTTTAATGGAAACGCCGGACAAGGAGGTACTTGCCTTTGCGGATTCCAAGTGGTTTTATTTTGACTCCTCTACCGGCAAGCCGGCGAAAATAGATCAGGATGAAATTGATGCCTATCCTACCTCGCCCGCCTATGATATGGACTACTCCTCAAGAAAAGTACCATATCCGGAGAAGCTTTTGCTACGGCAGAAAATTGAGGTGTGCCAAAATTATCTGGATACGAACCATCATGTAAACAATGGGCAGTATGTTCGTTTGGCAGTCAATGTTCTTCCGATTGATTATGAAGTCAGTGAGCTTCGCGCCGAGTTCCGCCTGGCGGCAAAGATGGGAGATATATTGTATATCCACACCGCAGAAGAAAACGGGTATTTCTATGTCGTATTTACCGATGAAGAGGAAACCCCTTATTTTATCGGAGAGTTTAGCACGATGGTACCAACTTGACCCCATTGTGCTACCGGAAAGGAATAAGTATGAGTGTTGAAAAAGCATTGCTGGGTAAGACCACAAGATTATACATGGTAAAGAAAAGTAAATTCGGTGTATATTTAAGCTCCGGTGATTATCCGGAGCTGGAGGTTTTGCTACCGAACAATCAGGTGCCGGAGGGGATTGAGAAAGGGGATATCCTGGAAGTGTTTTTGTATAAGGACTCTGAGGATAGGCTCATAGCTACCACGGAACACCCCCTTGTCACGCTACATGAGACGGCGACCCTGAAGGTAAAGGATGTGACAAATATCGGAGCCTTTCTGGATTGGGGGTTGGCAAAGGATTTGCTGTTGCCCTTTAAGGAGCAGATAGGGAGAGTAAAACCGGGAGATACCGTGTTGGTGGCACTGTATCTGGATAAAAGTGACCGACTGTGTGCCACGATGCACGTATACGATTATTTATCCTGTGACAGTTCCTATCAGAAAAATGACCATGTGAGGGGACGGGTGTATGAGATTTCAGATTCCTTTGGCGTGTTTGTGGCGGTGGACGATAAATATTCTGCCCTGTTGCCCCGGAATGAATTGTCTCAGGAATTGAAACCGGGGCAGGAGATAACCGCCCGTGTAAAGGAAGTGACAAAAGAGGGGAAACTAACCCTGAGTTTGCAGGAAAAGGTAAAGGTCCAGATGGGGGTGGATGCAGAGCTTCTTTTAAAGCGACTGGAAGCGGCGGGAGGCTTTCTGCCTTTCCATGACAAAACCTCTCCGGAAATTATTAAACGGGAATTTAAGATTAGTAAAAATGCCTTTAAGCGTGCCATTGGAAGATTGTTAAAGGAAAAGAAAATAGAACTTGTGAAAAACGGAATAAAAATGAAAACGCCGGACCATTAAGGTCCGGCATCGTTTTTTTCTCTCTTATTTAAATACGAATATCAATATTTGCGCCAAGATTTGGATTTACAGACTGCTCCATCAGCTGTGTCAACTCGGCGCCTACCATTTCCTGCATATCCATTACATTTTTTAATACTGCCACTCCTACACCGCTCATTACCTGATTCTGTGAGTTCGCCATCGAATAGGCAGCGATATCCATTCCCATACTAAGGTCCATAAAAACACCTCCTCAATTCGCTATTTGAATTATAACACAGATGAAGAGAAATGAAAAGACCTAATTTAAAATAGTCAATTACTGTAGAATATTTTATAATTTTCTTTATGAAAGATAGAAACTGGAAGAAATATGTAAAAAATAAGGTATTTCATGGGTTGACAGATTAAAATTTAGTTGTTATACTTGAATCAATAATTAATAATTTTGTAATATTTCTATGTCCATGACTATGTCTACGAGTGAGTAATTGGAGGGGGAAGTATATGCAGCGAACGAAGTTGATAAAAACCGTATGTGGTGCGGGACTTGTTTTGTCCCTTGGCATATTTGGTCAATATATTGTTTCTACCAGTACAACTATGGGTACAGAAACAGAGCTGGCGGGAATGTCATATGTACTTGAGCAGTATTGTACATCCCAGACAGGAGCCAGTCAGTCGGATCCGGAGGCGATTGTGGCGTTTAGTGATACACCGGCAAATTCCACAGGAGGGGTCACGACAGTAGTCAGTGGAACAGCCGTAAATGGAGATGCGCCACAGGTTACGGAACAGCCGACGGCGACGGCTACTCCGAAGCCGCAGTCAGAGTATGCGAATGTAGGTATATCGATTGCCGCAGATTATGTTAATATAAGAAAGAAACCGGGTACGGATTCAGAAATTATAGGTAAGCTGTATCGCGGAAGTGCCGCTACGATTATGAAGACAGAAGGAGACTGGGTGTATATCAAATCCGGATCTGTCAGCGGGTACATAATGAAAGATTATCTGGCTATTGGATATAGTGCAGAAAAACTTATTGATGATTTTGGTACAAAATGGGCTACTGTTACGACAGAGACCTTGAAGGTTCGTGAGGAGCAAAATACGAACTGTACGGTATTGACACTCATTCCTGAGGATGAGAGCTATGAGGTGCTCCGGGAAGAAAAGGAATGGGCAAAAATCCGCGTGGACGGGGATACCGTTGGATATGTTTCAAAAGACTATGTAAAAATTTCCGTTCAGTTTAAAAAGGCAGTTTCCATTGAGCAGGAGAGAGAAGAAGCCAGACGAAAGGCAGCAGCGGCTGCGGCGGCAGAAGAGGCGGCGAGAGAAGAACAGCAGCGAAAGGCGGCCGCCCAGAGTAATTCCAATAAGGGTAATTCGGGCAATTCCGGAAACTCCGGAAACTCTGGTAACAAGAGTAATTCCGGAAACTCCGGTAACAAGAGTGGCTCCGGCGGAAACAGCGGTGGCAGCGGCGGAAAAAGCGGCAACTCCGGTGGCTCCAGTAACGGAGGTGGTGGAAGCGCCGGAAGTCCTGGCGATTCCAGTAATGGAGGCGGTGGAAGCGCGCTGGGCAGTGGAGATGGTTCTGCTATTGCTTCCTACGGTTTGAAATTTGTCGGCAATCCATATGTATATGGTGGGACAAGCCTTACACATGGTACGGACTGCTCCGGGTTCACACAGTCGGTATTCAGAAAATTCGGTATCAATTTGCCACGTACTTCCGGAGAGCAGTCACGGGTTGGTAAAAGGATTAAGGTATCCAATGCAAGAGCCGGTGACTTGATATTCTATGCCAGCGGCGGAAGGGTAAATCATGTTGCCCTCTGTATCGGTGGTGGACGAGTTGTCCATGCAAGTAATCCGCGAACCGGTATTACTACCAGCAGTATTTACTATCGTACGCCATACTGCGCACGAAGGGTACTTGGATAAGAAGTGAATATGCATATATTACAAGGTGCTTCGGAAGAGGCACCTTGTTTTCACGTGGGGCACAAGCCATGCAGCCCTCGCATCATGGAGGATGCTCGTGTGCATGGTCGTCAGCCCTATCAGTCACTAGTGCCATGCAGCCCTCGCATCCTGCCGGATGCTCGGTCACGGGCATCGCCCTATAGCCAAAAAGAAATTTCCGCTGTTTTTTGTGAGTAGGACTCACAAAACAGCGGGAAATTTCTTTTTGGCTGCATGGCTTGTGCCTTGCGTGAAAAGTGTCACACAATTTAAAAACGAACGGTTGTACGCAGACAAATGTAGTCTCGGACAAGTGATTGAATTATCCACATTTAAACGGACGGTTTTTCGACATTTGGTAGTTATACACAAAGTTATCAACATTGTCAACAAAAATAGTAGACTTTTGTAGCATAAATTCTGGGTTTTTACAATTCGCCAAATTGTCATACAATTCACAAGTTTCAACTTTTTATTGAACGAAAAAAAGTTTTAGTGTATAATAAGACTACGAGAAAAATTCGATGGATTTTTCTTGAAACTTATGGGCAAAGGAGCTGAGCATTATGAATTTAGTGATAAGCGGAAAAAACATCGACATAACAGAAGGGTTACGTTCAGCAGTTGAAGAAAAGATTGGTAAACTGGAAAGATATTTTAATGATTCGACCGAAGTACACGTTACTCTGAGTACGGAAAAAAATCGTCAGAAGATTGAAGTTACTGTTCCGATGAAGGGAAGTATTATACGGGCAGAGGAAACAAGCACAGATATGTATGTATCCATTGATTTAGTGGAGGAAGTGATCGAGAGACAGCTTCGCAAATATAAAAACAAGCTCATTGATAAAGAGCAGAATGCAGCGCAGTTAAGCAAAGCGTTTATTGAAGAGGATATATATGATGAAGAGGAGATAAATATTATCCGTTCCAAAAAATTTGCGATGAAGCCGATGGATCCGGAAGAAGCCTGTGTACAGATGGAGCTTTTAGGACACAACTTCTTTGTTTTCCGCAATTCGGAGACAGAAGAAGTCAATGTAGTGTATAAGAGAAAAGGAAATACATATGGTTTGATTGAGCCGGAATTTTAGACGAAAAAAGGGGACAGGCACGGAAAGAGAAAGATAAATTTTGAAACAAAATACAGACGGGGCATTTTCCTATAGGTGAAAGTGCCCCCTTTTCTTGATAGCAAAGTTTTTCTGTGCGGAAAAATATTAGTTGAAACCCTTTGGAACAAGTGTTAAAATAATTTGGGGCAGTACCCCTTACAGATAAATAATCTGAAGTTGTAAAGTAATGGAGTGTGACAAAATGGGATTATTAAGTAAAGTAATTGGAACTCACAGCGAACGTGAGGTTAAGAGAGTTATTCCGATTGTAAATAAAATAGAGGCCTTAGAGCCTGAGATGGAGAAACTTTCGGATGATGCACTGAAAGAGAAAACTGCTGAATTTAAGAAAAGACTGGCAGAGGGAGAGACCTTAGATGATATTTTACCGGAGGCCTACGCTGCAGTCAGGGAGGCGTCGAAACGAACCATCGGTCTGCGTCATTTCCGTGTGCAGCTTATCGGCGGTGTGATTTTACACCAAGGGCGTATTACCGAAATGCGTACCGGTGAAGGAAAGACGCTGGTATCCACCCTGCCGGCTTATCTGAATGCGCTGGAGGGAAAAGGCGTGCATATCGTGACCGTCAACGACTATCTGGCGAAGCGTGATGCGGAGTGGATGGGACAGATTCATGAGTTTCTTGGATTGACCGTAGGCGTTATCTTAAACAGCATGGATAACGATGAGCGAAGAGAGGCTTATAACTGTGATATTACCTATGCCACCAATAATGAGCTTGGTTTTGATTATCTTCGTGATAATATGGTAATTTATAAGGAACAGCTGGTACAGCGGGATTTGCATTATGCCATTGTGGATGAGGTGGATTCCGTTCTGATTGACGAGGCGAGGACACCGCTTATTATTTCCGGCTCCAGTGGCAAGTCTACTAAAATCTATGAGGCCTGCGATAATCTGGTGCGCCAATTAAAAAAAGGAACGGAAAAAGAGCTGTCTAAAATGGATATCCTGATGAAAGAGGATAACAATGAAACCGGAGATTATGTGGCCAATGAAAAGGAAAAGACAGTCAATCTGACGGCACAGGGTATTAAGAAGGTAGAGCGGTTCTTCCACTTAGAGAATCTGGCAGATCCGGAAAATCTGGAAATCCAGCACTGTGTCAATCTGTCACTGCGTGCCCATGCTCTGATGCATTTAGATAAAGATTATGTCGTGCAGGATGACCAGGTGCTGATTGTGGATGAGTTTACCGGGCGTATTATGCCGGGACGTCGTTATTCGGACGGTCTGCATCAGGCGATTGAGGCGAAGGAGCATGTAAAGGTAAAGCGGGAGAGTAAGACACTGGCTACCATTACATTCCAGAACTTTTTTAATAAATATAAGAAAAAATGCGGTATGACCGGTACGGCGCTGACCGAGGAAAAGGAATTCCGTGAGATATACGGAATGGACGTTGTGGAAGTGCCGACGAATCTGCCGGTACAGCGTATTGACCACAATGACGCGGTGTATAAAACAAGAAGGGAAAAATTAAACGCCATTGTAGAAGATATCGTAGCAAGTCATGATAAGGGTCAGCCGGTACTGGTGGGTACCATTACCATCGATGCCTCAGAGGAACTGTCCCAGATGTTGAAAAAACGGGGGATCTCCCATAAGGTATTGAATGCCAAATTCCATGAAATGGAGGCAGAGATTATAGCGGATGCCGGATTGAAGGGGGCAGTTACCATTGCCACCAATATGGCAGGACGTGGTACGGATATTAAGCTGGGCGAAGGTGTGACAGAACTTGGCGGTCTGAAGATTATTGGTACGGAGAGGCATGAGTCCAGACGAATTGATAATCAGCTGCGTGGACGTTCGGGACGTCAGGGAGACCCAGGTGAATCCAAATTTTATATTTCTCTGGAAGATGATTTGATGCGTCTGTTTGGTTCCCAGAACCTGATGCAGATATTTAACTCTCTTGGTATGCCGGAGGGAGAGCAGATTCAGCATAAGATGTTGAATAAAGCCATTGAACGTGCCCAGAAGAAGATTGAGGGTAACAACTATGGAATCCGTAAGAATTTGCTTGAATATGATGAAGTAAATAATGAGCAGAGAGAAGTTATCTATGCGGAACGTCGTAAAGTATTAGACGGCGATGACATGAGGGATACTATTATCCATATGATAGAGGATTTGGTAGATAAATATGTCAATGCGGTGATTGGGGATGAACAGCCGCCGTCCGAATGGAATCTGGAGGAGTTAAATGAGATTCTGATTCCGATGATACCGGTTGAGCCAGTCAGTCTTGATATAAAAAATGACAGTGGCATTTCTAAGAGCAGTCTGATTCAGGACTTAAAAGAAGAGGCACTGCGTATTTACGAGAGTAAGGAAGCAGAATTTCCGGAACCGGAGCAGATTCGTGAAATTGAGCGTGTGATTATACTGAAGGTAACAGACAGCCGCTGGATGGATCACATTGACGATATGGACCAGCTGCGTCAGGGTATTGGCTTACAGGCTTACGGTCAGCGTGAGCCGGTGGTGGAATACCGTAGACAGGGTTATGATATGTTCAGCGATATGACCGAATCCATTCGTGAGGAAACAGTGAAGATGCTCATGCACGTCCGCATTGAGCAGAAGGTGGAACGTGAGCAGGTGGCAGAGGTGACTGGAACGAATAAAGATGATTCTGCCAATGCTCCGGTTGTGAGAAAGTCTGATAAGATAAGTAGAAATGCACCGTGTCCATGTGGAAGCGGTAAGAAATATAAATACTGCTGCGGCAGATAAAAAAGTGCGACTGAGAGGCGCGCACTTCTAAGAACAGCAAAGCCGTTCTTGCTCCGCGCAGGGGCAGTAATAAAAAATATAGGTGGTGATTTTGTGGTAGAACTGGATAATATTCGAATTGAATTAAGCAGTTTTGAAAAACCACTTCTGGAAGTAAGGGATTCACTTTAACTTAGCAGATAAAAAGTTAAGGATTGAAGAGCTGGAAAGAAATATGGAGGCACCGGATTTCTGGGATGATGCCGAGAAGGCCAGTGCTTCTATGAAGGAAGTAAAGGATTTAAAAGATGTTGTGGAGCGTGCTGACGGGCTTAGTGCGTCCTACGATGACATTATGACCCTGATCGAAATGGGAAATGAAGAAGGAGACGAAAGTCTGGTTCCGGAAGTGGAGCAGGAGTTTCGGGAATTTCAGCAGGAATTTGAAGACCTGCGCATTACCACGATGCTGACGGGAGAACATGACGGCGAAAATGCGATTTTAACACTGCATGCCGGTGCCGGCGGTACAGAGAGCTGCGATTGGGCAAGTATGCTTTGCCGCATGTATGAAAAATGGGCAGATAAGAGAGGATTTTCAGTCAAGGTACTGGATTCGTTGGACGGAGAAGAGGCGGGACTAAAATCCGTCACTCTGGAAATAAGCGGCGAAAATGTATATGGTTACCTGAAAAGTGAACACGGAGTACATCGGCTGGTACGTATTTCTCCTTTCAATGCGGCGGGAAAACGTCAGACCTCCTTTGTGTCCTGTGATGTTATGCCGGATATTGAACAGGATATTGACATTGAAATTGCAGAGGATGATATCCGTATCGACACATACCGCTCCAGCGGTGCCGGAGGCCAGCATATCAATAAAACCTCTTCGGCAATACGAATTACACACTTTCCGACAGGAATTGTCGTGCAGTGTCAGAATGAGCGTTCCCAGCATATGAATAAAGACAAGGCGATGCAGATGCTGAAAGCCAGACTTCTTCTTTTGCGTGAGCAGGAAAATCTGGAAAAGGAATCGGATATTCGTGGAGAGGTTAAGGAAATTGGCTGGGGCAGTCAGATTCGTTCCTATGTCATGCAGCCCTATACGATGGTAAAGGACCATCGGACCAATGCAGAGACAGGAAATGTTTCGGCGGTATTGGACGGTGATATTGATATATTTATGAATGCTTATTTGAAATGGTTTAACAGCTGAATAAAATAGGAGAGGTACTATGAAAGAAATTGTTACATTTTTACTGAGCGGAAAAGAATACGGGGTTGAAGTGAGTGGCATGCAGGGCATTGAAAATTATGTACCTATAACACCGGTGGTGGACGCACCGGAATGCCTTAAGGGAATTATAATAATTCGTGATGAGGTAATTCCGGTTATTGATATTAAAAAACATCTCGTGCTTCCGCCGGCGGAGGTTACGGGAGATACGAAATACCTTATTTTCAACACCAGCTATGGAAAAATGGCATGTATGGCGGATGGTATATCAAAAATTTGCCGGGTGTCCGGTGAGGGTGTGCAGGATTTTCCACCCATTTTACAGACGGAAACGACAGGATATGTGGATTTTATAGCAAGAAATGAAGAAAGACTGGTTGTCGTTATAAAACCGGAGAATATTTTGACCGAAGAGGATTGGAAAGCAATTAATGAATCAATGGCAAAAGTGGAGGAAGAAAATGATTAAAATAGCAGTTTTAGGATATGGAACCGTGGGTTCCGGTGTAGTGAAGGTGTTACATACCAATGCAAAGGTAATTGCCAAGCGTGCCGGGCAGGAAGTGGAAGTAAAATATGTACTGGATTTGCGGGATTTTCCCGAGGATCCGGTGCAGAGTAAGGTAGTACATGACTATAATATTATTGCAGAGGACCCGGAGATTTCCATTGTGGTGGAAACCATGGGAGGTACAAAGCCGGCCTATGAATTTGTAAAAAAGGCACTGCTATCAGGAAAAAGTGTCTGCACTTCCAATAAAGAGCTGGTGGCAGCCTACGGTGCCGAACTGGTACATATTGCAAAAAGCAAGAATGTAAACTTTTTATTTGAAGCCAGTGTGGGCGGTGGGATTCCGATTATCCGTCCGTTAAACCAGAGCCTGACCGCTGACCGGATTGAGCAGATAAACGGTATCTTAAACGGTACTACCAATTATATACTGACAAAAATGGCTAATGAGGGCTCAGATTTTGCCGAGGTATTAAAGGAAGCTCAGGAGTTGGGCTATGCGGAAAAGGATCCGACGGCAGATGTGGAGGGCTATGATGCCTGCCGTAAAATAGCGATTCTGACCTCTCTTGCCTATGGTCAGCAGGTGGATTATGAAGACATTTATACAGAGGGAATCACAAAGATTACGGCGGAGGATTTCAAATATGCTAAGGCAATCGGAGCCTCCATTAAAATTTTTGGGTCCAGTAAGAAAGTAGGCGGAAAGCTCTATGCCATGGTGGCACCACAGATGATCAAAAGTGACAACCCGCTCTTTAGTGTAAACGATGTATTTAATGCGATATGTGTAACCGGCAATATGTTGGGAGATGTTATGTTTTATGGTAAAGGTGCCGGGAAAGAAGCGACAGCCAGTGCGGTTGTTTCAGACGTGGTAGATGCCGTGAAGCATATGAATGTAAATGTAATGACAATCTGGGAAGATGAAAAGCAGGAAGTGGCTCCGATGGACGAAATGAAAAACCGTTTCTTTGTCCGGATTGGTGCCGGGGAAAAAGCAAAAGCGGAAAATGAATTTGAAGAAATTGAGGAAGTAAATGGTGGTGTGCCGGGTGAATTTGGATTCATCACCCCGGAAATGACAGAGAAGGAATTCCATGAAATTATCGCCGGGTTTGACAGCTTTATTACACGAATTCGTGTCGGGTTTTGACGACTTTATTGCGGGAATTCGTGTCGGGTTCCGACAACATAGGAGGTTAAAGGATGAAATATATTTTGGTCTTAGGTGATGGAATGGCGGACGAGCCAATCGAATCCTTGGGAGGATTGACACCGTTAGAATATGCCAAAACACCAAATATGGATAAATTGGCGACAAAATCAGTGATTGGTATGGCAAAGACGATTCCGGATGGTATGAAGCCGGGGAGTGATACGGCAAATCTTGCCGTATTGGGATACAATCCGAAGCAGTATTACACCGGACGTTCCCCGTTGGAAGCTCTGAGTATCGGTGTGCCAATGGAAGATACGGATATTGCCATCCGCTGTAATATTGTGACCCTTTCCGAAGAAGATGTACCGTATGAGAAACAGACCATCATAGACCACAGCAGCAGTGAGATTTCCACAGAGGATGCCGCCGTGCTTTTAGAAGCGGTCAAGGCAGAGCTGGAGAACGATATATATCAGTTCTGGCTGGGTACAAGCTATCGCCATTGTACGATTTGGAAAAAGGGACAGGTGGTGGATCTGACACCGCCCCATGACATTTTAGGAAAAACCATTGGAGAATATCTTCCGGAGGATGAAAAGCTCCGGGAAATGATGAAAAAAAGTTATGATATTCTGAATCATCATCCGTTAAATGAAGAGCGGGCAAAAAAGGGATTAAATAAGGCGAATTCCCTCTGGTTCTGGGGTGCCGGCACAAAGCCGATACTGGATTCCTTTGAGGGGAAATTCGGCAAAAAAGGCGCCATGATTTCGGCAGTAGATTTATTAAAGGGAATCGCCGTAGGAGCGGAGATGACAAATATTGAGGTAGAAGGTGCCGACGGAACACTGGAAACCAATTATGAAGGAAAAGCGGATGCCGCTGTAAAGGCGGTTACTCAGGACGGCTTTGATTTTGTTTATATTCATGTAGAGGCTCCGGATGAAATGGGACATCAGGGAAGTGTAGAGAGAAAAATCAAGGCGATAGAAAATATTGACACGAGAATTTTATCCCATGTGACAGAAAAAATGGATGCCTCCGGTGAGGATTACCGTCTGTTAGTGCTTCCGGATCATCCGACCCCGATACGTACCAGAACCCATTCATCCAGTCCGGTTCCCTATATGCTCTATGACAGTACAAAGCGGATGCAAAAGAATTGGCTGTATAATGAAAAGGATGCCGAAAAAAGCGGCAATTATTTAGATGACGGGTATCAGTTAATCAATTCCTTATTAGGGGACTGAATTTCGTCTACAAATAGAAAGTAGTAGAAAGGAAAAAGCAAATGGTTTCAGCAGGACAAATGGCAGGTATGGTGTCAACTATACTCCTTCCTCTTTTGGTAGCGGTTATTCCGTACATTTTGATTTACCGGCGCTCCAGTAAAATTGAGTCAGGAATGATGGGAGCAATCGGCTACGGCTTCATGGGTTTTGTATGGCAGCAGTTGATTTATCTGATGTTAATCATTCTTCTGACATATCTGGACACAGATTTTCAGATTATAAGTGGTAATTTTATTCTTTCTTCCACTGTTTATAGTATAATCTGCGGCATCTTTGTGGCCCTTGGCCTATACTGGGGAATCTACCTGACGAATCAGAAGCAGCGCTCCCTTTACCGCTCCGCGGTAATCGGAATCGGATTTGGTTTAGGAAGTGTAGCCTGGAATATCTGGGTGACTTACGGGATGACTCTGTATGAGGCCTTCCGTATCAACACAGGAAGTTTTTCCGGTGAAGAGGAGTTAAAGGCATCTATTCTTTCCACCTCCGTGGGTTCCATGCTGTTAGATTCCTATAAATGTATTTTACTTTTGTTAATTTATTTGGGAGTTGCCCTGATAATGGGGAAATCCTATCTGGAAGGAACAAAAAGAACTACTTGGGCAGTGCCGATTTTTGTCCAGCTTTTTATTAGTCTGACAAATGCCTTTATGCGGCAGTATATGCCGGCGCTGGGATCCAAAATCGCCTTCCACCTGATTCTGACTGTAATGGCAGCAGCGGCAGTGTGGATTGTGGTTCGCTGGTTGAAAACGGGCAACCACTAAAAAACAGTTTTAAGAAATTTTTACCCTGTTTTTGCGGTGGTGCAAAATCCTTTAGTGCAGTGGTTGTCATTTTTCCAGTTCAAAAAGCCAGCACTGCACTTGTTATCTTTGATAGTGTATCACACTGCATCTGCAATTTATTAAAAAATACTGCCTTACTATAGACTTCTTCTTCGGTTTCCTCCCGCTCCGTCTCACATAGTGTCTTCTTTTTCTGTTTTACAGCATCTTTCCTGTTTAAAGGAAGTTTCGCATAGGCGCTGCTTTTTGTAAATTTGCGGATTTCCCGTTGTACCATTGCTGCCATATATTTCTGCGCCGGGTCCCCTTTCATAGCGCGGAGTGAACAAAACTGCCCCTGTATAACATTGTGAACATCCTGTTTGGACTTGCAGTTTTTTAACTTGGCCCGGAGTGACTTTCTGGAAACTTCCACGCGTTTAGCGATTTTATATAATTCCGGATTATGAGTGCGCAGATAGTTGAGTTCCTTCGAAGTCAGCTTCTTTCCGGCTCTCATTTTCTGCTCAATTTTATGTTCGTACGCCTGCTGTTCCAGTTCACTCATGTCATCTGACAGTCCTTCCATTTCCCGAATTACTTTCTGCCACATAGTATTCTCGTGACTTAACTTGCCCTTCTCCGGCGAATACCCGGATTCTTTTGCTGTCTGTAACATCATTCTGTCCATCATAAATATACCTCCCGACAATTCTGCTTTTATTTTCTGAAACATATCTGCAGAGAAGGCACCTCCCTGTATCATCCCTACTGACATATATATCGGTCGGTCTACCACCGCAACTTATAGTTGCTAACCAGAACCTGTTTCAACATTGTTTTGTGTTAAGTCTTTTGTTCTAACAGTGGTCGCTTTTGCAGTTCAAAATCAAAAAACTCCACGAATCAGCGAGAGCATTGTGATGCGCAGCATCCCCCTCTGCTCGAGTCGACTCGTGGAGTTTTCTTGATTTTTTAGCT
Organism: Lachnospiraceae bacterium; assembly: GCA_022510615.1. Lineage (GTDB taxonomy): Bacteria > Bacillota > Clostridia > Lachnospirales > Lachnospiraceae > Eubacterium_F. Next base: position 14,864 of record JAFLTC010000023.1, on the reverse strand, counting down.
ACAAAAACGATAGCTTCTAAGGCATATTTGAAATAATACTCAAAATCTGTTCCGGCTCAAAAGGTTTCTGAATAAACTCCATTGCTCCGCGTCGGATTGCCTCTACCATTTTTTCTTTCTGCCCCGCAGCCGTCACCATAATGACAGCAGCCTCACTGTCGAAGTCCATAATTTTTTCCAGAGCGTCCAGCCCGTCCAATACCGGCATGGTGATATCTAAAGTCACAATATCCGGGGATAGCTCAATATATTTTTCATAGCCAATCTGGCCGTTTTCCGCTTCCCCGACAACCTCATGTCCATTTTCCGTAAGAATATTTTTCAACATACGACGGGAAGTGCGGGAATCATCTACAATCAATACCTTTGCCATAGTCTACTCCTCCTTTGAACTAATATATATTATCAAATTTGATTTCCTGCCATCCATGTAGACAGGAAGAACATAAAAGTCGTTGTCATTACTGATTGTAGTGTCAAAGAGAAGCTCCGGTGGTTCCATATCAATGCTTATCATGGAGTAACTCAATTCACCTGCATACAACCCATTGATACAATTTGCAAATTCGCCTACAGTATCTAATGCATCTTCGTCTACCGAATCAAAATTTTCTCTTGAATATCCATTGGCAATGGTAAGTATGTCATCATTGTCGCAGCAAAAACCAAGAAATCCCTCGTAGTCGCCTATGATGCGCTGGTATGCGGCGTATTTGGCAGGCAGGGAGTTGGTAAAGCTGCCCTTGCCGATACAAATATAGGAACTGATGAAACGGACAATAGTACGTAAAGCCAATCCGATTAAATCTAAGTAAAGAGTATCTTCAGTATCCACAAAAGCCGGGAGCAGCTGCTCAATATTACCCTCCTGAATAGCCTGCATCACAGAATCGGAAAAATCATTATCCTTTTGAAAAGAAGCAAGGCAGTCATCAATTTCACTGCGGTTCAGGCAATTATTTTCCTCCAATGCCTGAATGAAAATCAGATAAGGATTTGCCTGATGGTCCAACAGATAGTTGACATCGGATTCCGTCAAGTACCCTTTCTCCACTGCTAAATCTCCAAAGGCTTTATCCGACTGCTTCTGCAAACTGCTAAGATCATCAGCCTGCTCGCGGGAGAGTAACCCCTCATGTTCAGCAATCAATTCCAGTTTTACCTGGTTTTCCGCAATATATTTCATGCAGGAAGAAAATTGCTCAGCGGTAATTTTCTGGTTTTCTAACAAATAATTTCCAAAAAATTGACTAAACATAAAAATCTCCTTTCAATTCTACTAGATTTATTATACAATAGAACGCAGAAAATGCAAAGTAATTTTGAAAGGAAGTGTGAAAATGGCTGGTTCTATATTGGGGGAGATATTTAAAATCTCCACATGGGGGGAGTCCCATGGAGCCGGACTGGGAGTTGTTGTGGATGGCTGCCCGGCGGGAATTTCTCTTGACGAAGCAGATATTCAGGTGTTTTTAGATAAACGCAAGCCGGGAGAGACAAAATATTCCACGCCCCGCAAGGAAGAGGATAAAGTAACTATTCTTTCCGGTGTGTTCGAGGGAAAAACTACGGGGACACCGATTTCTATGCTAGTGGAGAATACTTCCCAGAAGTCAAAAGATTACTCAGAGATTGCCAAGGTTTACCGTCCCGGCCATGCAGACTATACCTTTGATGCCAAATACGGATTCCGGGATTACCGGGGAGGCGGGCGTTCTTCGGGAAGAGAGACGATTGGGCGTGTGGCCGCCGGGGCAGTCGCCATGAAAATATTGGAACAGCTGGGAATTCACATAACGGCCTACACAAAGCAGATAGGTCCCTTTGTTTGCCGAAAAGAAATGATGAAGCCGGAAAATATTGAAAAGAGCCCTTTGCGAATGCCGGATTTAGACCGTTCGGAAGAGGCGGAAGGATATCTCACTGATAAAATGAACGAGCATGATTCCGTCGGCGGGATAGTGGAATGCGTCATAAGTGGAATGCCGGCAGGGGTAGGAGAACCGGTTTTTGGCAAGCTGGATGCTTTATTGGCGGGAAACGTTTTTTCCATTGGCGCTGTCAAGGGAGTGGAAATAGGAGCCGGCTTTGGGGTGGCAGAAAAAAGCGGTTCGGAAAATAATGATGAATTTTATATGGATGCTTTCGGAAATATTCGGAAGGCCACAAATTTTGCCGGTGGTATTCTCGGCGGCATCAGTGACGGGGATGACATCGTGCTCCGTGCCGCCTTCAAACCGACACCGTCTATTTTTAGGTCACAAAAGACAGTCAATACGCAGGGAGAGGAAATTGAAGTCCGGATTAAGGGCCGGCATGACCCGGTCATTATGCCAAGAGCGGTGGTGGTGGTCGAGGCCATGGCGGCATTGACGGTGGTGGACCGCCTGTTTGTGGGTATGAGCTCACGGATGGATAAGATAAAGGAATTTTATATGGATTAGCGCTTCTTTCGAATTTTGTCATATAATGTAGAGAGGAAAAAGTGAGGCATAAGTGACAAATGGAAGAAAAAGAACGACGGGATTCGTCTACCCGGCTGGTGGTGGACGAGACGACAATATATGAAGTCGATATGGATTGTTACCGGTGCTTGTCCGAGAGGGAGAGAGAGGAGTATTTTGGCACCGACCTTCTCGGATATCACAGACAAAAATATCCTTTCCAGAGGTAGTATCATGGTACCAATCAGAATCGTAAAGTAAAATTCCCTTCTGCACGGTTATGTGCAGAAGGGAATTTTTGATGAGGATATAGCCATGGTAAATTAGCAGCCAAATCCGCCGTTACCACCAAAGCCACCGTTACCACCGCAGCAGGAGAGAAGTAACAGAATCAGAATAATGCAGCTGCAATCTCCGCCGAATCCGCCGTTACCGCCGCAGCCACCATTGTTGCCGTTGCAGAAAAGCAGCAGGATAATGATTAACCAACAGGAAGAAATGCCTCCCTCGTTTCCGGAGCAGCCTCCGCCGCACTGTGTTGCACTTAAATCACTCATTGTTGAGCCTCCTAATATTCATTTACAATGTTATCCTATGCATGGTGGCTTGGGCGATTTACACAAAATCATCAAAAAATGAGAAATATTTTATTTGTATGTACGGAAAGAATATAGTATAATATATTTTGCGTAAGATGGCGTAAAAACGATATCAGAAAGTACCGGAAGGGGTATGAAAAACTTATGAGGCGGTTTATAGTAATTGCTTTAATGATACTCTCCGGTGTGGTATTCTGTGCCTGTGGCGGCAAAACAGGTGGAAAAGCGGAAAAGACGCCGGCTGCTACTGCAGCAGCGACGGAAGGTGTCTCCGGTGAGGGCATTACTGCCACAGAACGCCCTTTCATTTCTGCAAATGAGGCATTTTCACAGGCAGAGGCTCTGGTAAAGGAAATGTCTCTGGAAGAAAAGGTAGGGCAGATGTTTTTAGTGGACATGCTGCAGTTAGACTCTTCCCAGACCCGGGACGGAAATGTATACCGGTTGTCAAAAAAGGCAAAACAGATGTTACAGGATTACCATATTGGCGGGGTTTATCTCTTTCAAAATAATATAGGAAATCGTAAGCAGACGACGAAACTTGTGTCGGAATTACAGCAAAGTGTATCCGGCAGTGCCCTTTATGTCGCAGTGGAGGAAGAGGGCGGCGGAGAATATTCCCTGTCGGCAAGAGTGCCGGATTTAAAAGAAACCGGATATATTACCCAGAGTGAGATGGGAAAAAATATGTCGGAGCAGCAGGTATACCAGACCGGACAGACCATTGCGGGCGAACTGACGGAAATGGGGATAAATCTGAATCTGGCACCGGTAGCGGACGTGGCGGCAGAGGAAAATCCCGAATACGGAGTCCGTTGTTTTGGCACTGAGAGTGACGAAGTAGCGGAAATGGTTAAAAACATTGTATCCGGCATGAGGGAAAACGGGCTGGCGGTGACGCTGAAGCATTTCCCGGGAGTTGGGAATGTTCAGGGGGAAACCTCGGAGGAAATCCTGGAAAACAGGGACAGTCTGATGACACTCAGAAATGATAATTTCCCTGTTTATTCAGAGGGTATACGGGCAGGAGCAGATTGTGTCATGGTCAGTAATGTGTCGGTCAGTAAGGTGACGATGAAAAAAATTCCGGCTTTTATGTCCGATGATATTGTGACGAGTCTTCTCAGGGAGGAATTGGATTTTGACGGTGTGATTATGACATCGCCGTTGAATGACAATGTGATAAAGAATAATTATACCGCCGGCTTTGCGGCGGTGGAAGCGATTAAGGCAGGTTGTGATATGCTGGTTCTGCCGGATAATCTGTCAGAGAGCTATCAGGCAGTGATTACCGCCGTAGAGGAAGGTAATCTGAATGAAAAGGTTATTAACACAGCAGTGCGGAGAATTTTGCAAAACAAAATTCAGCGAGGTATTCTTGTGTTGGAACAATAAAAGACAATGATTCATTTCGCGGCAGCGAGACAAGGAGGACAAAACGTGGAAAAGAAAGAAATGCTCTATGAGGGAAAAGCAAAGAAAGTATATGCAACAGATGTGGAAGGCGTGTATATCGTTGACTACAAAGATGATGCTACGGCATTTAACGGTGAGAAAAAAGGAACCATTGTGGGCAAGGGCGTGATTAACAATCGTATGACGAATTTTCTGTTTCAGAAGCTTGAAAAAGCAGGAGTTCCGACTCACTATGTGGAGGAGCTGAGTGACCGTGAAACGGCGGTAAAGAAGGTTAGTATTGTGCCGCTGGAGGTTATTATCCGCAATACGGCTGCCGGAAGTTTTTCCAAACGTCTGGGCATTGAAGAGGGCAGAAAGCTTTTGTGTCCTACCCTGGAGTTCAGCTACAAAGATGATGATTTGGGGGATCCATTAATTAATGATTACTTTGCAAAGGCAATCGGTATTGCCACTCAGGAGGATATTGATACCATTACGAAATATGCCTTTATGGTAAATGATTTCCTCAAAGAATTTTTTGAGGAGTGCGGCATTGAGCTGATTGATTTTAAAATTGAGTTTGGAAAGACCGATGACGGAACGATTATACTGGCGGATGAAATTTCACCAGATACCTGTCGTTTCTGGGATATTAAAACGAGAGAAAAACTAGATAAGGACCGCTTCCGCCGAGACCTTGGCGGTGTGGAAGACGCCTATAATGAAGTAGCAAAGCGAATCGGGCTTACAAAGTAGAAAAGAAAGGATTAGGAATGGATTCGAATATAAGTGAATTTTATTCTGACGGTCTGCACGAGGAGTGTGGCGTATTTGGAATGTATGATTTAGACGGAGGCGATGTGGCTTCCACGATTTATTACGGATTGTTTGCCCTGCAACACAGAGGACAGGAAAGCTGCGGTATTGCGGTCAGCGATACCGAGGGTCCGAAGGGGAAAGTTCTTTCCTCCAAGGGAATGGGACTGGTAAACGAAGTTTTCGATGCCGAAAAGCTTGGAAAATTAAAGGGAAATATCGGTGTCGGCCATGTCCGTTATTCCACGGCAGGGGCCAGCAATAATCAGAATATCCAGCCCTTAGTGCTGAATTATGTCAAGGGAACCTTGATGTTAGCACACAACGGCAATTTGGTAAATGCTCCGGAGCTTCGCAAGGAATTGGAGTATACCGGTGCGATTTTCCAGACTACCATTGATACAGAAGTGATTGCCTATCATATTGCCAGAGAGAGATTGGAAACAAAGACCGTAGAGGAGGCTGTAAAAAACGCCATGATGAAATTAAAGGGAGCCTATTCTCTTGTTATTTCCAGTCCCCGCAAGCTGATTGGTGCCAGAGACCCGTTTGGATTCCGTCCGCTGGTGATCGGAAAGAGAGATAATTGTTATCTGCTCGCCAGTGAGACCTGTGCTCTGGACGCGGTGGGAGCAGAATTTGTCCGGGATGTAAAACCGGGTGAAATTGTCATGCTGGATAAAAACGGGATTGCTTCCGATGAAAGTCTGTGTGGTGGAAAGCCGGCAAAATGTATTTTTGAGTATATTTATTTTGCCAGACCCGATAGCTATGTGGATGGCGTCAGCGTTTATAATTCCCGCATTATGGCAGGAAAGATTCTGGCTCAGATGCATCCTGCCGAGGCAGATATCGTAGTAGGTGTTCCGGATTCCGGTAATGCTGCGGCCATGGGTTTTGCCCTGCAGGCAAATATTCCTTATGGAACTGCTTTTGTGAAAAACAGCTATGTGGGTCGTACCTTCATTAAGCCGAAGCAGTCAGCGAGGGAATCCAGTGTACAGATTAAGTTAAATGTACTCAAGGAGGTTGTCCGGGGAAAACGTGTTGTCATGGTGGATGATTCCATTGTCCGGGGAACCACAAGCGGACTCATTGTAAAAATGCTGAAGGATGCCGGTGCCAGTGAGGTACATGTGCGCATCAGTTCACCGCCGTTTTTATATCCCTGCTATTTTGGAACGGACGTGCCAAGCTGTGACCAGCTGATTGCCCATAATAATACGGTGGAAGAGATTTGTAAATTAATCGGGGCAGATTCCTTAGGATATCTGGACGGAGAACGACTTCCGGAGCTGATAGAGGGAGATACCGGTTATTGTGACGCCTGCTTTTCGGAAAATTATCCGGTAGCTCCGCCAAAAGAGGATATACGAGGAGAGTACGAGAAATAAGCCGTTAAAATGAGGAAGACTGAATGCAGCAAGGAGGTAAATATGAGTACAGATAAATATGTAAGTCCTTTATCGGAGCGATATGCCAGTAAGGAGATGCAGTTCATTTTTTCGCCGGATATGAAATTTAGAACATGGAGAAGATTGTGGATTGCCCTGGCAGAGACGGAACAGGAGCTGGGCTTAAAGGATGCCGATGGCAATCCCCGTATTACGGACGAGCAGATTGCGGAGTTGAAAGCCCATGCTGAGGACATTAATTATGATGTGGCAAAGGCGAGAGAAAAGGAAGTGCGCCATGATGTAATGAGCCATGTATATGCGTATGGACAACAGTGTCCAAAGGCAGCGGGCATTATTCATCTGGGAGCTACCTCCTGCTATGTGGGGGACAATACCGATGTTATTATTATGACAGAGGCATTGAAGCTGGTGAAGAAAAAAGTAGTTAATGTGTTGAATGAACTGGCGGATTTCGCCATGAAATACAAGGATTTGCCTACCCTTGCCTTTACCCATTTCCAGCCGGCACAGCCCACTACGGTGGGAAAACGCGCTACGCTATGGATGCAGGAGCTTTTGCTGGATTTGGAGGATCTGGATCATGTTCTTGCGAATATGAAGCTGCTTGGCTCCAAGGGAACAACGGGAACCCAGGCAAGCTTTCTGGAATTGTTTGACGGAGATGAGTCAAAATGTAAAGAGGCAGACAGGAAAATTGCAGAGAAAATGGGATTTGAAGCCTGCTTCCCGGTATCGGGACAGACCTATTCAAGAAAGCTGGATACCAGAGTATGTAATGTGCTGGCAGGCATTGCCGCTACGGCTCACAAATTTTCCAATGATATTCGTCTGCTTCAGCATTTAAAGGAAATTGAGGAGCCTTTTGAAAAGAGCCAGATAGGCTCTTCTGCCATGGCATACAAGAGAAATCCGATGCGCAGTGAGCGAATTGCCTCTCTTTCTCGTTATGTCATGATTGATGCGTTAAATCCGGCGATTACGTCTGCGACCCAGTGGTTTGAGAGAACGCTGGATGATTCGGCTAACAAGCGTCTGAGTGTGGCGGAGGGCTTTCTTGCCGTGGACGGTATTCTGGATTTGTTCCTGAATGTGGTAGACGGTCTGGTGGTATATGATAAGGTCATTACAAAACGCCTGATGTCAGAGTTGCCTTTTATGGCAACGGAAAATATTATGATGGATGCCGTGAAGGCCGGCGGAAACCGTCAGGAACTTCATGAAAAGATTCGTGAGCTTTCCATGGAAGCCGGAAGAAATGTCAAGGAGCGGGGACTAGATAATAATCTGCTGGAATTGATTGCAGAGGATGAAGCCTTCCCGATGACATTGGAGGAATTGCAAAAGACAATGGAACCTGCAAAATATGTAGGACGTGCGCCAAGTCAGGTAAAAGAGTTTGTAGAGGAAGTAATACAGCCGATTCTTTCCGAAAACAAGGAACTGCTTGGTATCAAGGCAGAGATAAATTGTTGATAAGTTGTTATTTAATATAGAAGGATTTTTTTAGGAGAAGCTAAAAAATCAGGAGGTGTCAGCATGCCATTATTGAATAAGGATAAAATGATGAACGGTTTTGAAAAGGTAGTAGACGGAGTCAATAATGCCGCAGATAAGGCGGGACGTTATGCAAAGGAAAAGGAACTTGATAAAAAGATAGACCAGATGGCCCACTCTCTGGAGGAGGGTGTAAAGGATATTGGGAAAAGCTTCAAGGAGACATTTTCTGGCAAATAATGAAAGGCGGCACTCACTTATGTGGATTGCAGATGGATGGAAGGATTACGAGGTACTGGATACTTCGGCAGGGGAAAAACTGGAACGCTGGGGCGATTATATCCTGGTTCGCCCGGACCCTCAGGTAATCTGGAATACCCCTCATAAAGCCCCGGAATGGAAACGGAAAAATGGACATTATCATCGGAGCAGTAAGGGGGGCGGTCAGTGGGAGTTTTTTGATTTGCCGGAGCAGTGGGAGATTTCTTACGGTGAGCTGACCTTTCATCTAAAGCCCTTCAGCTTTAAGCATACCGGGCTTTTTCCGGAGCAGGCAGTCAACTGGGACTGGGCAGGCAAGCTGATTCGTGAGGCGGGGCGTCCGGTAAAGGTTCTGAATCTTTTCGCCTATACCGGTGGAGCCACCGTTGCCTGTGCCAAGGCGGGGGCAGCAGTTACCCATGTGGATGCCTCAAAGGGAATGGTAACATGGGCAAAGGAAAATGCAGCGGCCTCCGGTCTTATGGATGCCCCTATTCGCTATCTGGTGGATGACTGTGTAAAATTTGTGGAGCGGGAAATCCGGAGAGGAAACCATTATGAGGGGATTATTATGGATCCTCCTTCCTATGGCAGGGGACCAAAGGGGGAAATCTGGAAGATTGAGGAGAAAATTTTTTCGCTGATACAACTCTGTACGAAAATATTATCCAAAGAACCGTTATTTTTTCTAATTAATTCTTATACGACAGGACTGCAGCCGGCAGTTCTTTCCTATATGATGAATCTGGAGATTGCCAGTCGTTTTGGTGGAAAAGTAGGGGCGGACGAGATTGGACTTCCGGTGCGGGGTGAAAATCTTATTCTGCCATGTGGGGCCAGTGGAAGATGGCAGCTTGGCAACAAATAGAAACCGGGAGGGATTATGAGAAGAAGCTATCGCTTTTACGGAGATGTTCAAGGTGTGGGATTCCGGTACCGTGCCACACAGGCGGCAAACAGTCTTGGCGTTACCGGCTGGGTGAGAAATGAGACGGATGGCACAGTGACAATGGAAGCTCAGGGGACCGAGAAGGAGTTAAGAGAACTGTTGCGATTGATACAGCAGGGAAGGTATGTGGAGATTACCCATATGGATGTAGAGGAAATAGGGGAGTTGGGGGGAGAACGTGGCTTTGGGATTTTGAATGCGTATTAATAAAAACCGAATCCCCAGAGAGTATTATCTCTGGGGATTTTTCTCATTTGCAAAGGAGTGTTTATGAAGAACATTGCCGCTTCGTTTCCATTTACAGAACACCAACTGTAATGGAAATAAAAAAGGGTGGTGCGGCAATATAGATATTATAACATAGCGGAAGGGTTTATACAAGTAAAATTACTGGAATAAAGGATGGAATATCTAGAAACCTATACGCCATGCAACCTCGGCTTGCGCCTCGGTCCATGCGAACGAAGTTCGCTATGCTGGCGCCGTATAAAAAACTTATACGCCATGCAACCTCGTGTGCTTCGCACACTCGGTCACGGCTGGCGCCGTATAAAATAACGGCCACTCAACTATCCTTACGAGAATAAATTCTCGACGGATAGTTGGATAACCGTTATTTTGCATGGCTTGTAAATTTCGTGAAAAAAACTCTTGCATTGTGGGAAATTATGGTGTATACTAGACGTTGCTGTGACATGATAGCGATGAAACGAGAGGTTGCCGCTATTCATTTTAGCGGGTTTTTCCGTGGAGCGAATGTCAAGAGGCCGAAAGGTCAGCAATATTTTTCGGTCTGTAAACCTGACGACAAGTCACTGTACAGTAACATACTTTCTGCCACGAGCAGATAAACGTGTGTGTCATTACCCTCCCTATCCGGGAGGTATATATAATGAACCGATAGGACACACACGGATGAGTGTACAGTCACCACTTGTCGTACTACTAATTAAAAGAGTACGAAAAGGAGGCGGCTATTTTTATGGCAAGTCAAAAAATGAGAATCATATTAAAAGCATATGATCATCAATTAATCGATTTTGCAGCAGCAAAGTTGGTTGAAACAGTGAAGAAAACAGGAGCAAAGGTGAGTGGGCCTGTGCCACTGCCTACAAAGAAAGAGGTTGTTACCATCTTAAGAGCGGTACACAAATACAAAGACTCCCGTGAGCAGTTCGAGCAGAGAACTCATAAGAGATTAATCGACGTGCTGACACCTTCACAGAAAACTGTAGATGCACTTTCCAGACTGGAAATGCCTGCAGGAGTTGCGATTGACATCAAGATGAAAAATGCGTAAAAGCATTTTTGCATAAGTTTCCTATTTATATAGTAGGAAGCGAGGGGGTGAAATTAGTACCCTCGTCCTATGGTTATGATGTGGTCTACGGTTCAGGACAGGGCAGTAACCATCTAGGATGATTGTTTTTCCGCTTTTCTTATATAGATTATGAAAGACAATCCGCTGTAGAATTTATAGGAGGAAAAGAAAATGAACAAAGCTATTGTAGCTACAAAAGTTGGAATGACACAGATTTTCAACGAAGACGGTGTGTTGACACCGGTTACCGTACTTCAGGCTGGTCCGGTTTACGTTACTCAGGTAAAGACAGTTGAGAACGACGGATATGAGGCAGTACAGGTAGGATTCGGTGATATTCGCGAGAAGTTAGTGAATAAACCAATCAAAGGACACTTGGCAAAGGCAGGAGTAGAGAACAAGAGATTCCTCACGGAGTTCAAGTTTGACAATGCAGCTGAGTACGAGTTAGGACAGGAAATTAAAGCAGATATTTTTGAAGCTGGTGACAAGATTGATGTTACCGCAAAGACAAAAGGTAAAGGGTTCCAGGGTGCGATTAAACGCCATGGACAGTCACGCGGACCAATGGGTCACGGCTCCAAATTCCATAGACATGCCGGATCAAATGGCGCAGCTTCGGATCCGAGTAAAGTATTTAAAGGCAAGAAAATGCCTGGTCAGATGGGTGCTGTACAGGTAACTATCCAGAACCTGGAAGTTGTACGAGTTGACGCAGAGAACAATCTGCTGTTAGTAAAAGGTGCTGTGCCGGGACCGAAGAAATCAACAGTAATCATTAAAGAATCCGTAAAGGCATAACTTTTCGGAAAGGAGGAAGACACAGATGGCAAGCGTATCTGTTTATAATATGGAAGGCAAAGAAGTGGAAAAAATGGAACTGAATGATTCCGTCTTTGCTGCTCCGGTAAACGAGCATTTAGTTCATATGGCAGTTGTTCTGCAACTGGCTAATAAACGTCAGGGAACACAGAAAGCAAAGACACGTTCTGAAGTTCGCGGCGGTGGTAGGAAACCATGGAGACAGAAGGGAACAGGTCATGCAAGACAGGGTTCTATCCGTGCTCCACAGTGGACCGGCGGTGGTGTTGTGTTTGCACCGGTTCCGAGAGATTATTCATTCAAGATGAATAAGAAAGAAAAAGCAGCAGCGATGAAGTCCGTATTATCTGCAAAGGTAAGTGAGGATAAGTTCATTGTTGTGGATTCTCTGGATTTTGAGGCTCCAAAGACAAAGAAGATGAAAGAAGTTTTGGATAACCTGAAAGTAAACAAAGCATTGGTAGTTGTTGATGGTGATGCAGCAAACACAATTCTTTCTGTCAGAAACCTTCCGGCAGCAAGAGGCGTGTATACAAATTCCATTAGCGTATACGACATTCTGAAATATGATACCGTAATAATTACCAAGGATGCTGTAAAAGCAATCGAGGAGGTGTACGCATAATGGCAGATTTAAAATACTATGACATTATTTCAAAACCGGTTATCACAGAGAAATCAATGGCTGGCATGGAATATAAGAAGTATACATTCTACGTGCACACAGATGCTACGAAAACCCAGATTAAGGAAGCAGTAGAAAAAATGTTTCCGGGAACAAAGGTTTCCAAGGTAAATACCATGAATCTGGGCGGTAAAAAACGTAGACGTGGCATGGTAGTTGGAAAGACGGCAAAGAAAAAGAAAGCCATTGTCCAGCTCACCGAGGATAGTGCTGATATTGAAATTTTTGAAGGATTATAAATCACATTGAAAGGAGTGTAACTCATGGGAATTAAAACATATAACCCATATACACCTTCTAGAAGAAATATGACCGGTTATGATTTTGAAGAGATTACCACATCAAAACCGGAAAAGTCCCTGACAGTTTCTTTGAAAAAGAACTCAGGACGTAACGCTCAGGGTAAGATTACAGTAAGACACCGTGGCGGCGGTTCTAGAAGAAAATACAGAATTATTGATTTTAAGAGAAATAAAGATGGTATTCCGGCTGTTGTAAAGACAATTGAGTACGACCCGAACAGAACAGCAAATATTGCGCTGGTATGCTATGCAGACGGCGAAAAGAAATATATCCTTGCTCCGGTAGGTCTGGAAGTGGGACAGGAAATTATGAATGGAGCCACTGCCGAAGTAAAAGTCGGCAACTGCATGGAACTGAAGGATATGCCGGTTGGTACACAGATTCACAACATTGAGATGCATCCGGGTCATGGCGGTCAGTTAGTACGTGCTGCCGGTGTTAGTGCCCAGCTGATGGCAAAGGAAGGTAAATACGCGATTATCCGTATGCCATCCGGAGAGATGAGAATGGTGCCGATTGTTTGCCGCGCTTCCATCGGACAGGTAGGAAATACCGAGCACAACCTTGTTAATATTGGTAAGGCAGGACGTAAACGCCATATGGGTATCCGCCCGACTGTCCGCGGTTCTGTTATGAACCCGAACGACCATCCGCATGGTGGTGGTGAAGGTAGAGCACCGGTTGGACGTCCGGGACCATGTACACCTTGGGGTAAACCTGCTCTTGGTTATAAGACGAGAAAGAAAAATAAACAGTCGAACAAGATGATTATCAGAAGACGCGACGGAAAAGCCCTGGCAAAGTAAGGCTTTGGCGTTAGAAAATAAAGGAGGCAGTGAATCATGTCACGTTCATTAAAAAAAGGACCATTCGCAGATGAGCATTTACTGAAAAAAGTAGATGCCATGAACGAGTCCGGAGATAAATCCGTAATTAAAACCTGGTCACGTCGTTCTACTATTTTCCCAAGCTTCGTGGGACACACGATTGCTGTCCATGACGGGAGAAAGCATGTGCCTGTATATGTTACAGAGGACATGGTTGGTCATAAACTCGGTGAGTTTGTAGCAACAAGAACCTACAGAGGACATGGCAAGGACGAAAAGAGAGGCTAATTTTTAAATGTATGAAAGGAGGTTTCTGAGAAGTGGCTAAGGGACATAGAACACAGATCAAGAAAGAAAGAAACCAGAACAAAGATACAAGACCATATGCTAAGCTGTCACATGCCAGAATTTCTGCCCAGAAGGCAGGATTCGTATTGGACGCTATCCGTGGTAAAGATGTGCAGACAGCACTTGGTATTTTGGAATATAATCCAAGATATGCATCTTCAGTAATTAAAAAGTTACTGAACTCTGCCATTGCAAATGCTGAGAACAACAATGGCATGGACCCAGACAATCTTTACATTGATGAGTGCTTTGCAAATAAAGCAACTACAATGAAGAGAATCAGACCAAGAGCACGTGGTATGGCTTACCGCATTGAGAAAAGAATGTGCCATATTACAATAATCTTGAATGAAAGATAGTGAAAGGAGATTAAGATGGGACAAAAAGTTAATCCACACGGTTTACGAGTTGGCGTGATTAAAGACTGGGAATCCAGATGGTATGCTGATGATGCCAGTTTTTCCGACAACTTAGCGGAAGATTATAAAATCCGTGAATTTTTAAAGAAAAAATTATATCATGCAGGAATTTCCAGTATTGAGATTGAAAGAACTGCAGATCGTGTTAAAGTTTTAGTTTATACGGCAAAACCAGGTGTTGTAATTGGTAAGGGCGGCGCTGAGATTGAAAAATTAAAGGGCGAGCTTGCCAAGTATTCAACCAAAAAGGTTCTTGTAGATATTAAAGAAGTGAAGAAGCCGGACAGTGATGCCCAGTTAGTAGCAGAGAATATTGCACAGCAGTTAGAAAACCGTATTTCTTTCCGTCGTGCTATGAAATCCTGTATGGGAAGAGCTATGAAGGCCGGTGCAAAGGGAATTAAGACAGCCTGCTCCGGAAGACTGGGTGGTGCTGATATGGCCCGTACTGAGTTCTACAGTGAGGGAAATATTCCGTTGCAGACATTCCGTGCCGATATTGACTACGGTTTCGCTGAAGCAAATACAACCTATGGTAAAATCGGTGTTAAGACATGGATTTACCATGGCGAGGTACTTCCAACCAAAGGCGAAAAACCAGCCAAGGCTAGTTCAAAGGAAGGGAGCGATAAATAATGTTAATGCCTAAGAGAGTAAAACGTCGTAAACAGTTTCGCGGCTCCATGAAAGGAAAGGCGTTACGTGGAAATAAAATCACATATGGTGAGTATGGTCTGGTGGCTACCGAGCCACATTGGAT
>JAFLTC010000022.1 GCA_022510615.1 Lachnospiraceae bacterium | reverse complement strand
CGCCACGCGGCAGCGTAGTGTCAGCACCTCAAATTTTTTCGGTTGCACCGGCATCATAAAATTTGCCGTCTGGTCGCTAAATATGGCTTCTCTGTTTATTTGTCCTTCTATCATGGATAACCTCCGTCAGTATAAAGACTCCTTGTGTCTTTCTTCTTTTTGTATTTTTATTTCTTAGAAAATCAACCTTAGAAAAGTCAAAAGGACAGCTTCACGACGCTGTCCTTTTGGGAGAAGGTATTTTTGTTACTTATGGGGTGTAGCAAAAACTATATAATGTATTGGGGTTTACGTGTATTACTATACCACCATCCCTAAAAACAGTGTGCACAAACTTTGATTTTTTTCATAATCTCTTTTGTGTAAATTGCCCAACAATTTTCTCCCTTATGAACTTTTGCACAATTTGTTATTCATTTTCTGAAATTATCTGGGCATTTTGTTCAAACAATGCCTCAAATTCGTCCTGCCCGATTCTTTCTTTTTCAATGAGTAATTCCGACAACTTATTTAAAATTTCAATGTTCTCTTTTAACAAGTTAGTGGCTTTCTCGTGGCAGGTATCAATAATTTTCTTTACTTCCCTGTCAATCACTTCCGCTGTACCCTCACTGAAATTTTTCTTTTGTCCCAACTCTCGTCCGATAAAGACTTCATCGTCAGACGTACTGTAATTAATCATACCAAGTTCATCGGAAAATCCATATTTCGTTACCATTTCCCTTGCCGCTTCTGTTGCCTGTCTAATATCCTGCACTGCTCCTGTGGTCACGTCATCAAAAGCAAGCTTCTCGGCAATCCGTCCGCCCAGGGCAACAGTAATATTCTGCAACATCTTACTCTTTGTCAGATACATTTCATCTTTTTCCGGCAGTGGCATCGTATATCCTCCCGCACCGTGACCGGTAGGAATAATGGAAACGGTATAGACCGGTCCTACATCTGGCAGAAGATGGAATAAAATGGCATGGCCTGCCTCGTGAAATGCCGTAATTTTTCTATCTTTTTCAGAAATAATCTTACTCTTTTTCTCTGCGCCAATACCTACTTTGATAAAGGACTTTTTCACATCCTCATCCACAATATAGGCACGGTTTTCTCTTGCCGCGCAAATAGCAGATTCGTTCAGAAGATTTTCCAAATCCGCACCGGCAAAGCCCGCAGTAGTCCTGGCGATATCCTCCAGATTAACATCCTCTGCCAGTGGTTTATTTTTCGCATGAACTTTTAAGATTTCCTCTCTGCCGTGAACATCCGGCAGTCCCACATGAATCCGTCGGTCAAATCGCCCCGGGCGCAAAATTGCCGGGTCCAGAATATCCACACGGTTCGTGGCCGCCATGACAATAATTCCCTCGTTAATGCCAAAACCGTCCATTTCCACCAACATCTGGTTCAGGGTCTGCTCCCTTTCATCATGTCCGCCGCCAAGTCCGCTTCCCCGTCGTCTCGCCACGGCATCAATTTCATCGATGAATACGATACAAGGAGAATTTTTCTTTGCCTCAGCAAACAAATCACGGACACGGGAGGCGCCGACGCCGACAAACATCTCCACAAAGTCCGAACCGGATATACTGAAAAACGGAACGCCTGCTTCTCCGGCCACTGCTTTGGCAAGCAGGGTTTTACCGGTTCCCGGCGGTCCAACCATAATCACGCCTTTCGGAATTCTGGCACCCAGTTTAGTATATTTCTGAGGTGCTGACAAAAAGTCAACAATTTCCTCCAGCTGCTCCTTTTCCTCTACCAGTCCCGCCACATCCTCAAAGGTTTTTACCTTTTCGTCCGGTGCCGTCATTCTGGCACGGCTCTTACCAAAGTTCATCATCTTGGCATTTCCGCCGCCACCGCCACCTGTCTGGCTGGTCATCATACTAAATAACAAAAAGATTAAAATAAATCCAAGCACATATGGTAATAGCTCCAGATACCATGGCGTTCTCTCCACATCAATGACTGTTACGGAGGTAAAATTTGCCGTATCCAGATAGGTTAATACGGTATTGACATCCGGTGCATAAAAACTTTTCGTCTTTTTATCCGACATCGTTACCATAATCTCACCTGTCGGTACTTCCGGATTCTGTCTTACGGTTACGGAACTGACCTTTTTTTCTGTCATATCCTTTTTGAACTGAGAATAGGAATAGTTTTCCCGGTTAAATCCGGCAAACAGTCCATTGGAAAGAACGGCAGCGAGAATAACCGCCGCCACAATGAAAAAAAAGCCATATCCTTTCAAACCCTTCATTTCAAGTTAATCCTCCTTTATTATAAGTTCCCCAATATATGGCAAATTGCGGTATCTCTGGGCATAGTCAAGTCCAAAGCCCACCACAAACAAATCTTCGATCTCAAATCCGGTATAGGCAGATTCCACCTCTGCTACCCGGCACTGCGGTTTATCTAACAGGGTACAGATTTTTAAACTCGCCGGATTTCTTTTTTGCAACATATGTGCCAGATAGGAAAGCGTCCTGCCGCTGTCTACAATATCTTCTACGAGAAGAACCTCTTTTCCCTCGATATTCATTGTCAAATCCTGATTAATCGTAATACAGCCGGAACTGGTCAGTCCGTCACCATAGCTGGATACACTCATAAAATCCATGCTTACCGGTACCTTAATATATTTTGCCAGTTCACAGGTAAAAAATACACTTCCTTTCAGAATACAAATCATATGTATTTTTTTCCCTTCATAGTCGCGGTTAATCTGTTCCGCCAGCTCCTTCACCCGTTTCGCTACCTTTTCCTCATCGATTAATACTCGGACTTCTTCCTTCATCGTGGTATCCTTTCTTTGGTCACAACCAAAACTCGTTTTGTATGTTTCGTAATTTTGTACTCAGCACTGATGCGATCCGGTATTACCCAGAGCACGTGGGCGCCGTCAGCCAGCACAAGTTGTTCTGCCCGCTCTCCGGCCGGAATCTTCCGGTCAATAAAGTACCGGTTCAGTTTTTTTGTCCTACCCTCGCTATCCAGCACAAAAAAATCTCCCTCTCTTGGATTGCGGAGTAACAAACTACTGTTTATCTTATCATAATCAAACCATTTCGTATAGTCTTTTTGAGGAATTTCGACAGGTAAATTTTCTCTTTCCTCTACCCGGATAGAAATATGATAATAATTCCCGTTACGGTTTACTATATGCTGCGAGGGCACCTCACATTCAATATATACTTCTTTCTCCTCTTTCGGTTCTGTTTCCCGGAAAAAGTATATCTCCTCATAATTTCTCACGGCAAAAATCCCCTGAGGCAGAGAAATGATTTTTCCGGACTCTTTTTCTGCCAGTCCCTGCACCATTTCATAATGTATCTCACCGATATCCTTCGCTCCCGGAATCATTTCTTCAAAAATCCGCCGCAGTACCTCTCCCTGCAAAACCGAATTCGTGTCGTGAAATGGTATGACTTTCAGGCAGATTTTCTCTCCATCTCTTCGCACCAGCCTTTCATAGGCATTTTGCC
This sequence comes from Lachnospiraceae bacterium, assembly GCA_022510615.1. Classification (GTDB taxonomy): domain Bacteria; phylum Bacillota; class Clostridia; order Lachnospirales; family Lachnospiraceae; genus Eubacterium_F. Next base: position 29,075 of record JAFLTC010000022.1, on the reverse strand, counting down.
CCTCTTTTTCTACATATTGCTGCCAGTCGGCAAGCTTCTCTGCCGCCCGGACAATATGCTCTGCCGCCCGGTTGTTTATTTCCCTTGTCGCAAAGGGAAGCAGCTCGTGACGAATTTTATTTCTCGTATACTCCCTGCTTGCATTGGTGGAATCTTCACAATAATCGTATCCTTTTTCTTTCAGCCAGCTTTCTATTTCCTCCCTGCCTGCAAACAGTAACGGACGGATAATAGCTCCTCTCTTTACCGGAATTCCTGCCAGTCCTCTCGGACCACTGCCCCGGAATAAGTGAAACAAAACCGTCTCTGCCAAATCATCCTGATGATGAGCAAGGGCAATTCGGTTCCCTCCGGTTTTTTTCAGGTACTCCTCAAACGCCTCATAGCGAATCCTACGTCCTGCCTCCTCTAAGGTCAGTCCCATTCTTTCTGCCACTTCCGGCACATCCTTTTTGACAAGCGAAAAAGGCAGCCCCAGACAGCCTGCCATATTCTCTACAAATGCCGCATCCCTGTCCGCCTCACCGCCCCGTATCCCATGGTGGACGTGGAGAACTGACAAAGACAATTCATACTCTTCCTTTATTTCCGATAAAAGCCGCAACAAACAGACAGAATCTGCACCGCCGGATACGCCGATGACAATACTGTCCCCTCTGGAAAATAAATGATGCCTGTTATTAAAATCGATTAGCCGCTCTTTCAATATTTTTCACACTTTCTCATTGGTTCCGGAAAAATCTCTCCCGGTGTGTAACTAAATTTTGTTCTATCTATTATATTACTGATTTTTCCTGTATTCGTCAAATTTTATTCCAGATTCCCGCCACTAAAACGCTCATATCATCCGTCACCTCTCTGGCACTCCTTGCCAGTGCGTTCATCAAAATCTGGTTTGCCATGTCATTGGGATTCTGGCAGGGAAGATTTTCAATCAATTCCTCCAGTGAATCCTTTTTTTCCACCGCCTCCGGCATTCCTCCGTAAAATCCGTCAATGACACCGTCAGAAACCATAATAATCATATCCCCATCTTCAATTTCCGTCGCTGCCACATCACTTTCTGCCTCCATATCCACCCCTACCGGAAGAGCTCTCGAGAGCACCGTGTCTACCCGGTCCTTACGGCGGATAAACGTGGCCGCTGCCCCGTTTTTCATAATCTCGCACTTCCCTGTGTGCAGATCCACTGACACCATATCCAATGTCGTAAAAGATTTGCCTTCATAATTCATTACAAAAAGTGTGTTTAAAAGTCGCAGGGCCGATTTTTTTTCAAAGCCCGCCTCCATCAGATGCTCCAGTGCCTCAATAAGATTTCCACTGTCACGATAGGCCGGCTCCCCGCTTCCCATGCCGTCTGCCAGCACCATAAGCAGCTCCCCGGTCTGAAGTTCCAAAAAGGAGTAGTTATCTCCCGAGACATTTTCTCCGGATTTTGCCACTCTGGCAAGTCCCGTCAACGCCTTAAACCGGGTATCCTCCCGAAAATACATCGTATCCTCCTCGGCAGAAAGGACATTTCTTGTCTCCCTGCAGGGACACATAGGAACTCCTGCCGCCTCTGTCAGGGCACGGGAAAGATCCGTCTTTGTCAGACACTGATTTCCCTTGCAACAACCGGTAAATACTACTTCCAGCCGCTCCTTGCGTTTTTTTGCCCACAGCTTTTTTAATTGGACACCCTCCTTTTTTAGCTCCTCTGCCAGCTTTTTTTTACATTCCGGAGGCACCTCACCAAATTCCCCCAAATCTAATGTAAAAGATTTCAGTGCCCCTGCCACTTCCATCATCTGTCTTGCCATAACCTCTCTGTTTTCCGCCAAACGGTTGCGCCAACCAAGATTCATTTTTGCCACTGCCATTTTTTCCTCTGCCTTCTCCACATAGGCTGCCAGATGGACACACCTCCTCCCAAAATCAGGACTTATTTTTTCCACCGATACACTTCCGTCCCGTCCTGCCTGCCATAAAATATTATGTATGTTCAGGTTTGTCTCCTCATAATGCCTGTCCCAGCAAAAATTACAGTTGATACATTTCCCGCATATTTTTTCGGATAATTCTTCAAAGATATTTTCTACATCTGTAGATGATATGTTTCCCCTTTTCTCGCCACCTCCCTCAAAACTTTTTGACAGACGTCTGAAAGCGTTGGAAAAGTCCTCTATTTTTTCATTGGCAAGCACCCGGATATCTTCTTTAGCAAAGGGATTTTCTTTTTCATTTCCCTCGTCCCTTTCCACCATATGGATTACACGCTTTGGCAGGGCAAGAAAAATAATAACAGCAGATATCATACCCCGCAGCTCCACAATTCCCGCAATTTCATACCCCGCTGCATATACCAGAGCACAGCCCGTCACAAAAAAAGCAATGCTGCTTAAAATCCGCCCGATTTTCCGAAACATTCCTACGCTGACCCCTAACAGGCAATAAATTCCTATCATAATCATGCCATTGCCGGACAGGGCTGAAAGCACGCCTCCTGCCGCCCCGGCAATAGTACCGGTGGCGGCCCCATACCGGTATCCCATAAAGAGGACTAAAAGATAAGCTAATGTCGCCACTACCGAAAACAGATTTTCTGCTGCCCGGGGAACGCCGTACAGGGCGGTGGCAGCTAATATCAGCATACTGATTAGCTCTTCGTTTTTAAAGACCTTGTCCCACTCTTCATATAAAAGAAAGTGGACACCACTCTGATAAATACCGGACAGTGCCAGTATTGCTATGCTTTCCAGTACGCACAGCCAAAGGCTTTCCCACGAATTTACGGAAATTACACTATTTACTGCCCCCAAAACCAGATTTACCCCGCCACAAAGAAGGGAGATAAAAAATGCATTCAGCTCCCCTTTTTTCATTTTTATCCGTATAGAATCCATTAATAAAATCAGAGAAAATAGTATAATATATTTTAACAACCGGATACCGTATGCACTGGTCATCATTCCCAGCATAACAGCAAATGCTGTCAGTTTTCTGCCATTTTTTCCAACGCACATTGCCGCAAAAAAAGCAATTCCAAAAGGATTGATGGCAAACAGCCATACCCTGCCAAAGAAAAATCCCAGTCCTGCCAGCAAAATCAATCGTCTATCCTTCAATGTCTTATGCCTCCCGTCTTAGCATAACGGCGCCGCTATGCTATATGCCATCTTGCTAACATAAGTTAGAGATACAGTATAGACAACCGGACAGGAATTTTTTGTCAAAACAACGACCGAAGCCAAAAAACTTTTCGACAAATTTTATGAAACGCCAATAAAGCGGACGTTCACGCTTTCCGCGTGTTCGTCCGCTTTATCGGAAGGAGTCGTTTTGATTATTGTAACTGTCGTCTTATTCGCTATCTACTGCTTTAAAAATAATCTCATTCTCATATACAAGACCAAACTTCTCTCTTGCAACATCTTCTATGTATTTATCTGTTTTCATGTAGCTTGCTTTTTCTTTTATCTCCTGCTGCTTTTTCTGCAGGTCCTTCTTTTTTGCCTCTAACTCATTCTGCTCTGTTGCCAGCTTCTGGCAATTTGCTCTCAGTCCATATCCCTGCACCACCAGCGTGCTGAGAAAAATACCGACAACAAGCATGACCAAATATAAACCGGTCCGGCGTTTTTTTCGTCTTCTTGCTCTCATGGACTCATCCCCTCGACATTATTCTACAACTGTATTTTCTATCGTTGTAGTAACCTGTATATTGCCATTATATAGGGTTTTGTCCATTATTTCAAGGTTTTTTTATTCTTTTTTTTAATTTTTTTCAGAATCCAAACGTACGGTCGAAAAATCCATGTGATTATGGCACAAACTGCATCAATTACGTGGCCTTTTGCCATTTTTTTATATCCCACCATCCCTACCACAAAGGATACCACAAAAAAACTACGTAAAATTCCATTATTCAGCGCAAATATCATCTGAAACACAAGTATGGCGGCCACCGCCCAGAATAGCCAGTCCTCCAACCAGCGCACGGCCTTTGCATGCTTTACCTTCCTTCGGAACACCTCCAGAAAATCATAAAAGAACATCAAAACAGCACCCCATAAAAAAGAGGCACCAAAATACTGGAGCTGGCCGATAATCATTTCCATCAGCGAAAGAGACGGCTGAGAACACTTCCTGCCGTTTTGTCCTTATTGGATTCATGGTAGGCGATTTCATTAATCCTGCCCTCCAGCGCCACTTCTCCGCGTTCCAGCGTCAAACGCTTCACATGCAGATTCTCTCCCGCAAATCTTGCCACTCCCTGGTTTGTTTCCAGCATAATTTCTTTATTGTCAAAGGAAATAACTTCCGTAACTCCGGTTAATTCCACCTTCTCGCGGTTTTGCATGACTAATTTCTGTCCGGTCTGGGTCCTTGACTGCTCCTGCACCATATATTTTCCATCCTTTCAGCTGGTTCTAGGATAAATATATGCAGCAGAATTTACTTTCATTACAAATACTTGTACAACTCCCTTGCCTCATCTTTTTTGTAGGTTTCCTCTACACTTACTACTTCTACCTTTGTGTTTTTGTTACCAAACTGTATCTCGATTACATCGCCGGGTTTTACATTCAGCGATGCCTTTGCCACCTTATCATTGACTAAGATACGTCCAGCGTCACAGGCCTCATTTGCCACCGTCCGGCGTTTAATCAGCCGGGATACCTTTAAATATTTATCCAGTCTCATTTTATCCTCCTAAGAAAAAGCACCCTGTTGCCACTGCAACAGAGTGCTTCTGAAATCCATAATAATGATAACAAAATTATGCGTTCACAGCATCCTTTAAGCCTCTTCCGGCTTTGAATTTAGGAGCTTTAGAAGCAGGAATGCTCATTGGCTTCTTTGTCAGAGGGTTAATGCCTTCTCTTGCAGCTCTCTCAGTAACCTCGAAAGAACCAAAACCAACTAACTGCACTTTTTCACCTTTCTTTAACTCATCTGTCACAACCTCAATAAATGCTTTCAGTGCGCCTTCTGCATCCTTTTTGGATAATGCTGCCTTCTCAGCCATTGCTGCTACTAATTCAGTCTTATTCATGGATTATATCCTCCTCGAAAAAAAAAATTTACTAGATTTATAAACAATCTATACAACTATATATAACCTTTTTCAGCAGATTTGTCAAGGTTTTTCTGGTTTTTTCCGCCATTTTTGGTGTTTTTTTACTGCTCCATCTGTTTTCCCAAAAAGTTTGCCCCACAAATTGCCATTTTTTCTTCAAAATCAGTAAACTCTCGCTCAGCATTCCGGGACAATAAAATAACTGCTCCGATTGCATCACCTTCCGAGACTATGGTACTGATTGCTTCCGAAAACACTTCTGCTTCATCTGACGTTATCTGGCAAAACTGTATATCAGCATCCGTTGCCAGCACACTTTCCCTGTGCTCAATACACTCAATCAAATCTCTGTGAATGTCCTTGCCGCCAAATTCTTTTTTGTTCGGTCCTGCCACAGCCACAATCATATCACGGTCTGCCACGCATACCGTGCACTTTGTCACCTGTGCCACGGCCTCTACAAACTCTCTGGCAAGCTCACCCAGCTCACCGATGGGAGAATATTTTTTTAAGATAATGCCACCCTCCCGGTTCGTATAAATTTCCAGTGGGTCACCTTCCCGTATCCTTAGTGTCCTCCGAATCTCTTTGGGAACAACCACCCTTCCCAAATCATCTATCCGTCTTACTATTCCTGTTGCTTTCATACTCGCTCCTTTCGTGAAAGGAGGTTTTTCCTCCATTTCCAGTTACTTTCTTTACACATTTATTGTTCAGTAATAAATTGGTAATAGTATTATCTGTAAAATGAAGGAATGTATACACGGTTTTGTAAAATAAAAACAGGAAATCATGATATTTCCTTATGGAATATCATCAAAATTAAAGCCATTATCCCGGGAACGATATTCTGCCTGTATCCATGCTGATGCAAAGGATTCTTCTGTCGCTGCCAGACGGATGTAGATATATTTGTAATTGATACTGCTTTCATAAAAGGTATCTTCCTCATCCACCGCCCGACGCATCAGAGTCTTTAGGTTTTCCTTAAGAAGAGTATTAAAATCTTCTATTGGCTGCATGGAAAAATACACATCATACTGCCGGCCAACCTCACCGGATTCGATTCCATACCGATAACCGGCACGGACATCAATCTGATAATATTTATCTGCTGTCGATACCGGTCTTGATATTTCCACCACTACAATCTCGGACGCTGCTGTTTTGCCTTCATTTGCCGCTCTGCGCAAAACCATATTTTTCCCATTATCCAAAGCTTCTGTTAGGGAAATGTCAGAAAATGCCTCTGTATCTTCATTTTTTTCTACTTTATTCCAGACTGCTTCTCCCTCTTGCTGATACTCCAGTACTCCTTCAAAGCTTTTCGATATTTCTATCTTTTCCCTGACATAGTTAATGGAAAAATCCTTTCCCGGTTCCGGTGCTTTTTCTGCTGCCGGTGTAGAAGTTGGCTCTTCCGTTTCTGGCGGTGGGGAAGTCGGCTCTTCCGTTCCTGGCGGTGGGGAAGTCGGCTTTTCCGTTCTCGCCGGTGACTCCGACGGCTTTGTTGACGGTTTTTCGGAAACAAACGGCGTGTGTATCGGTTTCTCGGTCACTGCCGGTTTTTGGGTGGCCGGTTTCTTTTCCTCCTGCTCTTTCACCTTTACCTTGCAAATATATTTTTTCTTGCCGGTTTTTGCCTGAACCTTTGCACTTCCTTTTTTTCTTCCTGTGATTTTCACACTATTCTTTTTCTGCTTTTTTAATGCAACACACTTTTTACCGGAAATAACCTTCCAGCTTACCTTTGCTTTACTGCCATTCAACTTCAACACTTTGCTTTTCCCGATTTTAATTGTCAGTGTTTTACTGCTCAGGCGGATCTTTTTTGCTGCCACTCCATCGGAAGGTATTACTGTTGCAAAGATAAAGGACAACAGCAATAGCCATACTGCAATTTTTCGTTTCGTTTTTTTCATACTTGCTCCTCTCCGAAATGCCTTTTATAACAAAAAAGCAATTTCACTATTTTTTTAAATAACATGCGTTATTTTATTATAAGTGAAATTGCTCAAAAAAACAAGGGGGATTATTATTTTTTTTCTTTTTTCTCCTCTTTCTCCACAAAAGGTGGTTCAAAATCATATATATTTTTATAGGATTCCACCTCGTCCTCATTTTTTGGTGCACGCCACATCAGACCGGTGCAGTCTGTGGTGGAGCAGGCATTGAGATTATCAATCTCCTCTCCAAATTCATATTCATGGTAATCAATTTTCTTTTCCTTTTCGTCCATCTTTATCTCCTTTCCTTTCCGTCCGGATAAAATTTAGTATGAACGAAAAAAGAAAAATTATAAATAATCTGACAAAACGACAGTTGAGCCGGCTTCCTTTTTGTGCTATACTGCTTCCGGGAAATAATTTTTCAAGAAATGAAATGAGAGGGATTTCAAATGGACGTTTTACTCGTGGCAAGACAAATGCTAATTCTCTTTTCCATGATGTTTGTCGGATATATCATTTTCCGCCTGCACTGGCTGGAAGGAGATATGACCTCCCGTTTGTCCGGGCTTGTTGTCAATATTTTTAATCCCTTTCTGACAATATATAGTGTTTTCGGAAAATCCTTTGCTTCCACCGGCAATCTCTTCTGGGAAAACCTTGTATTGGTGGGACTGTGTTATTTGATATTGTTTCTTGCGGGCCTGCTGCTTATTGCGGTTCTTCGTCCGGATTCCACCGAGTCTCCGATTTACCGACTTGTGACACTGCTTCCCAACTGTGGTTTTATGGGAATTCCCGTAGTTTCTTCCCTTCTTGGCACAGAGTACATTATTTATGTAGCGGTCTATATGCTGGCTTACAATATTATCATTTATACCTATGGCATATATCTTGTCACAAAGGGACAACAAAAAAGCGCTCGCCAAAGAACGCTCTTTCAGAAAATCCGCCCGATTGTTTTTAATTCCGGTGTGATTGCTTCAGTCATTGCCCTCACCATTTTCTTTTCCGGTATTCCGGTGGCAGACAGCATACAGAGTTTTTGCAGCTATATGGGAAATCCCTGCATCCCCCTGTCTATGCTCCTCATCGGCTGTTCCCTCGCCGCCTCGGACATCCCTTCCATGTTAAGAAACGGTAAAATGTATGGCTTTCTTCTGTTGAAAATGCTGATAGTTCCCATTGCCTGTACCTTCCTCATCCGGTTTCTTCCTTTCGACAACATGATTTTAAAACTTTTCATTCTTATGCTTTCCATGCCGGCAGGAAGTATGGTCGTTCTGGTGACGGAAGAGTATGGTGGAAAAACAGACTGCGCCGGAGGTGGTGTTGTGCTGTCCACTCTGGCATCCATTATTACGATTCCGGTTGTCAGTATTTTTCTGCCGTAATTTTCTATTGCAATTTCCTAGCACGATGGTGCCAGCATCACGGCGACGTTATGTTACTCTTCTAACTGTCCCCGGATTCCCTGCATCCTCAAATCCAACGCTGCACTAATCTCCGCACATTCCTTTAACTCTTTTCGCAGATCTACGTCCTCATGTCCTTTTTTATAGTACAGGCGGTGTTCCAGACTGGCCCAGAAATCCATGGCAATGGTCCGCAGTTGAACCTCCACCTTCATAATTCTTTTCTGGTTATGGAGAAAAATCGGCGTTTCCACAATCAGGTGCAGACTTCGGTATCCGTTCGGCTTCGGATTTGCTATATAATCTTTTTTCTCCACCAGTGTAATATCATCCTGCTCAAGCAGACATTCACTTAACATGTAAATATCTTCCGGAAAGGCACAGACCACCCGTATCCCGGCAATATCCGACAAGTTTTTTTCAATGGATTCTGCACTGAAGGGAATGTTTTTCCGATGCAGCTTCTCAATAATACTCTCCGCTGACTTTAATCTTGATTTTATGGTTTCAATGGGATTTCTGTCATATCGCAGACTAAACTCGGTATTCAACACATTAAATTTCGTTTCCACCTCCATAATGGCACACCGATAGTACGCCATCAGGGTACGAAAGGCCGCGCCCTCCTCTAAAAATCTCTCAACCTTATCATTACTCATCAGCTGGTTGATAAAATCCTCATCTAACATAATATCTTTTTTCTCTGTCTCGTTTTTCATCTCTTTTGTATCTCCCTTTGAGTCTCTTCTTAATCATAAAACGAATTCCATATGAAAAATGTTGCAAAAATACATTTCTGCAACATTAAAAAATCATATAATATTTCTCGCCACCCCAAATACAAGCAGCGATACAATCATAATCCAAATCGCCACCGTATGGAATCTGCTTTTCTTTTCCCCATAGCGGATATACAGGTAATGCCACCAGATTATATCTGCCAGAAATAACGGTGCCAGCAAAAGAAGTGCCGGATTACAGGAAAATGCATAGGAAAATTCTCCCCGGCTCAAGGCAACAAGCATTCTTGTCACACCGCAGCCCGGGCACAGCAGTCCGGTAGAAAGATGGATGGGGCAGAGAATGGCAAGACCGGTCCCGATTACCCAGAAATAGTAAGCAATAAGCAACACCGACACAATGCCATATCCCTTTAGCAAATGATTAATGCGTTCTCTCCGGCTCACTGGCTCTGTCCCAGATATTCCCTTGCAATTTTGCCAAAGCGCATACGGTCTGCATAATCCAGCAAATGATCCATTTTCTGCTTTTTATATTTTTTATAATTCTCTACCACAAGCTCTACCTGATCATGCCCGATTTCCTTCTCCAGACGAATGCAATCGCATACACTCCGGTCCACACCGTATACTTTTATATTTCCCCAATCAGTTTTTACATTCTCAACATCCTCATCAAAGGACAACAGGGAAAAATAATGTCTGGAAACCGGAAAAGTCAGCTTCATACCACCCCGATCTGTACGGGCTGTGGCAACATATAATTTCTCCGGCTCCTTCTTTATGAGTCCGTGATAGTAGCAGGCGCTGAGTGAACAGATAACTGCTCTTGGATTTGTCATGCATGCCTCTATCATTTTATAGTTTTTCGGCTTTTTCTTTCCACTCATCAAGCTCCAGTAATGTCCGTGAGAAATTTTCTCAATTTTTCCATCATCTAACATGGAACGAATCTGAATCGTAGTAATTTTGTTTTCCAACAGTTCTCTCGTTGAAAGATAGCCGTTGGATTTCTCAAACAGTGCATTTACTTTGTCATAGGTTCTTTGTAACACGTTCTCTCCTCCTTACAATACCATGATGTACATGTAATATAGTTTTCTCATTATTTTTGCATCCGCATACAACTTTTTGCGAATATTTTCATATATGACACGGAATTCGCTTAATTGCGCCTCCGTAATATCATCCGGTCCAAATCTTGCATGATAAATAAGGTCTACAAATTTTATCATATCCCCCTCCGGCATATGGAGTGTTTTCGTCAGCTCTGCCGCAAACACTGCCATCGGCTGTCCACGGTAGAAAGCACCCTTCTGGAAAAATGCCAGTGCCAGATGATGATATACCATCCTTATTTTTTTCTTCATGCGGTAGCCCTTCAAATTCCGGTTGAAAATCATCCTGCGTATTCTTCGCTGAGCTTCCAGAACTGCCACGACAAAAAGAATGACAAGCAGAATCTGTAGTGCTATCATCAATGACTGTGGCATCGCTTCCGATGTGCCGCCGTCTTCCATTTCCTCCGGCTCATCTTCGTTGCCGTCAATATCATCAAAGGTCATGCTCTCCTCCGGTGTCTCTGTAACCGATGGTGTCGGTGTTACTTCCTCCGGAACTTCTTCTGTCTTATCGTCCTCTCCATCTTTAGAATCCGATGGATTTGCTGTCTGCCCCTGATCCAGTTCGTCATTAATAACATCTGATTCCTCTGCTTCATCCTCACCGATGCCCGGCGTGACCTCCAACGGAACAAAACCATAGTTTTCCGAATAAACCTCTACCCATGCATGGGCATTCTTATCCAATACAGAAATCTCTTCCCCTTCCTTGTACTTTTCCATGACATCCTTTGGAACATACATGCCTTCCACATAGCGTGCCGGAATTCCTACACTCCGCAGTAGAATAACAGCAGAAGTGGCATAATAGGTACAGTACCCTTTTTTATTTTCCCGTAAAAAGTATTCTACGGTATCCCTGTCGGAAGGAGTTCTGCCCGGTGCCAATGTGTATGTGGTATCCTTCATAATATAATTTTTTACTGCCCTGATCATATCAGACTCATTTGCCGTTCCCTGTTCATAACGATTCAGTAAGTCATTTTGCTGCTCTAAATAATCGGCAAATTCATCTGTGACGGTCTTTAAATTTTCCGGAACCTGTAAATAATATTTTTTCACAAAATCCGTCAGCTGCTGTCGCTCCGTCCGGGTATCCTCCCAAAACGACAGATTGGCAAGCGAATAGTTATTATTTAATACATCACGGCGGAGTACCACCGGGTAAATATTGTAATATTCAACGGTGTAATCAACCCCCAGATTATCTATCGTGGAGTGTCCGTTATTTTCATACTTGAAGGCTCCCGCAGGCAGGTAAGGAATCAGATAGTTTCCATACCCAAACCCAAGATTCCGGATACGAAGCTTACCGATGTTCCACAAATCCTTTGCTCCACTGGTTTCATTGTCTCCTAGTTCATTGCGAAGACGCACGTGCCAGCTTTCCGGTGTGGCTCCCCTTTCTTCCAGCGTCTGTAGCGCTGTATTATATTCATTGTTCTTCTTTAGAGAGGTCCATTTGTTATCCTCATATATGTCTCCCACATATCCCTTTAAATACATGCCGTGTCCGGTATTGACACTGCCGGATATTTTTAGAAGTGCATCACCATTATAGGTTACTTCATTTTTATTACCCAGTTTACCATAATCTATGGCATCTTCATTAAAATATGCTTTAAACCAAGAAAAGACATCTTCGGCACTCCATGTCGCCAGAGCTTCAATCGTATTTTTCGTCTGAATTAATTTTCCCTGCCCGCGCTCATAACGCTCTGGCGGCATAAAGGCGTAGGAAAGGACCCCTGATACAAGTCCCGCTATGATTAAAATAAGCGATAATTTCTGCCTCATCCTCCGGTCTGTCGCATCTGTCCGCAGATGTCTGGTTCCCACAACGACAACCGCCACAACCAGATAAGTAAACAGGTTTGAAAAATATCCTAGCTTTCCCACTACCATGGGAACAACAATAAAGGGTACTGTTAGGGCAAGAAATACCATAGAACGGCGCCTGCGATAAAAAAATGCACTGATAATCGCAATCAGATAAACGCCAATCAGAAGAAGCATAAGGGTAGTGCAAAATCTTACACTGGCACTTTCTGTATCTGTGTAGGACAAAAGAGTCAGCTTTGCCCCGGAATAATTCATAAACTCCTTTAAAAATGCATTTACTATCGTGACAAAGCCCTTTCTGACCACACTGAAAAAGCGGATGCCAATCGCTAAGAAAAACAGAGTAATTCCTAAAATACCATATAATTTTCCATTTCGGAAAGTTTCCAGTACCGTAAACAATCCGTAAAATAAGACGGCAGCCAGCAGCATAATAAGGGTACATAGTCCCCGGTCAAAAATAAGCTCCAGACTAAACGCTGCGCACATCAACGCAGAAAAGACACCGAGAAATACAAGCAGAATCTGGCTGGATTCCAATATGAAATTTATCAGTTTACTATTCCTCGTCCTCAAGTCCTTCACCTCGTAAGTCCATTACTTCCAAACGATTTCTGACAAGACCGCTACTTTCCAAATCCCCGTGGTCTGCCACCGTAAGGTACAGTGCAGATTCTAACGTTCTTCCCTCTTCCCAGGTAAGGTATGCCTCCACAAGCAGAGATTCCTCTGTCGTAGTGCGGCACTTAAACAAATCCTGAAACATCCAGAAAAGCTCTTCCTCATGTTCTACCAGACGCTCCACTATCACTTCACTTTTCTGGTCATACCAGATATATTTCTGCGGAATCCCATGCTCAATCATAAACATGGAAATCGAATAAATTCCCTGCACAAGTAAATCCGTATTTTCAAATTTTTCCGGCCCTTTCCCCTGCACACATAAATCAATAAAAATGTGTACGGCCTTCGTCAGAGGAAGGCTTCCCTCTTTCACCATAAGGCTGCCTGTTTTACTGCTCAGCTTCCAGTGAATTCGCTGAATTTTATCCCCATCTGTAAATTCACGGATATTAAAAATCTCAGAAGGGTCATCGCCTTTTTTATAAACGGAAAAACGGTCACTGTCCTCGTTGGTTTCATTGTACCAGCGGTCCCTGCCCAGATACATCTCCTTGACCGGCGGCATAATCAACACATTCTGTGTCTCGAAATTTTTTCCCACCGTCCAGGCAAATATGCTTAAATAGTCATAGATGCGTACTTTTTTTACCGTAATCGCCACATTGCCGCAATGATGCATCACAACAGGTATTCTCCTGTCACGCTTTTTTCCTGCATCCACAGAAAAACGAACTTTCATCTTTCCCTTTTCCCCGGAAAAATAATTTTCATACTCAACCTTGGCAATGCCCTTTGAAATAGGCAGCACTCGGCTACCGTTTTCCACGGAAAGGGTAATGACGGCACGAGCCGCCCTGTCAATGGCATCTTTCTCTGCCAATGGGTTTTTCGAATCCACTGCCACCGATACCCTTGTTCGCATAAAGACGAGAAATATCAGCATAAATACCGGTATCAGCACTAAAAGCCCCATAATGGCCACCGCGCCAAATTCCAGATAAAAAATGAAAACAAACAACCCCAGTAAAAAAAGCAGTGCAAAAAGAAGTGTTCCTATTGTCATGGCTGCCTCCTTTACAATTTAGGCACCGATACCTTGCTCACAATCTCCTCAACCACATCGGCCTCTGTCACGTGGCTCATACGGGCCTTACCGTTTAAAAGCAACCGGTGTGCCAGAACCGCCTTCGCCACTCCCTGTACATCCTCCGGCAGAACATAATTACGCCCCTTCACAAAGGCACGTCCCTTCGCCATATCCATAAATGCCAGAGTTCCCCGCGGGCTGACACCGAGAGTAATCATAGAATGCTTTCTTGTACCATCTACAATTTTGGACAGGTAGGTCAATACTTTATCATCTACATAAACCTGCTTTACCTGGTCCTGCATCCCAAGAAGCTCCTGCTTTGAGATAATCTCCTCAATAAAATTCAGAGGATTAATATCCTGACGCTCCTTAATCAGTCGCATCTCTTCCTCCATGGTCGGATACCCCATAGAAATACGAATCATAAAACGGTCTAACTGGGACTCCGGCAGCATCTGTGTTCCGGCAGAACCAACCGGATTCTGTGTTGCCACTACAATAAACGGATTTGGCAGTTGTCTCGTCACACCGTCTACCGTAACCTGTCCCTCCTCCATAACCTCCAAAAGAGCGGACTGTGTTTTCGTGGAGGTACGGTTAATCTCGTCGGCAAGCATCAGATTACACAAAATCGCCCCCGGCTTATACTGAAACTCTCCGTCCGCACCAATCATATTAAAGCCCACCACATCGCTGGGAAGCACATCCGGTGTAAACTGCAGTCTTCGTTCCGTCAGCTCCATGGCACGGGAAAATGCTACCGCCAGTGTCGTTTTTCCCACTCCCGGCACATCCTCAATCAAAATATGTCCCTTCGCCAGAATCGCTGTCATGACAAGCTCTATCGCCTCGTCCTTACCTTGAATTACCTTACCTACTTCCCTTAGAATAACTTCTACCTTATCGTTCACCGCATATGTCTCCTTTGCTTTACAATTTGATAAAACCACGAGCGCCTCGTTCCCGCGGCGCTCATCTGACATCACCGCATCAATCAGGTATTTGTTACATGTTCAAATGCCTGACTGATATCGGCAATGATATCTTCCACATTTTCCAGTCCCACAGAGAAACGAATCATACCGGGATTTACCCCCGCCGCTATCAGCTGTTCATCTGTCAGCTGTCTGTGAGTTTCGCTGGCAGGATGAAGAACACAGGTCCGGATATCGGCTACATGTACTTCATTACAGGCAAGCTGTAAGCTGTCCATAAACCGGACGGCCGCTTCCTTTCCACCCTTTATATTAAATGAAATTACACCACTTGTTCCTTTCGGCATATATTTCTTTGCCAGCTCATGATATTTGTCATTCTCCAGTCCCGGATAGATGACACTGTCTACTAGGTCATGCTGTTCAAAATATTTAGCCACCCTCAGTGCATTTTCACAATAACGCTCCATCCGGACAGCCAGTGTTTCCAGACCCATATTTAATAAAAATGCTGAGTGTGCTGCCGGATAACAGCCAAAGTCTCTCATCAACTGCATCCTTGCCTTGTAAATATAAGCAGCCTCAGCAAAGGTTTCTACATAGCAGATACCATGATAGGAGTCATCCGGCTCTACCAGTTCCGGGAATTTTCCGCTCGCCGCCCAGTCAAACTTCCCTCCATCTACAATAACGCCACCAACCTGAACCGCATGACCGTCCATGTATTTAGAAGTGGAATGGGTCACAATATCCGCACCAAATTCAAATGGCTTGCACAAAATCGGTGTGGCAAAAGTGTTGTCCACAATAAGTGGGATTTTATTTTTATGTGCCACCCTGGCAAATTTTTCAATATCAAAGACGGTAAGTGCCGGATTCGCCAATGTTTCTCCGAATATCAGCTTCGTATTCGGCTTCACTGCATTGTGAATTTCCTCTTCGGAAGCATCTCCGTCTACAAAAATGCACTCAATTCCAAGTTTTTTCAGCGTAAAGGCAAATAGATTTACCGTTCCTCCATATATCGTCCCCGTGCTGACAATACTGTCTCCTGCCTGACAAATATTTAAAACCGCAATCAAATTAGCCGACTGCCCCGACGTGGTACACATGGCACCGACACCGCCCTCTAAGTCTGCTATCTTTGCCTCTACGGCCTGAACAGTAGGGTTTTGAAAACGGGAATACAGATAAGTAGAGGGAAGATTAAACAACTCCCCCAGTCTCTCTGTCGATTCATAACGGTACGTCGTACTCTGCACAATGGGTAATACCCCAGGCTCTCCATCCCCCGGCTCATAACCGGAATGAAGACACTTTGTCTCATCTAGCACAATTTCCCCTCCTTATGTCGTCCTCTCCCTGACAGACTAAGATACCTTCATCTTAAATTTGCGGACCGCACGCTCATCCTCCGCATCAATCTTTTCCATATGGCCTCCCAGCCCTCTGATTTTTTCCTCAAAATTTTCGTATCCGCGTTCGATATACTGAATCTGGTCTACATAGGTAAAGCCCTCTGCTGCCAGTCCTGCTATGACTAATGCTGCCCCGGCACGAAGGTCCGGTGCACTGACTGCTGCCCCGGTAAAGCCCTCTACACCCGTTATAAAAGCAGCATTTCCCTCTACGGTAATATTGGCTCCCATACGTCGCAACTCTCCCACATATTTTAACCGGGTCTCAAAAATTGTCTCCGTCACGATACTGGTTCCCTCAGACAGAGCAAGCAGTGTTGTCATCTGCGGCTGCATATCAGTCGGAAAGCCCGGATACGGCATCGTTTTTACATTGGCATAAGACAATCTGCGGTCAGATACCACACGAACATAATCAGCAAATTCCTCTACGGTCGCACCGATCTCAATGAGCTTTGCCGTAATCGCCTCCAAATGCTTTGGAATGACATTTTTAATATAAACATCGCCGCCGGTGGCAGCCACCGCCATCATATAAGTTCCCGCCTCTATCTGGTCTGGAATAATCGAATACTCGCTTCCGTGCAGGGACTCCACACCACGGATACGGATGGCATCGGTACCAGCTCCCCTGATATTGGCACCCATACTGTTCAAAAAGTTCGCCACATCAACGATGTGCGGCTCCTTTGCCGGGTTTTCAATAATGGTTTTCCCCTCCGCTAAACAAGCAGCCATCATAATATTAATGGTCGCCCCTACACTCGGGCAGTCCAGATAAATGTGGTTTCCCCTCAGCTGCTCTGCCTTGGCATCAATCCGACCATGATGAATCGTCACCTCCGCTCCCAGCTGTTCAAAGCCCTTGATATGCTGGTCAATCGGACGGCTTCCAATCTGGCATCCGCCAGGCAGTGCCACCAGTGCTTTTTTATATTTGCCTAAAAGGGCTCCTACCAAATAATAGGAACCTCTGATTTTTCGAATCTCATCCTCATCTACATTAACGTCATTAATTAACGCACCATTAATACGCACCGTGTGAACGTCCAGTCTCTCCACAATGGCGCCAATTCCCTCAATTGCATCCAATAATACATCTACATCATCCACATCCGGCAAGTTCTCTATCGTAACCGGTTCATTTGCCATAATCGCTGCCACAATAATTCCCAGTGCCGCATTTTTTGCCCCACCGATCAATACCTCTCCCCGCAGCGGTGTTCCACCTTTAATAATATACTGTTTCATCATTACCTCCACTGATTGAAACGTTTATAATCTTACATTCATTCTATAAGTATATCACAGTTTTGCCTTTTGTAAAACGGCAAATTGAATACATTTAACAAAAAGTTGACATTATTTTTTTACAGAATAGCCAAATTTCCCGATTTTCTCTCCTAATATAAAATATTCCCCATGTGAATACGCTACGAGACCGGTTTGATTCAGCTCAAATTTTCCATTATCATTCATATATTTTTCACTGATGAGCACATCTTCTATCTCTGCCAGAAACATATGATGACTGCCAAGTTCCGTTACCTCTGTTACCCGGCATTCAAGGTTTACCGGACTCTCGGCAATAATCGGTGCATACTGTAATTTCTCTCCGGACATTGCCGTCAGCTTCATGGCAGCAAACTTGTCCACATCCCTGCCGGATTTTACCCCGCACCAGTCCGCCGCATAAGTTAATTCCTTTGTCGTCAGATTGATTGCAAATTCTCCCGTCTCCCGAATCATGGAATAGGAATGTCTCTCCGGACGCACCGAAATCGATACCATGGCCGGATCTGAGCAGATTGTACCGGTCCATGCCACCGTAATAATATTTTTATTGCCCTGCTTATCTGCGCAGCTCACCATAACAGCCGGCACCGGATACAACATATTACCCGGTTTCCATACCTGTTTTTTGTCCATCGCTATCTCCTCTTTCACTGTGTCTTTCTTACATGCGAATCTTATGACTTATCTTCTCTGACAATTCCGGATAAATCGACAGGAAGCAATCCATTTCATCAAAGTCCCCCGAGAGCATTACCACAATCCGGTCACCGTTCTCGTCAATAGCCTGAACAATATCCTCTACTGTCTCTTTCGTCAGTTCCGGCGCATCGATTACCAGCATACAGCCTCCTAACAGCTTTTCCATCTGCTCGGATAACTTCAGCTGATTCAATTTGTCCGCCGTTATTTTCACAATGCTTTTCGCAGAAAAATATCCTACATTGTTTAGTTCCTTGGTAATTCTTTTTGCCACCGCCAGGGTAATGCGCTCCTCACCGCCCGCAAATACAAAATGTGGCGCATCCTTTTTACATTTAATCCGGATAATGGCACCCTTCATCGTACAATAATGGATGCCCCGCTCCGATATGTCTTCCGGCTCTTCTTCCAAAAGCTTTTCCAGTTTTTTCATTGACATTTTATTTGCCGGTTCCCGCGGCTTATCCTTTTTCGTTACGACAGGCTCTGACACAACCGCACCCTCTTCTGTTACCGTTTCCGACAAATCTGTCTGCTGTACCGATTCCGGTTCCAGTGGCATTTCCTGCTGCGAAGACTCCGGTTCAGGCAAAACTGCCTCCTCTGTTACCATCGGCTCCGGTTCTAATACTTCCGGCGGCTCTGACGGCTTCGCCATTGCCTTCTCTAATTCCGTCACATCAATCGGTGGTGCGGCATAGACAAATTCTTCTTCCATATCCGGTTCCTCCGGCTCCGGAATCTCCTCTCCCACCGGCGGCTCCCAGTCATCAGCTTCGCACTTTTCCTGCAATTCCATTGCCTTGTCCACAATAGAGCCTTCGCCAAACCAAAGCTTTATATCCTTACATTCCTGAATGCATTCCTCTCTCAGACCCTCCTGCTCATACAGACGGGCCAGCTGATACCCCCACTCCTCGGTATATTCTTCCTTCTTTAAATCCTCCAGAATCTCTATCAGCTTACTGCGGGGTGCTCCCTCTGCCTTTGCCAGAAGATATCGGAGTTCAAAGGTGTCTAACGTAACTCCTCCCACCATCTCATAAGTCAGAAATAGTTCTCTCGCTTCCTCCATTTCCCCCAGACGAATCACGAGATGGAGCAGTCGATTCAGTGCATGTCTGGAATGGGTGCGTTCATATATCATATAAAATATCTTTTTTGTCATGTCCATGCGCTCTGCTTTTTCATATATCCGGGCAAACAGATATAAATCCTCCGTGGAGCCAACCTCTTCCAGCGGAAGTGCATCAATCTGCTCCAGAGCCTTTGTGTATTTGTTTTCCTCAATCAGACTACGAATCTGAGCGCACCTGCGCACCATCTCATATCTTTTTCCCATTTGTATCCTGCTCCTTATACACCTGACAAATACTTTTTCGTTTGTTTTATTTCCTCCGGCATCTCCTCGCCGATTTTCTCAAATTTTCTCTCTATGACAACAAATGCCTTCTCCTGTTTCTTTTTCTCTGTCATATAACGTCTTGCCGCTTCCTGATAGGAATTCTGAACCAACACTCCCTCTGCAATCTCCTGGGCATACGGACAGTAGGTAAACATAATATTTCTTGATACCCGGTTTAGCTTCATAGCTCCCACAGATTCCCTCAATATCCAGTCCTGATAATCCTTGGTGAATACCTCACGGTGTTTACTATTACATTGCTGCAACTGTGCCTTTACCTTTTCCTTCTTTTCCGGTGACAGGTCCGTATTTTTCCTGTAAAATTGCAAGTAATCCGTATATTCGCTAGTCAATGACGGATAGCGGTAATTATTCCACTGGGCACCCATATCTGTCCGGCATTTCTCCCACCGAAAATGTGCCATCATTTTCATAATTTCCTGCGAAAGATCCTGCTCCAGCAGGGACGGCATCAAAATTCTGGCATGGCTCTGCTTCCTGCGCCCCTCAATATCCTGCCACATAATGCAGTTGCGTCCGTATATCGGAAATAAAATAAAATCCGGTGCATACCGCTCAATATTGGTAAAATGAGGAACATCCACCTGCTGATAGGAATCGATTTTTTCCCGGTGGAAAATACTATAATCAATTTTTTCTATTTTTTGCACTTCTGCATTAATAGCGGCACCGGTTACCACTGCCTTATCTAATTTGTTAAAGATTCCCTCGGAACAAAGCACCGGTACAAAGGCAGAAATATTTCCGTTAATAACCCGGTCTGCGTATCGCAGCATTTTATTTACTTCAAAGTGAATTCTCTCATCCGGGTTTTCAAAGGCCTCTTCGGCACTCATTTTATCCCGCTTTTTCTCCATCATTTCCTGCCGCAGCTGCTCTTCAAAATCAGTATCAAACTCATCCTTGGACGGATTTTTCCTGCCCTCAGCGATTTCCTTCAGCCACATCGGCATTGTATAAACCTTACAATCCAATGCCTGATTTTCAATTGATGGCAGGGATAATAATGTCCGTATTTCATCCGCCGTCAAAAGTTCTTCACTGACATATCCATACCGTAAAAACAAGGATACGGCAAGAGGTGGATTTGGATCCTCAAAGCTCTTCTTTACCACCGCTTCATATATTTCAAAGAAATTCTGCGATACCCTTTTGCGGACTGCTGCCGCCTCCGGTGTTCTGGCAAATTTGTCGGCAAGACCAAGGAATGCCTCCACTGCTTCCTCAAATTCTCCCGCCACCTTTCCATGTACCGGGGCATACTCAAGGATCTGGAGCAGTGAGCCATTCAGCACGGAAATATCATCTTTTTCGTCGGTCTTCAAATCCCCTGCCTCATCGGATAGCAGGGCAAAATAAATCTGCTCCATCCGCTCTCTGTTTAGATTCGGAGCAACTCCCGCCACCTCAATCAATGTACTTTCCGTTTTATTAATCTTCTCCAGCAGTTCATCTAACATAGCACTCAGCTTGCTGGTATCCTGTCCGGATTGCTTTATACTTAGCGCCATTTTCCCAACAAGGGAAAACAGATTTTTTTCATCCATAATCATGATACGGAAATATCGGTACAGCAATTCACTGTAGTGCCGACACGCCTCTGTCAAATCCGGGATAATCCCACACTGCTTTTTAAAATTCTCCTGTGCCACATAGGCATTTCCACCATAAAAATTTTTCTGTGCTTCCACCGGAATTTTCCCACTTTGCAGAAAATACTTAAGCTCAGACTTTATCTTAGGTGTCTCTGTTTCCTGCTCCTCCAGTCTTTCAATGGAGGACATTTTCTCCGGCACAAGTCCCGACTCCTTTACAACCTCGATGTAGGTCTTGTACATATCAAGGACAAAAATACCTGCCCTTTCTGCTTCTTCCCATAACCGGACATACATTTTATTTATGTCTGCCATTAAAAAATTAATGGACGTAACTAAAAGCCCCCGGTATTGTGGTTTTTCTTCCAACAGGAGGCATGCTTGTTCCAGATTACTCACCGGCAATCCATATAATACTAAATCATCTAAGGCAGTATAAGTAAAGGAATGCACTTTTGCTTCAACATCATACATTCCCAAAAAATTTCCCGAACCGAGCACCATTTTAATTCCATCTGCCTGAACGGTAACCCGACCCTTTACAATCAGAGCCACCGATTGTACCGGTTCTCCTTTTTCATAAATTACACTATCTCTGATAATCGAATTCGTACCATTGATATTAAGGTCCACTGACATACGGCCACCTCAATACTTTCTCAATATTAATAAAATCTATTATTAATAAAATCCGTGCGCCCCACGTCGAATCAGAATCCGGAAACGTTACCAAAGCAGTAAACTCAGCCCCGGCACCCTCACGTCACACAAGAAGATTTGTTTAGTGCTGCTTCATTCCTGACCTGACACGGTTCGCAAGTTCCTGTTGCGCAAGACCAAGACGTCAACGCCACTTACTCCGGGCGGCTCTCCGTCAAAGGACCCTAAGCGGGACAACACCCCTGCTATAGCGGATTGCAGGTACAGGGCACCGCTATCTCCCCGGCTGCACGGAAATTTTAACAATAATACACTGCTGATTATATCTGTTTTTACGTTCTGTGTCAACCGGACTTTGCTTTTCGTCTGGCACGCAGCTCTTTGAAAAAACCTGTCATCATCTGACTGCATTCTTCCTCCAAAACACCCATCGTCAGTTCCGCTTGATGATTCAGACCGGACATCTGTAAAAGATTAATGACCGAGCCGGCACACCCCGCTTTCGGATTTCGGCTTCCCACCACCACTCTGGATATTCGTGCCTGCACAATGGCCCCGGCACACATCGGGCATGGTTCCAGTGTGACATACATCGTACAATCCTCTAACCGCCAGTCTCCAATCACTTTGCTTGCCTTATGAATGGCCGCTATTTCCGCATGAGCCAGCGTATTTTTTTCCCGGTTCCGTTTATTGTATCCCCTGGCAATGATTTTACCCTGATACACAATCACGCAGCCAATCGGCGTCTCCTCTTTCTGATACGCCTTTTTTGCCTGCCGTATTGCCTCTTTCATATATTTCTCATCTGTTGTCATCGTCTTTTACAGCTCCTTTAGCCAATATCCGAAATCTCCCACCGTAACCCTCTTTTTATGGGTCCCCTTAAATCTTGGGAATCCAAAACGGCTTGCCAGATACTGTTCCCGTCTGTGGAACTGACCCGGCACACCGATATAATTTTTGTCCTTGCTATGGGCATACAATAAATGCCGGTAGTTATAAAATCCCTGCAATAAGAAACTGTTGCGGGAGTAATGCCAAAATTCCATCGGAAAGGATGAAAAATCCGAAGGCTCTATCTGGCGACACCATGCCATTTCATCATCCTCAAAGGGATACATCTCCGCCAGTCCGGCCAAAAACGGATCCTGCAGCTTTTCCGGTTCCTGCGCCGGCATACCCTCTAAGGTGGCTGCTTTTACGGATTCCGGTTCCGGATTCTGTTCTACCTCCGACTTCTGTTCTGTCTGCGGCTCTGTTTCCGTTTTTAATTCGGGCTCCGGCTCTACCTCCGGCTTGGGGTTTGTTTTTTCCCTTTCTTTTGTAAAATGCACCTGCTCATACGAAATATCTCCATTATGCTTCCGGCATGCCCCCGTCCAGTAAGAGGAGGAGTTTCCGATGATAATCCCACAGATTTCCTCCGCCACCGGCAGACCCTGCGTCCGGTCGTCTGAAATTTCCAGTTCGGATGTCTCCGAAGCACCGGTTGTCCCAGCCGGAAACGGCAAAAGAATACCGTGTCTTTTATATATTAAATAAACCTTTTCCTCAGAATCCGTCACTTTCCCCTCAAGGGAGAGATGAATCGTCATCCGTCCTTTCTTCCGATTCAGTCGGGCAAAGCCGCCGCCTGCTCCCACCATCCCATCCTCTATTTTCTTTAGGTAAATGATTTCTCGCATATAATCCGCCACTGTTTCCTCCTTTTTCCACTGGAAAGCTCACTGGTATACTATATGCCTGTCATTTACCGACTATACCTTTTATTTTTCTGTGGCTAAAGCTAACAGACTGTCATAGCAAGGCTTCTTTTCATTATCCTCATTAAACAAAAGTGGATAGCTGCTTTCTCCCTTAAAATTAGTAAGCCATGTCACTCCGTCATTGAAGCCCCAGAAGGTCACACCTGTCACATTGGCACTGCCCTGTCTGTCCGCCTTGAGAATCGGCTCAAAAAACTGCCGGTACCGCTCTGCCTGTTTTTTCAAACCATCTTCGGTGTTATCCGTATTGTGCATGTCAATCTCCGTAAACTGAAGCTCCAGCCCCTCTATGCTGCTGTAGGCCGTGATGGCATCCGTAATAAGAGTTACGTCCGGATAGTTCATGTCCCAATGGCTCTGAAAGCCCATGCCGTCCACCAGTTTTTTCTCTCTCAGATTCTTTAGCAGGGAAACAATCGTATCCCGTTTTGCCGGCATATATTCGTTGTAATCATTGTAAAACAACTTCACTCCCTCTGCGGCATATTTTTTAGCAAAGGTAAAGGCATCCGTGATGTAGGATTCATCTTCATAAATCTGATACCAGTTACTGTTCATGCGGTAACCGCCGTTATCATCACAGGCCTCATTTACCACATCCCAGGCATACACCACACCCGGATAATTTTCCTGACAATAGGTCAGCACCTTTTTAATGTATTGCTCCATACGGTTCTGTAAGACATCTTTATCCACCTGCGGATTGCTGGCCTCGTAATCCTCGCAGAAAAACCAGTCCGGCGTCTGGCTGTGCCATACCAGACAGTGCCCTCTCACTGCCAGACCGTTTTTCTCTGCCAGAGATAAAACATCATCCAGACGTTCCGTATTAATTCCCGGTGTTCCGTCTTCGCTCTCCTCGGAGCTTCTCTGGTCTAAAATATTTTCCGGTTTCATCTCATTTTCCATGGTAATACTGTTAAAGTTTTCGGTTACCAGCTTTGACAGGGATTCGTCCCGGAGCTGATAAGTGTTGATCGCCACTCCCACTTTAAAATCCCCGGCAAAGGCATCCTTTAATGTCTTGGCATCGGAGGTCGTCACCGCTCCCTCACTGACTGCCGCCGGCGTTTCCGTGACGGAAGTATCTGCTTCCTTCCCACAACCACTTATCATAGCTGCCATCATTCCTCCCAGTAACAATATGCTGCACACCCTTCTTAATTTCATTTCGTTCCCTCATTTCTAAAAATATTTGATTTCCTTAGGGCTACTATAACAAAATTGGGGACGGTGTGCAATAAAAAATGCGGAAACTCACAATGAATATAAATTGACTTTTTTACTAAATGCCATTAGAATTAATATATTGATAGGGAAGAGAGAAATACTTTTCCAGAACTGGAGGGACTTATGAAAAAAATTATACTGACCGGCGACCGTCCTACCGGAAGACTCCATGTGGGACATTATGTCGGCTCCTTAAAACGCCGTGTGGAGTTACAAAATTCCGGCGAATATGATGAAATTTATATTATGATTGCGGACGCTCAGGCACTGACGGACAATGCGGACAACCCGGAGAAGGTCCGCAGCAATATTTCCGAGGTGGCACTGGATTATATGTCCTGTGGTCTTGACCCGGAAAAGTCTACACTTTTTGTGCAGTCCTACGTGGCAGAGCTGACGGAACTCACTTTTTATTACAGCAATCTTGTCACGGTTTCCCGGCTGAAACGAAATCCCACGGTAAAATCGGAAATCCAGCTGCGTGGATTTAACTCCAGTATTCCTGTCGGATTTTTCACATATCCTATCAGTCAGGCGGCAGATATTACCGCCTTTAAGGCAACGACCGTACCGGTGGGCGATGACCAGCTGCCGATGATTGAGCAGGCAAGGGAAATTGTACGCAGCTTTAATTCCACCTATGAGGAAGTTCTCGTTGAGCCAAATGTATTACTGCCGGATAATAAAGCCTGCATGCGCCTTCCCGGCACAGACGGCAAGGCAAAGATGAGCAAATCTCTCGGAAACTGCATTTACCTTTCCGATACACCGGAGGACATCCGTAAAAAGATTATGAGTATGTATACTGACCCGGACCACATCCGTATTGAGGACCCGGGCAAGCTGGAAGGCAATACCGTATTTACTTATCTGGATGCTTTCTGCCGGGATGAGATGTTTGCGGAGCATCTGCCGGAATACAGCTGCTTACAGGAATTAAAGGACCACTACCAGCGAGGCGGTCTCGGAGATGTAAAGGTAAAGAAGTTTTTGTATGCCGTTCTGATGGAGGAGCTTTCCCCGATTCAGGCAAGACGAAAGGAACTGGAAAAGGATATACCGGCAGTTATGGAAATCCTGCACAAGGGAAGCATTAAGGCAAAGGAAGTTGCCGCGCAGACCTTGAGCGAAGTAAAGCATGCGATGCGGATTGATTATTTTGAGTAATTTGGGGTGGTAGGAATATAGCAAAATGGAATAGGAACGAATCGTTATGGAAGTAAAATTTTACGAAGATGTAGAGGACTCTCTTCTGGATTTTGCCGTAATCATATCCAGAGCAGAGGGTAAATGGGTATTCTGCAAACATAAAGAAAGGGATACCTATGAGGTACCCGGTGGGCGCAGAGAAGAAAACGAGACCATACTGGATACAGCCAAAAGAGAATTAAAAGAAGAAACGGGCGCCATTGATTTTACTATTGAGAAAATATGCGTCTATTCTGTTACCGGGAAAACCAGAGTCAACAAATCCGGCGAAGAATCCTATGGTATGCTTTATTACGCTGATATAAAAGAGTTTGAAAAGGAATTGCACAGTGAGATAGAAAAGATAGAATTGTTTGATGAATTGCCGAGGGAATGGACATACCCATTGATTCAACCAATTTTAATTCAGGAGTTTTTGCGAAGAACACAGGGATAATTTCATTATCCCATTATGCAGCCGGTACCGCCTTTTTTATTTGCCCTGCTACAAAGGGACCTGCTATTCCTGTCAGAACAATTTTCACCAAGTCCCCTGGCAAAACCGGAAATACACACAGACCCAGTGCCGGCACAACTCCGGTTCCGGTTGAATAACAAAACCATATCGTACCGAAGGTGTATGCCACCATCGTGCCCAGTATCATACCTATCACACACAAATAAATTTTCTTATGAAATTTTTCAATGAAAAATCCACAGATCATACTCATCGGAATAAAACCGATCAGGTATCCGCCGGTTGGGCCTGCCAGCTTGCCGACACCGCCGGTAAAGCCGGAAAACACAGGGAGTCCGATGAGACCAATGAGAAGATAAACGCAGTATGTAATCGTACCCTCTTTCCAGCCCAAAAGGTACAGGCTGAAATAAATTGCCAGATTGGTAAAAGATATAGGCACCGGTCCGATGGATATAGATAATGGTGCCAGAATACAGGTAATGGCGGCAAAAAGTGCCATCATCGCCATAGCAGGCAATGTGAATAATTTCTGATTCTGTGTCATCTGCTTTTTCATGTCAATATTTCCTCGCTTTATTCTCACTGATTCCTATTGCCGAAACCTAAACGGATAGATTCATGTCGGCAAACATTTTCAAATCTTCCTCGATTGTATTGCCTACCGTTGTCAGCATATCTCCGGTAATCGTCGCATTGATTCCGGACTCAAATAAAACCCGTCCTCCATCCGGGAAGCGGAATCTCCCCGCTGCTATCCGCACCAGTGCCGTCGGATTAATATAGCGGAAAATCGCTACTGTCCGCAGTATATCTTCCTCTGTAAGAGGCTCTTGTTTTTCATAAGGTGTTCCCGGAATTTGGGATAATACATTAATTGGTATGGAATCCACCTCTAACTCCGCCAGACTGAATGCCATATCGATACGGTCCTCCCATGTCTCCCCCATTCCAATAATTCCACCGGAGCACACACGAAGTCCCACCTCTTTTGCCAGCTTAATTTTTTCTATTTTATCCCCATAGGTGTGGGTGGTACAAATATTCGGAAAATTTCTCCGCGAGGTTTCAATATTTGCATGATAGCGAGTTACCCCTGCTGCCTTCAGCCCCTCAAATTCCTCCCGGCTTAATAACCCGTGAGAAGCGCATAAGCCAAGCTTCGGGCAGGCCTGATGGATTGCCTGATATGCTTCTTTTGCTTTTTCATAATCCTTTCCCAGGCTTCGCCCCGCCGTGACAATAGAATACCTCCGGACACCCTTTTCTTCATGCTTTTTAGCATCCGACACAATCGTTTCTATATCCAGAAAGGGGTACTCCTCAATACTTGTGCAGTGATGACCCGACTGGGCACAAAATTTGCAATCCTCGCTGCATCTGCCACTTCGACCGTTGATAATGGAACACAAATCCACCTGATTGCCACAGAGCTTTTCCCTGATTTTGTCTGCACCCTTTTGCAGCTCGGTTATCTCTGCTGTCAGAAAAAAAGAGGCGTCATCCTCTCTTTTTAATCTCCTGCCTTTTATAATTTCCTCTGCCAGTGCCAAAACATCTGTCATACTGTAAAACCCCGTTTCCCGTTGTTTGTAAACCATTTTTCTTTTCTAGTATACATTCTCGTCTACCATATGTCAACCTTTCTTTTATTTCTGGTTTACATTCCTTGTTCAGAAAAAATCTGGAATTGCAAAAATTAAGGGGCGATTACCTCGCCCCTTCGTCTTTTCCCAATTTGTTTTATTCAGTTTCTCCCATTTTTTCAATATCCTCCGCTACTACAAAAAACGCCTCCACAACCGCCGGATCAAAATGTGTGCCAGATTCCTCCCTGATAATCGCATACGCCTTTTCAAGCGGCATAGCGTTTTTATAACAGCGTTTGGAAGTCAGTGCGTCAAAAACGTCCGCTACTGCCATAATCCTAGCCGGGAGCGGTATTTCGTCCCCGCATATACCATAAGGATAACCTTTTCCATTCCACCACTCATGATGATACGCTGCCATTTCCACCGCCATATTCAAATACTCCGACTCCCCAAGCTCTGTCTTTGCATGGATCAGCAGTTCCTCTCCTGCCCTGGAATGCGTTTTCATAATCTCAAATTCTTCTTCCGTCAGTTTCCCCGGCTTATTTAGGACGGCGTCCGGTATATGTATCTTTCCAATGTCGTGAAGCGGCGCTGCCACCACCATATCCTCCATATACCTGTCAGTCAGAATATCACTGTACACGCCCTTTCTTTTAAGCGCCTTTGCAATGTCTTCTACATATTTCGCCGTGCGCCTGATGTGTCCGCCTGTATTGTCGTCCCTGTTCTCCACGACCTCCGCCATGAACGAAATCATACCGGATTGCATATTAGAAACCTGTTCATGGTAAAAGGAACGCTTATTGCCCTGCATGATCGGCACAATAATCGTAATAGTCATGATAAACGACGCCACACTGCTGATACCGATAAATGACATAATCTCATATCCGTAAGCGCTATCCGCCGCCCGCAAATTCCCTTGATCTCCCACAATCCGCAT
>JAFLTC010000021.1 GCA_022510615.1 Lachnospiraceae bacterium | reverse complement strand
GGTGAACGAAGGTGATACCTTCAGCTTTGGCTCACATACCGTAACCTTTGTTTTTGCTCCTATGGTTCACTGGCCTGAGGCTATGGTTACCTTTGATACCACCAACGGCGTCCTCTTTTCCGCCGACGCATTTGGCTCTTTCATTGCCCTGGACGGCAAGCTGTTCGCGGACGAAGTGAATTTTGACAGAGATTGGCTGGATGAGGCTCGCCGGTATTTGACTAACATTGTAGGCAAATACGGTCCCCATATTCAGCTGCTACTGAAAAAAGCCGAAGGTATTCTGGATCAGATTAAGTTTATCTGTCCCCTTCATGGTCCCGTATGGCGTGAGGACTTGATGTATTTCATTGATAAATATAACAAATGGAGTCTTTATGAGCCGGAAGAAAAGGGTGTGATGATTGTCTATGCCTCCATGTATGGCAATACCGAGGCTGCCGCCCAGTGCCTGGCTTCCAGACTGTGTGAGAAAGGTGTCACCAATGTGGCGGTTTACGATGTATCCAATACCCATGTGTCCTATCTGATCTCCGAGGCATTTAAGTACAGTCACATTGTGGTGGCCAGCGTAACCTACAACCTGGGCATCTTTCCGGTAATGCACAACTTCCTGATGGATATGAAGGCGCTGAATCTACAGAATCGCACCTTCGCCGTCGTCGAAAACGGTTCCTGGGCTGTGAAGTCCGGCGACTTGATGCAGAAGTTTATTGATGAAGAGCTGAAGAATATGACGGTGCTGAACGAGCGTCTGTCCCTGGCGTCCACTTTAAATGACAGTAAGGAGACGGAGTTGGACAATTTGGCGGATGCTCTGGTAGAATCCATTCAGTCCTAATTGTTGTCTTAACGATGATGTCAATACAAGCAAAAAAACAGGATCTCTGGAGTTTATCCAGGGGTCCTGTTTTTTGCACGATGGCGCCATCGTGCTGTGGCAATTTGCCCGGAAAGCAATGGGATTTCGGGTCTATTCTACTGCCAGCAGTTCTTCCACTTGCTTCCGCTTCTCATATAACACACAACCTCCGTCATGGTTGTCCTCAAGCAGATTTCCATCCTGCAAAGCAAGGAATAATTTAGATTTCAGTGCCGACTTAAGCGAGGTATCCCTCACATTTATGTCAGAATAGGGAGAAAAAGGACAGGGTTCGGCTCCACCATGGGAATTGATATGAAAAAAGCCTCTGCCTGCAGCAATACATCCCCCGGAAGTTTTCTCATCCCCCGGAAAAGATACAAACACCATCTCCTGATATTCTTTCCGTAACTGGGCAATCCTGTTTTTCAAGACAGTTCGCTCCTTCTCTCCCGGAGCCAATTCCCTGCTTTCTTCTGTAACAGGTACAAATTCTACAAAAACTACCAGTTTACAGCCACGCCTCACAAGGGAATCCATAAAGTCAGCGGAAACTGCTTCCTTCACATTTTGTGTTGTGACAGTCACAGATACCCCGAACAATAAACCTTTTTCATGGAACCCATCCATATTAGCAATCAATTTTTCATAGACCCCTTCACCACGCCGGGTATCTGTTTCCTCTTTTCCTCCCTCAATGCTCATAACGGGAATTAAATTGCGACACTGATCAAACAACCGGAAATAGGTCGCATCCATATATGTACCATTTGTAAATATCGGGAAGATAATATTCTGCATTTTTCCTGCCGCTTCGATAATATCCCGGCGCAGCATTGGTTCTCCACCTGCCAGCAGAATATAGCTGACACCGATTTCATCTGCCTCCCGGAAAATAGCAAGCCATTCATCGCTGGTGAGCTGGTGCACCGGCTCCGTATCTTCCGTAGCATGGTTGCAACGGGAATAGCATCCGGCACAATGTAGATTGCATTTACTGGTGATGCTGGCAATCAGGAAGGGCGGAATGTGTTCCCCTGTTTTTTTTGCCTCCGCACGGATTTTAGAAGCTTTTCGACTGGCCGCCGCAAACTTTATCATAAATGCACTTTCTCTGGGATCACGCAAAGTCGCTTTTAGAGAATCGGCAACAATCCGTTCAACACCTCGTGTCATGTATTCCTGTATATCAAATTTTTCCTCCATCCTGAAACCTCCTGCTCTATTCCATCGTTATTATCTGTCCCAGCATTTTATACAAAAGTTGGTAGAGGGTGGCAGCTTCCTCCGGCTCCAGCTTAGAACATTTCATCATCTTTTCCGGAATGCTGACTGCCTTTTCCTTCAACTGTTCTCCCTCTTCGGTAATAGTTACGATCAAATTACGTTCGTCCTCGGATGAGCGCATGCGGGTTAAAAGCCCCTTTGCCTCCATTTTTTTCAACAGTGGTGTGAGAGTCCCGGAATCCAAAAACAAACAGTTTCCCAGTTCCTTTACGTTTAGTTTTTTCTTCTCCCAGAGTACCATCATGGCAATATACTGCGTATAGGTCAGATGAATCTCGTCGAGGTACGGTTTGTACTGCTTGATTATTTCACGAGAACAAGCGTAGAGCGGGAAACAAAGCTGGTTCTCAATTTTCAACGCATCATAAATAGAATTTTTCATATTATCCTCCAAAAACCATAATTTGATTTAACTAAATTATATTGTACTCAATTTAATTTGTCAATAGTTTTTTACTGCCTAGTGTTTCAACCATTATTCCACAAGCAGCAATCATATTTTGACAAAACGACATAAATCCCTTATACTATACACAATACGATAACTTTCGGGCAGGAAAGGTATGGTGGCAATATGAGTGATATTTTTAATAATGAATTATTTGAAGCATTTGCATCGGCGTCCGATAACGTATATATCTATGTCTGTGATATGGCAACCGATGTTTCCCGTTGGTCAAAGGCTTCTGTCAAGTACTTTGGCCTGGAGGGAGAATATATCAAAGAGGCCGGCAATGTCTGGGCGCAGCATATCCATCCCGACGACTTGGATGTTTATCTGGCAGATGTTGAGGCAGTGTTCGCTGGCACAAAGCGCAACCATGACTGCCAGTACCGGGCAAAAAACTTCATGGGCGAGTATGTATGGATCGAATGTAAGGGGAGTGTGATCAGGGACGCCGAGGGAAATCCTATGATTTTCGCAGGGCTTATGACAAGAATAGACGGACAGAGCAAATACGATTCCCTCACAGGCCTTTTAACGACTCATGAAATGCACCATTTTGATTTTACCGCCCAACCGGGAGCTGCCCTGTTGATTGGCGTGGATGGATTCCGAAAAATTGTGGGCAATTACGGATACAACACAGGGGATGAGATTCTCATTGAGTTTTCCAGAAAAATTAAACATCTGTGTAAACCGGAATGGAAAGTACTCCGGTTTAGTGGAGATGAATTTCTGGTTATCGCCTTTGGCGCGGAACGGCAAAATGTGATAGATTTTTATAAGAAGCTGCGTCAGGAAACGGACATCATAGAGTTAGAAGATGAGAGAAAAATTAATATTTCCGCATCGGCTGGCGGAGTGCTTTTCCCTCAGGATGCAGATTCCAGAGAAATCCTTATCAACAATCTGGAGCATTCACTGGATTATGCCAAAAATAATCAGCGGGGAACACTGGTATTTTTCTCGGAAGAAATTGCCAGAAAACATGAAAGAGGACTGGCTCTGAGAGACGATTTAAAGCAATGTATGAAAAATAATTTCAAGGGATTCGAATTGTTTTTCCAACCTTTTGTCGATCCCGCCTCTCATTCCATTGTAGGCTGTGAATGTTTGCTCCGTTGGAAGGGAGAGAAAATCAAAGATTCCTACCCAATGGAGTTCATTAGAGTTTTAGAGGATTACGGCGGCATTCAGGAAGTAGGTTTCTGGGTCATGGAACAGGCGATGAAGCAGCAGGTGGCATGGCGTGACACATATGGAGAACTACGGGTAAGCTTTAACGTGTCTTACCAGCAGTTTCTGGATGACACCTTTGAAGACAGGCTGGTTGCCTGTGCGGAAAAATGCGGAGTGGATCCTACCTACATAGTGATTGAACTTACGGAGAGTTGTCGGGTCGATAATCCGGAAGAACTTGCCGTTGTATTCGATAGATTGCGAAAACGCGGATTTAAGATAGCACTGGATGATTTTGGTACCGCCTATGCCTCCTTGGAGATGCTGAAACGTCTCCATATCGATTACATAAAAATAGAACATTCCTTTGTCCGGGAACTTGCAGAACCTGGCCATGACATTGATTATATCATCATTGAGAATCTGCTGAAGATGTGCCGTCATCTGGGGTACGATTCCATTATAGAAGGTGTGGAGAACGACAAAGTGGATGATATCGTGAGGACGATGGATGCCACAATGCTCCAGGGATATCATTATTCCCGTCCCATATGCAGGACTGATTTTGAAAAACTGCTGGATGAGGGCAAAAAATTATAATATTTGAAGAAAACAGCAGCAGGAGTAATCCTGCTGCTGTTTTAATTTATCCCTCATACGATGTAAAGCCTAAGTCCTTAAGGCTCAAACCTAAATTGGTTCCCTTCAGTATAGCACTCCAGCCTTGTAATCCGAGGCCAAGCACAATCTCTCCCAATTCACACAATTTGTCTTTTGTTTCTTCATCTTCAACATTCGTGGAAGTATATGTAATGCTTTGATTTGTCTTGGTCAAAGAGGACAACGTCACTTCACCGTTTGCATAAAGAAGATCATCTTCTGAATACACAAAAATATTGGCTACTGCCCCTTTCGTAAACTCCGGAGGCGTAATGGTTAACATGACAAGGTCATCAGCAGCATCGGTCGAATACATGACTGTAAAATCAAAGGTGCCATCTAAGTTATATTGAATTTCTGCAAAGAGAGATTTATCGGTTCCCGTTGCTAAGTCAGCAATATAATATTCCTCGTTTTCCGAATCATATGTTCCATTCTTTACGATATAGTCCGCCAACTTTTTATAATTGTCTGCTACCGTTGCTTTTTGGGTCGGTGGTGTTGTCGGCTTTTTCGTTTGTGATGGCTCCGGCGAAGTCTGTGGCTTAGGCGCAGTATGTTTTTTTACAGTTACCTTACATTTATAGTTTTTCTTCTTCAGTTTTGCCGTGATGACAGTGGTTCCTTTTTTCTTTGCCTTTATCTTTCCTTTTTTTGACACAGTGGCAACGCTCTTTTTGGAAGAAGACCACTTAGGGGTCTTTTTCGTCCCCTTCAGCTTCAATGTCTTAGTCCTGCCTACATACAATGTCAGCTTTTTCTTGCTGAGTTTGATTTTTGACTTGCCCTCAACCTGTACATTTGTCGACAGGACAGAAACCACCATGCTAATCATTAATAAAATTGCTAAACGCTTTTTCAATGTTTTCATTTTGTACGAATCGCTCCTCTCATTTTTCATGATTTTATTCTAAAAATTATAACTCCATTTGTCAAGACTTATTGTGTTGTTATTGATTCATTTTGGCAATCTCTTAATCTACACTTTTCCCAAAATATCATCTCTCAAAAGGAACTGTATTACACCACCGACTTATAAAACCGGAGCACAAACCTTGCCCCGCCCGCTTTATCATTTTCCGCTATCAGGCTTCCTTTCTGACCTGTCACAATCATCCGCGCCAGTGCCAGACCAATCCCGACACTTTTCTCGGAGGAATTTTTTCCTTTGTAAAACCGTTGAAACAAATACGGTAAATCCTCTCTGGCAATTCCCGGTCCGTTATCCCTTATTACAATTTCCGTATACAGTGCATTTTCCTCCGCCTCGATCCATATTGTTCCGCCGGATGGCGTATGCTCGGTGCAGTTTTTTACAATATTGGAAACAGCCTCCTTCATCCATGAAAAGTCCCCGGTATAGCTTACCTCTTCCCCCGCGAGAATTTCCAGCTTCTGATTCCGCAGCTCCATGGAAATTTCCAGCTCGGCTGCCACCTCGGAAACCAGCTCCCGCACCTTTACCTCTTTTTTCGCAAAAGTCACCGTTCCGGCATCCAGTCTGGATATTTTTAACAGCGACTGAATCAGCCATTCCATATGGCGCAGAAGGCCCTCCAGTTCCATTAATAATGCCTTTTTCGATGCCTCGGAAAGCTCCGGGGCGGACAATCTCGATACAACCAGATTTACGGCGGTCAGCGGTGTCCGTATCTGATGAGAAATATCTGCCAGTGAATCCGCCAGATACCGCTTATCCTCTTTTAATAACGCCGCCTGGTTTTTCAGCCGCAAAATCAGTTTCTGTATTTCATTTTCCAGAATGGACAGCTCTCCCTCCTTCTGCACGCTGATTTCGATTTCCTCATAGCCATGCAGAAAACGACTGACCTCCTCCGTCAGCTTTGAAATTCTTCGGTAGTGGCGCCAGATAAAAATAAAGTGCAGCAAGATAAAGAAAAAGCCCCATGACGCTGCCAGAGCAGCGGCAGGCGCTCCCCATATTTTCCCCGATACCGCAATTCCTGCCACCCAAAGGAATACATATAAAGCACTTTCTAACCGGTTTTCCGGATTTCTTCCATATTTCATATTACCCTCCATTCTGAAGCCTTAGCAATGCTGAAGCATCAGGATACCCGGTACCCCATCCCACGTATCGTCATTACAATTTCCGGGTTTGCCGGGTCTTTCTCTATTTTCTCCCTCAGTCTTTTAATATAAACTGTCAGCGTATTATCATTGACAAACTCCCCCGCCGCATCCCAGATTTCTTCCAGCAGCCGTTCTCTGGTCAGCACCATTCCTTTATTATTAAAGAGGATTAACAAAATCCGGTACTCCAGTGCTGACAAAAAAATTTCCTCGCCATTCTTTTTGACAACAGCCTTTGCGGTATCCACCGTAATACCCCCCGCCTCTAAAACCGTCTGGGCTTTTCCTGCCCGGCGCAGCACACTGTTAATGCGGCTTACCAGCTCCCTCGGTCGAAAAGGCTTGCTGATATAGTCATCCGCTCCCATATCCAGACCGGACACCACGCTGTACTCATCCCCCGACGCCGTCAGAAAGATAACCGGCGTATCCGTATTTTGTTTGACATAGGCGCAGACAGCAAAACCGTTGCCGTCTGCCAGTGAAATGTCCAGAAGAACAATATCAAAGGTCTCTGATTCCAGACGCTTCAGTGCTTCCTTCTGTCCGGATACGGCTTCTACAAAAAAACCTTCACCGCTTAAAAACTCTCTCAAATTTTCTACAATGCTTTTGTCATCTTCTATCAAAAAAATTTTTGTCATATCGATACAGATTATCTCCCATCATAAGATTTCAAACCAAAAACCGCTGCATTAAAACAACAAGCGTTGTTACAATACAGCGGTTTTACCATTTTTTACTTTGCGTAATCTACAACTCTGGATTCCCGAATCACATTTACCTTAATCTGACCCGGATACTGCAATTCTGCCTCAATTTGTTTTGACAAATCACGGGCAAGCAGTACCATTTCATCATCATTAATCTGATCCGGTACTACCATCACTCGAACTTCTCTACCTGCCTGAATAGCAAAAGACTTATCAACTCCCTTAAAGCCGTTGGAGATATCCTCCAGTTGTTTCAATCTGTTCGTGTAGGTCTCCAATGTTTCTCTGCGGGCACCCGGACGTGCTGCGGATATGGCATCTGCCGCCTGCACAAGACAAGCAATCAGACTCTCCGGCTCCACATCGCCGTGATGTGCCTCTACTGCATTAATAACCAGTGCAGATTCTTTAAATTTCCGGCACAAATCAGCACCCAGCTGGATATGGGAACCTTCCATATCGTGGTCAACCGATTTACCGATATCATGCAGAAGTCCGGCACGCTTTGCCATGCGGACATCCACACCCACTTCACCGGCCAAAAGACCGGATAAATGGGCCACCTCGATAGAATGCTTCAAGGCGTTCTGACCATAACTGGTTCTAAATTTCATTTTACCTAAAAGGCGAATCAATTCCGGATGTATTCCGTGCACGCCAACTTCCAGCGCGGCCGCTTCACCTTCCTCACGAATCATTGTCTCTACTTCTTTTTTCGCTTTTTCAACCATTTCTTCGATGCGGGCGGGATGAATCCTGCCGTCCACAATCAGCTTTTCCAAAGAAATACGGGCAATTTCCCTACGAATTGGGTCAAATCCGGATAAAATAACGGCTTCCGGTGTGTCATCAATAATCAAGTCAATACCGGTAAGATTTTCAAGAGTACGAATATTTCGTCCCTCTCGTCCGATAATTCTTCCTTTCATTTCATCATTTGGCAATGGCACAACAGAAATCGTCGTTTCCGACACATGGTCTGCCGCACATTTCTGTATTGCAGTGACAACAAAATCCTTTGCCTTTTTATCTGCATCATCCTTTGCCTGACGTTCCAATTCTTTTACTAAAACTGCCGTTTCATGCTTTACATCTTCTTCTACAGTCTTTAACAAGTACTCTTTTGCCTGTTCAGTGGTAAGACCGGAAATCTTCTCAAGCTCTCTGAGATGGCTCTGTCGAAGTTCTTCTACTCTTTCTTTTTCCTTTTCAAAACCAGCTTCTCTTGCATTCAGCTTAGATTCCCGTTTTTCGAGTGCATCCAGTTTTTTGTCCAAAGTCTCTTCTTTGCCCAGCACACGTTTCTCATAGCGCTGGATTTCCGCTCTCCGCTCTTTGACTTCCTTGTCGAGGTCATTCTTGGCTTTCAGATTTTCCTCTTTTGCCTCGAGCAGAGCTTCCCGTTTTTTCGTCTCAGCTGTTTTTAATGCGTCGTCAATAATTTCTCTTGCTTTTTCCTCTGCGGTTCCCACTTTCGCCTCGCCTACCTTGATGTGATAGGAAATGGCGCTTTTCCATGTAACCAAAGCAGTAATCGCCAACAAAACAATTACGACTATAACAGCCACGATTGTAAACATCAACCCTGGCACCAGGAGCACCTCCTTTATTCTTTTCGTTGCACACACGTACAACATATAGTATTTTACACTTTTTTGACACAAATGTCAAGGAGTTCTCCCCACTCTCTGACAGGTTCTATAATAACTCAGATACTGTCTATGATATCCTCTGTGCGGTACCCCTCTCCAAACAAAAATTCTTCTGCCAGATATTCCATATTTTCTTCCGAGTGTTCCAGCTCTCTGGCATAAATTCCCACCACTTTGATTCGGTCTGCTTTCTCGTACTTTTCGCCCTTTTCCACAAAAAGAGCGGCATCCATGTCCCGTATCATCAGAAAACTCACGGCAACCACCTTTGCCTTCCCAAGAAAATCATAGTCATCCACACAGCGGGACACGCAGAGAAAGGTATAATAAACGAGCAGCTGCTCATACTCATACTCCCGATCGCTATCCTCAAGATAGCCCTGCAAACCGGTAATGGCTTTTTCATACCGGGCTGCCCCGTCTGACGGAGCGGCAAACTGCCTTTCCAATAATTTCAGCATTTCCTCCCATTCTTCACTGATACTCTCCATGGACGTAAAGGATATCATCCGCTTTAAAAACAGCCCATATCGGTGCTTTTCTCCGTTGGAAAGCCGACCCTTTTTCCATGTTTTTTCCTCTCTCTCCCGGATAAAGTCCTCCGGCGAGAGAGTCACTATCCGTTCCGGCTCATTTTCATTCAGACACATTTGAACCTCTTTCGCGTATTCCAAAAAGGCGGCAAGCCGTTCATATACTGAGAGCTGACGGTATTGTAAAATCCGAATTCCCCCATCTCTTGCCCTACGAATCAGTCCGGCAAAAGCAATCTCCTCTTCACTTTCCTCAAAATCCAGATGATCCTCGATTTCTTTTTCTACAAATGTAGTAATCTCACTGCTTCTATATAAAAGCCGCGCAGCTTCGGGACAGCTGGCACTGATGGACAGCTCCCTCTCTCCCCCGTATTCCAATAAATTCCGCGGGGTGTTGGTACAAACCTCGCACAACGCCTCTTCCCCAAGTTCCCTGTATATATCGCACAAATTCTCCGCATTCAGAAAGGGACAGCGCTTATTCTTCTTCAGTAGAAAACCATGGCTTTCATAGGCCCCTTCATCCTCCGGCTCATACTGCTTGATATGTTCCCGCAGGCGTCTGCCAAATTCCCCCGGCACACTCATATAATACCGATAGCTTTCATCATCAATATCAATTTCCCAGCCGGCACAGCATGTACTTTCGCAGTCCCCGGCTATACACCGGAATTTATCATAATAGGATGGATATCGTAATATCATGGTTACCTCCATTCCGAAACCTTTTACGTCATATTCTAAATTCCAGTATAGCAGAAATTTCTGTATAACGCAAAAGGTCTGGCGTTCTCCCTGACTTCGGTGTATAATAAAGAAAACACCGGAAAGGGGGATTCCTATGGCATCGGAAAAAGAGCTTTTTATTACGAAACAGTATGTACCGGTGGGAGAGCCGATTTCCCAGAATGATCACACGATTATTTATCGGGTAAAATGTATGGCGGAGCGGGGAACTCCGGATGGTATTTTGAAAATGTACCGGAAAAAGAATATCAGTAATCTGTACAACAGACTGGCCGAGTTAGACTATAGTGAATGGCCCCATATATACAGTGTGAGATATTATGATGAAAACACGTTAGTGGTAGAGGAATATTTAGAGGGATACACTCTGGCAGAATTATTGCAGAAAAACCGGACACGAAGCGTCACCTTCACAGAGGCAGAGGCTTATAACATTATGGATAAAATCTGCAGTGCTTTGGAGTCACTGATGATGATTCAGCCACCGATTAGCCACCACGATCTGAAACCGAGTAATATTTTCATTACGACAACCGGTGCCGTAAAGTTTCTGGACTTTATCCCTGCCTATAAAAAGCCAAAGAACTCTTTCCAGCATATGATTCATTTTCTCGGTTCCCTGTTTCACGAAATGTTGACGGGAAAAGAACCTCCAAAAGGAAAATGCACCTATCAGGGACGGTACGAAGCCGTCATCCGCAGGTGCTTTGAGAAAAGCCCGGACAAGCAGTATACCAGTATCAGTTCATTACAGGAAGACCTCGATTATGCCAAGACTCAGGAGCCTGAGAAGGTTTCCAACGGAATAGCCGAGATTCCGTATGCTCTGACTATTCCATTCCAGGGCACAATATTGGCATTCGAGTGGATTCTTCTCTCCTTTTTCTTCGTCCGTAACATGCCATCGGTAATGTGTCTGTTTGTCGTAGCTTTTTGCATTCATAGTGTTGCATTTACCTATAGCCGTCACAGATTTATGAAAGAGAATAATGTCCATCTGAGTACCGCACGCAAAGCTATTCCGGTATTGATTCTGGCCGCCATACTGGGCTGCCTGTCCGCTGCTATTTCTTTCTTTATCCAATAAGTTTTCTGGTTTTCAGTGCGATTACCCGGTCAACCGGATATTTACAGCTACGGTAGCAGCTGGAGGAAAAGAGTGTATAGGTATAGGAACCATATACTGCCATGCCCTCTACTTTAGGCGGCATGGTTATTTTCTTTAATGCACTGTTTTTCAGCACTTTCCCATTTGACCCCACATTTGCATAAGACGGATAGTAGGTACGAATCTGGGACACGTAACCGCTCTTTGACTTTTGGGTCCGGTAACTCCGGGATAAAATCAACGTTCCATCTGTCGTAAACGCAATTCCCTGAGTCTTACTCGGCACTGCCATTTTGTAGGTCCGACTCAGAGATGGTGCCGTGGTTTTATTGGCAATGCTATAACCATACATGGTAGAGGAGGCAGTGGTCTTATTTGCTCCTATCCAGAGAGTGCCATTATAGTATCCGATATAAGAAGCGGTTGTCAGTACCTTACATACACTGGTATAACTACCAAGGCTCTTGTAAGCGGAACCGCCATTCACTGCCTCAGTCACAAAGCTATATGGGAAACAGGCCACAGAACTTCCCTTTGATACCCAGATATTGGTTCCGTCATAAGCCATACCGCCTACCTTTGCCTTGCTCGGAAGAACAATCGTAGTGACATAGGACTTAGAAGCCTTACTGATTACATAAATAACGGAATAATCCACTCCTTTGGAGTCATAGGCAGAAATCAGCAGATAACTGCCGGCATAGCATACTGCCTGAGGTATCATAGTGGTGCAAGCAAATCCTGCCACATTGGTATTTGTCATACCCGGAATGGCAAAGCTTTTGCTATAATTCATGGCATTTTTCATTTTCTTGTAGGTTTTATAAGCCGGAGACTTCGTAAAGGAAGTCTTTGTTTTATATTTCTTCGCTGCCTTTGAGGTTGCCGACACAGAAGCCGTTTTTGCCGAAACAACGGAAGATAAATTTCCTTCTACTACTGTAGTATTTACTTTTTTATACGCTGCCACCCGGAAGTAATAGGTTGTTTTCTGAGGCAGAGATGTCTTTACATACTCTACTGTACTTCCACTGGTAACATTCTTCGCCTTTGTAAAAGCTGCCGTTGAGGAATCACGGTAATAGACATAATAACCATCGGCACCGGCTACTTTACTCCAGTTGACACGTACCCGCTTGGAACCGCCCCGCAGGGTAACAGTAGGAGCACTCAGCTTATATACGGATAAATCCGGTGTTGCCGCCGGTGTCGCTGTCGGAGTTTCAGTCGGCTCCGGAGATTCCGTGCTGACGGCATCTCCCGTTACCGTTCCAGCACCTCCCGATGCCACATCTGCATCTGTACCTTCTGCTGCCTTTACCGCTTTGCCCAATACGCCGTCCCCTATACCGGACAAGCTTCCTATCGTCAGGGCAAACGCCAGACAGACTGCCATTCCACTGGCAAAATTCTTTTTACGCATGCTTTTCCTCCATTTCTTTTGCGTGATTAATTGTCGCCGTTATGCTGATTGTACTAACTGTAACAATTATTTTTGTCGGAAAAATGAAAGAAAAATGTCAGAAAGTTGACATTTTACACCGGCTTTTGTATAGTAAATCCAGAAAAACTTGGAGGGAAACAGCCATGACTGACCGGGACTTAGCGATTCAGACAGAAGAAATTCAAAACGATGGAAAGGATACCTTCCATTTCCATCGTTACGAGCCAACTCCTTATGCTGTTTTAGAACGGCTTTTTGATGCGTTTACTCCGTCTTCGTCGGATGTTCTAGTAGACTACGGCTGTGGTCTGGGACGGCTGAACTTTTATCTGGAGCACCGCTTTCACATTCCCAGTGTGGGAATTGAAATGTCTGAAGCCTACTACCGGCGTGCCATTTCCAATCT
Source organism: Lachnospiraceae bacterium (assembly GCA_022510615.1). Taxonomy (GTDB): domain Bacteria; phylum Bacillota; class Clostridia; order Lachnospirales; family Lachnospiraceae; genus Eubacterium_F. The sequence continues at coordinate 20,955 of JAFLTC010000021.1, read as the reverse complement.
GCAGAGCTATAACGGAAACAGAGAAAACATTTCTTTTCTCCATATGTCGGCGGAGAACTATACCGTTACCCCGGAGGATACTCTGTTTTATTTTTTCAATCCCTTTTCCACCCAGATTTTCCGCCGGGTACTCTCCCACATCCTTCTCTCCTGGCAAAATCATCCCAGAAAAATCACCTTGCTTTTATATTATCCGGAGGATGATGTGATTTTTTATCTGGAGCGGCACACCGCCTTTTCTCTTGTGGATGAAATCGCCGCCTGTGATGATATACGGGCGGATCGGAGAGAGCGGTTCTGCCTCTTTCGCCTGTCATAGCGCCGTTATGCTAATTCTCACCTTCTGTGGGACTTACATATTTATCCCACATTGCCACTGAATGTTCAAATACAATGCAGAGCCAGAAGGTGTCTACTTCTTCTTCATCTTCTTCTCCCGGCACGTCAATACCAAACTCATAGGCATACCCCTCTGCCACTTTATCCTCTACCGCCGTAAATACCGTTCCTTTTTTACACCGTTCCAGTACATTTCCTTTGGCCGGTGCCGGAACATCCTCATCCGGCACTTCCGAAAGCAGAGCACCATTGGCATCATAATATTTCATTCCCTCTTTGACAATCCGCGCAATTGTAGCGTTCTCTAGCTGTAGAATAATAGTCCCGCAGTACATATTCTGATATCTGCCATTCTGGGAATTTCCCGCCTTTACGGTGGCTCCGTTAAAGGTAAACTCCACCTTCTCTCCCTCTATTTTTAATTCCTGTATTTCAGAATCCTCAAAAGAAAACTGATGGATTTCATCCACTGCCTTAAATTTCATTGCCCTCAAAAACCTCCTTAAAATACTCCCGGTATTCCTCTACTAACTCTGGCTCGTCCTCTGCAAAATAAGTCTTAAATATCTTCCCCATCTCGCCATAATACCACTCGTGGTGCTTTTTATCCTTTTGATTAAATTTATTCCACAACCGGTCTCCCACATACCGGTATTCAAACATCATGGAATACAGATTCGCTAATTTGTCCCCAAAGGCAATTCGCATCGCCGCCTGCTCGTCCTTTGACTCCATGCACTTTTTTAACCGCTCAATGGTTTCCTGCTTGCGAATTACCCATGTCTCGTGAGCCGGGCTCTCCGCCCTCTTATGCTCACTTTCCTTTGCCACCAGTTCCGCCAACTCTCCTCCGAAAAGCCTTTCTAATTCTTCCTTTGTCACATCGGTATCCTCCAGCACATCATGGAGAAGTGCCGCCGCCTGCTCCGTTTCGCTTTCCGTCATTTTACTGACATAACCCCATGCGCGAATGAGATGGATGAGATAGGGAATATCCGTCCCTTTCCGGTATTGTCCCTGATGGGCTTTCTCTGCAAAGTCAAAGGCCTCCCGCAACATTTTATTCTGCTTCATCTGTTTATTCAGTGCCGGACAAAGAGAGCAGATTTCCTCCTCCTCCCCCCTCCGGTTCACCTGCAAAATGGAACAATAATAGGATTTTTTTCTGGTTATTTCCATCGGACATTCTTTCGTCATTTTAATCATCATGGGTCTGTCTCCTGTCAAAGAAAGAAAGTTTCCTTTCCTTCAGCGTACACGGAAGGAAAAGAAACTCTCTTATTTTCTCTTTATAATTTTCCTGCAAAATCGCTCATAGCTTCTGATATTTTAATCTGCTGCGGACAGACTGCCTCACAGCTCCGGCAGCCCACACAGGCAGTCGGATGTTTTTCCTCCGGTATCGCCATCAATGCCATCGGTGCCAAAAATCCGCCACCGGTAAAGCTATGCTCATTGTAGAGATCTAACAGTGTCGGTATATCCAGCCCCTGTGGACAGTGGCTGACACAATAGTGACAGGCGGTACACGGAAGATTTCCGTCTAACATGCCATCGGCAATGCCAAGCAAAGCATCCATTTCTTCCTCAGATAAAGGTTTCTCTGTCTCAAAGGTTTTGATATTATCCTGTAGCTGTTCATAATTTGACATACCAGAAAGTATCATCGTCACCCCCGGGATGGACTGCAAAAAGCGAAATGCCCACGCCGGCACTTGTTCATCCGGACGCAGATTTTTCAGCTTTTTCTCTGATTCCTCCGGCAGTTTCGCCAACTTTCCGCCCCGTAAAGGCTCCATAACCCAAATGGGAAGCTGGTACTCACGCAGTAAATCCACCTTGCGTTTTGCATCCTGAAAAGACCAGTCGATGTAATTTAACTGAATCTGGCAAAACTCCATATGCTCCCCATAGGCTTCCAGAAAACGCTTCATGACATCATAGTTTCCATGAGCGGAAAAACCAAGATGACGGATACGTCCGTTTTTCTTCTGCTCCACCAGATATTTATAAATACCGTATTTTTCATCCAGATACTCATTGATGTTCATTTCACAGACATTGTGAATTAAGTAAAAATCAAAATATTCCACACGGCATTTTTCCAATTGTTTTTCAAAAATTTCCTCCACCTTGTCCATATTGTCAAGGTCATATCCCGGAAACTTTGTGGCAAGATAGTAACTGTCACGGGGATATTTACTGAGAACCTTTCCCATCACCAGTTCGGAGTTCCCGTCATGGTAGCCCCATGCCGTATCATAATAGTTAATGCCCTGCTCCATGGCATAGGCAACCATTTCTGCGGTTTTTTCCTCATCCACCTTGGCCTCGTCATGATCCAACACCGGCAGACGCATGGTTCCCAACCCAAGGGCGGATAATTTCATATCCTGAAATTTTTTTGTAACCATCTTTTTTTGTCCTTTCACGAGATTTACACATATTTTACCGCTGCACTCTTCCGGAGCCGTCTCCGCCGGCAAGCTTGAGTACTTCATCCATGGATACCATATTGTAATCTCCCTCAATGGAGTGCTTCAGACAGGAAGCTGCCACGGCAAATTCAATGGTTTGCTGGGAGTCGTATTCGTTCAGAGCGGCGCAAATCAAACCGCCGCCAAAGCTGTCGCCTCCACCTACGCGGTCCACAATATGCATTTTATATTTTTTACTGAAATAATAATCATTGCCGTCATAGAGCATCGCTGACCAGTTGTTGTCATTGGCAGAAATGGATTCTCTCAGGGTAATAGCCACCTTGCTGAAACCAAAACGGTCTGCCAACTGCTTCGCCACGTCTTTGTAGCCCTCGTGGTTTACTGTTCCGGTCGTAACATCCGTTCCGGCAGAGCGGATGCCAAATACATCTGCGGCGTCCTCCTCATTGGCAATACATACATCCACATACTGGCAGAGTTCGCCCATAACCTTTCCTGCCTTTTCCTTGCTCCACAATTTATTGCGGTAATTCAAGTCACAGGAAACAGTAACACCTGCTGCCTTCGCTTCCTTGCATGCCTCCAGGCAAATGGCCGCCACTTCATCATTTAATGCCGGTGTAATTCCGGTAAAGTGGAACCAGTCCACACCATCAAAAATCTTTTTCCAGTTAAAATCAGATTTAGACGCCGTGGCAATGGATGAACCGGCACGATCATAAATAACCTTGGATGGTCTCTGGGAAGCACCCTTTTCCAAAAAATAAATTCCCACGCGATCACCGCCACGCACGATATCACTTGTATCTACTCCATATTTTCTCAGTGAGTTTACGGCTGCCTGTCCAATCTCATGAGCCGGCAGCTTCGTGACAAATTTCGCATCCACGCCATAGTTGGCAAGGGATACGGCAACATTTGCCTCGCCTCCGCCATAGGTAGCTCCAAATGTCTCCGCCTGAACAAAACGATAATACCCTTCCGGTGCCAGTCTCAACATCAATTCTCCAAAGGTAACTACTTTTTTCGCCATTTTCTTTCTCTCCTTTTCTGTATGCGGTTTTTATCCCCGTACTCTTTTTACCAACTCCGCAGCATCTTTCGTCATCTTTTCAATCTCATCAAATTTTCCTGCGGCTACCAAATCGCCCTTTACCATCCAGCTTCCGCCACAGGCAAGAATACGGTCGTACTGTAAATATTCCTCCACGTTATTCAGATTGATTCCACCAGTAGGCATAAATTTTAGCTTCGTATACGGTGCTGCTACTGCCTTTATCATCTTTAATCCACCCGCCGGCTCTGCCGGGAAAAATTTCACAACATCCAGCCCCAGCTCCAGCGCCTGCTCCATTTCACTCGGCGTCTGGGTACCCGGGGTAACCGGTATATTTTTATCAATACAGTACTGAACCACTTTCGGGTTAAAGCCCGGGCTGACAATAAACTTAGCCCCTGCTGCCACAGCACGGTCCACCTGCTCCGTCGTCAGGACGGTTCCTGCTCCCACGAGCATTTCCGGATATTTTTCTGATATAATACGGATGGACTCCTCTGCTGCCTCTGTCCGGAAAGTCACTTCCGCACAAGGAAGTCCTCCCTTGCACAAAGCCTGTGCAAGAGGCTCTGCATCCTTTGCATCATCTAATACAACAACCGGTACAATACCGATTTTTTCAAACTGTTCTAATACTGCATTCATATGTTTTCCTTTCCGGTGCGCAAATTTTTTGCACGTAATTCTTTCCTGATTTTTGCAATGCGAACCTACATTTTTATTATACTAGTCTCATTTTTATTGTCAACGGTTTTATACAATAAAAGCCAGCCCTGCTCTTAAAATAAAAGCAAAGCTGGCAAAACTATTTCACCAGGCAAAAATCACGAACCCTTTTCGGTAACTCCTCTCTGGAGTCCCAGAACAAACAGAAGGGTTTCTATAGCAAGCAGTGTATTCAAAACAGTCTGGGAAAAGTAATAACCGATAAAATCATAAGGAATATTCGGGTCCAGAAAATACCGTATTGCCTCTTCCAACTGCAACAGAGTACATGCCACAAGTAAAATCGCCGCACACAGTGTCAATACCCGGGTTCCCAAATCCTGATAATGCAGGAAACATATGATGTAACAAATCAGCAGGATTCCTCCCAGGATATAAAAACTGATAGCACCATTCTTATAATGAATGGAAATATAAATCAGGTTATCCACTGCCGCCAGTACTAACATGGCATATCCTAACACAAACTGGTTATCGGATGCACGCCCCGTCGACATACGGTGAATCGTATAGGCAAAAAACAGCGCTCCCAAAAAACACAATGGTGTCACAAGAAGATAAATCACTACCACTAATATCGATACATTCTGTGTTTCAAATGCTTCCGTCAGTTCCAGAACGCTCTGTGCCAGTGCATAAGCACCAATAAATAGAGTAATCAGTGTCAGCACCCTCAGCGGCATCTGCCACGCCTTTCCGGCAAATAACAAGGTTCGCTTCTCTTTCAAATGTACCCCTCCTGTCTTATTTAGCTGCCGGCTGGGAAAAATGGTTTCAGTACATCCGCCACCTGATTAATCGGCATAGACTGCAGATAAATTTTCCCCGGTCCGGTTACAACCGTGTTAAAGAATCCTTCTCCACCAAAAAACTTATTTTTCAGTCCCTTAACACTGGTAATTTCCATCTTACATGTACTTTCCATGGCAGCCAGATATCCGGTATCAAGAACCTTCGTCTCGCCTTCCGCCAGCTCATATTCCTTTACATATCCGTCGATTTCCACAAAGGCAGTTCCGTTTCCGGACAGCTTCTGCATGATAAAGCCCTCACCGCCAAAAAATCCGGCTCCCATCTTCTTCTGGAATGCCACCGATAATGTCACACCGTCGGTAGAAGCCAAGAACGCACTCTTTTGTGCAATGATTTCCTTTCCCTGCCCGATTTCAAAAGCAAGGATGGTACCCGGAAAACTGGAAGCATAGGCAATCTGTCCCGGTCCTCCCTCTGCCGTATAATGGTTCTGGAACATCGCTTCACCGCTGAACATTCTGCCAATCATTTTACCGGCACCGCCGCCAACGGTTTCCATTTTCATATTCGGTGTCATCCAGGACATGGCTCCCTTTTCGGTAATCATCTTTTCTCCCGCTTCCAGGTCACAAATAACAACCGGTAACGGAGTACCTTCTATCGAATACTTCATTAATATAATACTCCTTTCACAATAATTTGACTTTATTTTATCATATTAGCGCCAAAAAGAAAACAAGCAATATAATTTTTTTAAGTATATTTTTCCTGTTTAGGGAAATAATGAGAAAAAAGAAAAGGAGATTTACACGATGCAGTTGACAGAAAAGGAAACAACCGTAATCAAGGATTTGCAGACACAGGAAAAAACATGTGTGGAGAAGTACCGCTTTTATGAAAAATCTGCCAATGATAATCAGTTAAAACAACTGTTTCACCAGCTTGGCGATGACGAACAGGAGCATTTTGACTCTCTCGGACAGCTATTAAAGGGCGAAATTCCAAAGGTGGGGGCTACCACCACCGGCACGGAAGGTTTCACCCCTACTGCGACTTATTCCTCAGGAGATAATTCCGAGGAAAAGAAACACGATGAGTTCTTATGCACCGATTCCATTGCCACAGAAAAGCTGGTGTCCTCTACCTACAATACGGATTTATTCCAGTTTGCCGCTACCAATGTGCGAAAGCTTCTCAATCACATCCAGACCGAGGAGCAAAACCACGCCGAGATGATTTATAAATATAAGACGGCAAACGGTATGGCATAACCGGACGGCATGAAAACAGTATTTCAAAAGCTGCCCATACAAAGAGAATCCTTTCCCGGAAAATCCCTTCGTGTGCGGCAGCTTTTGCCTGTCATATTTTTTTCTGCCCCTGCATATTGTTATACTATCCATGAGATTTTTTTGCTGAAATGAGGTGCTCGTCCATGAAACAATATGCTGTCTACTGTCTGCTGGTTTTTTGTCTCCTTGCCACCAGCACTTTTTCTATTCCGAGGCGGGACGAGGCTGCCATCTCCGTCAGTTCCCATGAGGTTATTCATTCTACTACATCAGTAGAAACATTATATTTTGGGGAAATTCCATTGACAGGATTTCAGCCGGAGACCTTTGCCTATAATCCCGCAAATAATACCCTGCATCTGATAGAAAAAAAGAAGCGCATCTATACCATTCGCACGCTACAGGCGGATAACAGTTTTTCTCCGGTGAAAAACTGGTGGAAACTTTCCTCCCATTCCCATCTCGATAATTTTGTCTACAATTCCACCGGAGGACTCTACGCCTGCCTGAAAAGTAATCGTTCTAAAGGGGCTGTGAAACAGGCTCTTGTCTTTCTGACAAAGAAAAACCGAATGAAAAAGATTTCCCTTCAAAAAATAAATCAGGTCCCCGCCACCGGTCCGGATGCCGCCCGCAAAAAAAAGGGCGGCTCCACCCGCCACCGCATACAGGATATTAAATTCAGCGGTACTGCCCTGGCACTGACCTATCATAACCGTGCCGTAAAATTTTATAACATTGTCGAGGGACAGGCCCTTGGTGCTTCCCGGATCACCGGAATCCCAAACCGCAATTCTTTTTATAATTATCAATATCTCTCTGTCAGTCCGAAGGCAAATAAAACGGGAGGGCAACTGACCCGTTATGATATCCGCACCGGAGAAATTTCCGGCACTGTTTCCTTTGGCGATACCAAAAATACGAATAAACCGTTTTATCTGACAAATTACCGGGAGCAGTTGTATTTACTCTCTGATGATGGTCTGTTTTTTGGCACCCAGGAGGATGAGACGCTAAAAAAGGCGGCAGACATATCGGAACTTCCCATGTCTGCCACCAGTCAGATCCGCTTCTTTGCCGCCGCCAGAGATGACACTTTGTATTTTTCCTGTTTGGACGACAGTGGTAGAATTCATCTTTATTGTCTTAATAACGCGCTAATATGAATCCCGTAACAAAGATTTCTAATTCAGCCACCAGACTCCCAGATTCAGATATCCGGCAAAGGTTACCCAGACCAGATAGGGAATCATTAAATAGGCCGCCACCTTGGAAATACGGTAAAACTGAATGGTCATAATGAGAATCAGCACCCAGAGAAAGACAAGCCATATAAAGGAAAAGAAGTACCACTGAAAGCGGAAGAAAAATATCGGCCAGAAAAAATTTACTGCCAGCTGAAGGGTGTAAGTGGTCATTGCTTTTGTAATATCCTGTATATCCGCCTCTGAGGTCAGTATCAGATAGGAGGCAATCCCCATCAGTACATATAAAATTGTCCACACCACCGGAAAGAGCCAGCCCGGCGGAGACAGCGGCGGCTGGTTCAATGCTCCGAAGAGTTCCATACCACCTCTCGACAGCAGCGCTGCGATAACGCCTACTGCCAGCGGAATTATGATACACTGAATGAGTAATCTCTTTTTTAACATCATTGTTCTCCTATTTCTAAATATGAAATGAAGTCGTTTTTTCTCTGTATAAGATATGATGTTTTTATTTCCTTTATGTTCCTAAATTTCCGCAAGTTTGTAATATTATATTTATTTTCGGAGAAACTAATAAAAAAACCGGAGGTTTGATTATGGAAAAAGACGATACGATTTATTTACTGAAAGAATGCGACGCCGGCTCGAAAATGGCTGTGGCAACTATTGATGAGGTATTAGAAAAAATTCAGGATTCCAAGCTGAAACAACTCTTGTCGGAAAGCAAGGACCACCACGAAAAGCTGGGGAATGAAATTCACAGTCAGCTGATTCAGTATCAGAGCGAGGAGAAGGATCCCAGCGCCATGGCAAAAAGTATGTCCTGGTTGAAAACAAATATGAAGGTTGGCATGGACCATTCCGATGCCACCGTGGCAGATTTGGTTACGGACGGCTGTAATATGGGGGTAAAGACCCTGAATAAATATATGAACCAGTATCCGGCAGCAAACCAGACCGCCAAGGATATCTGCAACCGTCTGATAGGGATTGAGGAGGAACTGTGTAAGGAGCTGAGAAGGTATTTATAGCAAAGGAATGCTGTCCGGTTGTTCTTTCACGGCACGAGTTCCTCTAATAAACCGGACAGCCCCTCTCTCTCATAAATGCCACGGTAATAGCTTACCTCCGCCTGAATCAATTCATCAATGACCTGTATTCCCAACAATTCCACCGGTGCCTTGTCATCCGTCATCCGGTAATCTCCCGGTACATACCGCTCAAGGGAATTTCCCACCAGTTTCATCATATCCGCCAGCTGCTGGTTCGTCTCCTTCTCGACATTTTTCCAAAAGGTATCCTGCATGGTCCGGGACTGGGAGGCAAACAGCTCCCGGTTCGTAGTTCTGCCGACATTTACCGTATATATGTTATCAAAGACAGCGGCAATGGTATCTGACAAATACCCGTTAATCGTACCCTCCCCGCTACTGTGCATATTCATGTTCACAATCATTACCCCGTCCTCTTTCAGATGTTCCCTGACAAGGGTAAAAAACTCTACCGAGGACATCTGGAAGGGAATCGTAATATCCTGATAAGCATCCACCATAATGACATCATATTTTTCCTGTACCGTATTCAGATAGGCACGTCCGTCATAGGTAGTGACCTTTACCTCCGGCGGAAGTGAAAAATACTCCCCTGCCAGATTGGTGATTTTCTGGTCAATCTCCACTCCCTCCAGATTCACATTGTCAAAATACCGCCGGCACTGCGTCGCATAGGTGCCGGTCCCCATTCCGAGAATCAGTATATCCACCTGCTCTTTTTCCTTCACTCCACTCATATAGGGCGCTGCCATGGCGTAATCATAATACAATCCGGACAGGGATTTATCTTTTTTGAAAACAGACTGCACCCCAAACAAAACATTGGTTGACAGAATGACCCTTTCTCTGTCCTCCTTTACCTGTAAATAATTATAAATCGACTCTCCCTCATAGGTGAGATTTGTTTCCCAAAAAGCAAAGCTACTCTCATGCCCTAAAATACAGCAGACTAAAAAGACCGCAATGGTTACCGGTACTTTCTTCCCTGTTTTCTTTTCACTGATAAAATAAATCACTGCCAGCACTAAAAGAATTCCGGCAAAAATAAGAAAGGTAATGGCGGTCCCCACCGCCGGAATCGTTACAAAGGTCGGAAGAAAGGTTCCTAAAATACTTCCCACCGTATTAAAGGCCCCCAGTGTTCCCACTATTCTACCATTGTCGTCCAAACTGTCCACGGTATATTTTGCCAGGGAAGGTGTCACGGTTCCAAGTAAGAACAAGGGATACACAAAAATGACCATGCAGGCCGCAAAGGCGGCGATAATGAGAAACTGATTACTGACGGTAAAAATCAGAAGGGCTGATATTCCCAGAATGATATATTTCCCCAGGACAGGAATAGCGGCAATCCATATGGCGGCAATGAGAATCCGCCGGTAGAGCTTGTCCGGATTCGGGTCCTTGTCCGCCTTTCTCCCACCGTAGATATTTCCTAACGCCATGGCAATCATAATCGTACCGATGATAATCGTCCACACAATCTGGGAGGAACTAAAATACGGAGCCAACAGTCTGCTGGCTCCCAGCTCCACCGCCATGACGGACATACCGGCAAAAAATTCGGTCAGATATAAATACGTTTTTTTACTTAGAATCGTATTCCTGCTCATGGATTCGCTCCTTTCAGATTGTGCCATCGGACTCCAGACGCTTCTTAACTTCGTCAAGGCTGATATTCTGCTCTTTCGCAATTCGTGACAAATCATCATACTCATACTTCATCCGTAAAACCCCGTAGCCGGATGAAATCTTACGGCGAACCTCCCCATAAGGCGTCTGAACAGTTTCCATACTCCGATTCAAAACATACCGATGGGTTACCGCCTCACGCACCCCGATAGTGGTGGTATGTTGAAACAGCAGATGAAGAATATTTTCCTTATCCTGCTCCTTACATATCACACGAATCAATGTGCCGGGACGGGATTTTTTCATACCGATAGGAATCGTGTAAACCTCGTGGGCGCCACCTTCAAACAAACGCTCTGTAGCAAAGCCGATGGCTTCCGCTGTCATGTCATCCACGTTGCAGGACAGCTCCAGCATGACATCGGTTTTATCCGCCGTTTCACCAAGCATGGCACGGACACAGTTTGCCGTCTCAAAATCCTTTTTTCCCATTCCATATCCGATGGCCTGTGTTTTCATCACGGGCATAGCCCCGAAACGGGTGGCAAAATGCTTCAAAAGTGCCGCTCCGGTAGGGGTGCAAAGTTCTCCCTTTATATCGCCACCGTAAATCGGAACATCTTTCAAGATGTGGGCGGTGGCGGGCGCAGGAACCGGTAAAACCCCGTGGGCGCACTTCACATGACCGCTCCCCACATGGACAGGGGATACGACTACCTCATCGGGAGAAAGCTCGTTCATCAGCAGGCACACTGCGGTAACATCGGCAACCGCATCCATGGTACCGACTTCGTGAAAGTGAATCTCTGTCACCGGCACGCCGTGGGCATGGCTTTCCGCTTCCGCAATCAGACCGTAAACCGCAAGAACGTCCTCCTGCACCTTTTTAGGCAGCTTCAAATCGGAGATGATATGCTCTATCTCGTGCATGCTGCTGTGATGGTGGGCGTGGTTGTGCTCATGTTGGTGTGTATCGTGGGCATGGTTATGTTTGTGCTCATGCTCGTGACCGTGGTTATGCTCATGTTTGTTGTGATGACCGTACATTTCCTCACTTTCCCCCACGCCGTGGACGGTGACGGAAATATGTGTGCCGGTAATTCCGCATTTCACAGCAGTCTCTTTTTTTATCTGTACGCCCGGAATCGACAGGGTATTTAATTTTTCAATGAATTCGTCGGGATTTGGTAACAGTTCTATCAGGGCGGCGGTCAGCATATCGCCTGCGGCGCCCATCCCGCAATCTAAGTATAGGGTTTTCATTTTTCCTCTCTTACCTCCATGTGGTTTATCATACTTGCCAGATATCCGGCTCCAAAGCCATTATCAATATTGACAACAGACACCCCGCTGGCGCAGGAGTTCAGCATCGACAGCAAAGCAGAAAGGCCTTGAAAGGACGCTCCATAGCCAACGCTGGTGGGAACGGCGATAACAGGACAATCCGCAAGTCCGCCGATGACGCTGGCCAGCGCCCCTTCCATGCCGGCAATGGCAATGATAACGCTGGCACTCATAATATCTTCCTTATGGGATAAAAGCCGGTGCAGCCCCGCAACTCCCACATCGTAAAGCCGGGTCACGGCGTTTCCGAGAGCCTGCGCCGTAAGAGCCGCCTCCTCGGCAATGGGAATGTCACTGGTACCGCCTGTTGCGACCACAATCGCTCCAATTCCATCCGGGGCAGGCAAATCACCCACAAGCCCTATCCTAGCATTCTCATAGTAGGTAATGGAATGAACCTGTGTGATTTCTTCCGCGGCTTCGGGAGAAAGACGGGTAATCAAAATGCGCTCCTGTCCGTTTTTCTTCATGGCATCGGTAATACCAATCATCTGCTCCGGCGTTTTCCCTGCGCCGTAAATGACTTCGGGAACGCCCTGCCGCACCTTGCGGTGAAGGTCTACCTTTGCGAAGCCAATGTCCTCGTAGGGCTCTGTTTTCAGTTTTAAAAGTGCTTCGTCCACCGACAGGCTGCCGTTTTGTACGGCCTCCAGAATCTGTTTTGTTTCGCTTTTCATCCGCTTCCTCCGAAAGAATCCATGATTAGAAAAGCGATTCCGCTGATTACAGCAGAACCGCTTTTGTTCCGTATCAGTTGTTTGATTATAACATATGTAGGGGGATTTTTCTACCATGTTGAAGAAAGAATGGGAAAAATTATAAATATAATAGGGATAAATCGTTTAATTCCGATATTAATTTTTCATTTCCCAGTTTTTGCGCCATAGGAATAAAGAAATCAATGGTTTCCTTCGCCTTTAGCTTCATTTTTTCTTTGTCCATATATCCGGCTGTCCGCATATTATGAAGCCGTTCTGCCAACTTAACCAGAATTATACCATCCGGAAGAGCTTCATCAAAAACGGTAAAGGATTCCAAGGCTTCCAGTATTTTGACACTTTCCTTTGGAAGCTTTTTTCTCAATTCCTCACAGGTAATATTTGTTTTCGATGTGGCGTCACAAAATAATCCTGCAATTATGACATTTTTTTCCGCATTCATTATTGCCAGAAGAATTGCGACGTTTAAGGTGTGAGTTATATAATCATCCCCGGAATATCGCTTTAAGCCATTATACACCATATCGGCATACCCGTATATCTTTTCCAGTTCCTCTCTCTCCATGGCAATTTTGTTGTCCAGCATTTCCTGCCATAGTATTTCCAACAACTCTTCTTTTGTGGCATGCTCTTCTGTTGTTTTTAAACATTGATTATTCATATTATCCCTCCATTCCAAATATACTATTTGCGATGCCCGTAACAAAGAAGGGGCAAATCCAAACTCCCGCTTGAAGGATTTTGTAAAGCCACTGGGGGACTGCCAGCCATATTGATAGGCGGCATCTATAATCTTTGTGCCATTTAATATAGCTTCAGAGGCCATAATCAGCCTCCGCCTTTGAACATATTTCATAACCGATATGCCCATATTCTTCTTGAACATTCTGGAGAAGTGAAATTCCGTATATCCCATGGCAGAAGCAATTTTTGAGACTGTCAGTGGCGTTTCCAGATTTTCTTCAATATAACGTTTGCTTTTAAGAATCGTATCGCTGGATTTCATAGCACCTTTCCTTTACTTTCCACGTGGTAATTCCTTTATACTATATTTTTTCCTTGATTTCTTTTCCAATCCTGCTGTTTTGAAGCATTTGTGGGAATAAATAAAAAGTCCGAAAAGCTCGGACTTTTTATTGCTGTTTGTTTTCTTATTATTTACGGATTTCAGAGAGATTACTCTATTACTCAATTCCCATAATTCCGTTATAGATACAGTTTGATAGCAAACCTGTAAGTATAGAAATCAGGACTGCCACAATAAACCATGCACAGATAGGATGTGCTTCCGCCATATCCTTTAATGCCTGGTAACACCTTTTTTCCCATTCGCTTTCTTTCTCGAGAATAAGCCAAAGCCTGTGCCAAGTCTCCGCCGCAGGATGCTCTTTCCGAATCAGGTTCGTCGAATGCCCCGAAGTAATTCGATCTGGCATTTCGGAATCACGTTCTGAAGCCACAGGAGAGCTTGCCGTCAAACCACCTAATATATGTGCGTATTTAAGCATACGTTTTGTAAATGCTTGCTGCTTTTGGGCTATTACTGCGATTTCACATTCGAGAATATTGTCGTTAAAAAAATAATCCATGGCGGGCCTCCTTTCGGGGGGATAGAGTTATATAAATCTAATACTTGCAACATTGTTATAAAATGTACTATAACATTCTCTCCATGTTCTTTCAACATTTATATTCCCATCATTTTAGTTTATCAATCCATCCTTTTATTGCGTTTATGAATTCTTTAACTACACTCCATTCCATCCATGATTAGAAACTCTCCATTTTATAATTACTAATGCATGTTCAATATATTCCCACCAAAACCACTTCTCTCTTTTTTCTAAAAGTTCCATCCGCCTATACATAGAAGGATGTGCCTCTTGTTTTATATACTTTCTATAAAATTGACTTAATATATTAGTTTTATTTATATCATTTCTTTTCGAATTTTCTTTCCAGAACTTTGTAAATACCCTTTTATTACCATTACATATTTGTATTGATAATCTATCCGCCCGTAACTCAGCAATTTGTTCCCAATATCTGATGTCACACATTACATGCCCTATTGTTACTTCTATCAAAAATAAAGGTATTATCCAAATAATCAATTGAGGACACACTGCTGCTAGCAATAGCATAATCAATATAAAAAAAACTTGTCCTAACAATACAATTAAATTTGTCCTTTTCATACGCTTTTTAATATTTATCCAATCCTTATAATATATATGACCTAATTCATGACCAATGGTAAATAGCAAAATTGTTTTTGCCCCATCTCTACAAATTAAGTTCAAGAAATAGTTACTTATTTCAACTTGTGGAACATTATCCTCCTTTATTTTAGTTTGTACTCCAACTTCACTTCTTTCACTTAATTTACACTCCAGATTCTGTATATTCAAGCGATAACACATATTTACTATTTCATCCTTAATGAACTCAAGTTCAATACCATTTACTATTATCCCATCTTTTCTCTCTCTAGTAATCTTTTTCCTTTTTTTTAAAACAAAAGTATCTCCTGCTACTATAACTACCAATACCAAAACTGCTATATATTGAAATTCCTTCCTTACAGACAAATAATTCATTGCTATAAACATGATCGGCATTAAAAATAAATATCCCAGAAACACAAATGCTTTCTGCTTTGTCCACCTAACAGGTATTTCGTTTGATTTGGCTATTTGAATTAATTCTGGTTTTTGTATGATAGGAATCATTACATTTTCTGTATATTCATTAAGTATTATGGCTATTTTTTGAGTATCTTCTTTTAACTTTCCTATTAATAAAAAGCTCAAAAATACTATATAAATTATACACTTAGCTATTTTACCTTCATTACTAGGTATTACTATATTTAAAAAAATCGGTCCCATCAAAAAATATACAATAAAAAGGGAGCCCTCAAAAAATAAATTATCTAAACATTTTTTTATTCTAATAAAATTCTCCTTTTTTTCGTCCTCTATTTCCCTTATTCCAAATATAATTCGAATTATTGTTTGACCATGATTATATAATACACCTAAACTGTCCTTAAGTATGTGCTTTCTTTTTAACTCATTTACTAATATATATTTATACCAAATAAGAAGCAATGCTATTTCCTCAATATATCCCAAAATAACTATCATAAACATCCCCCTTGGTAGTAAGCTTATGTATCCCACTTTTTTCATTTATCAAATTTCCGTTTATATCTATTATATCCTTTATGTCATGTTCAGCCATCATAAGTCACTCCTTTAATTATTTTAGAGAATTATACAATTTGCATTAACAGTACAGTTTACTTTTAATAATTTTCACTTTGATACTCTTGTATAGTATCATAATCCGTATGTCCTCGAAATTCTATCATTAATATGTGTACAATATGTTATAAGTAACATTTTTCATATTTATAATTAATTCTAAACTATAATTCTCCTGTAATTTTCCCAATTATATTTTGCCTCACTTAAACAGATTGGATTCATTCCTCCTTCACTATCAGGGTTCGCATTCTGCAACGGGTCATCTATCCATCCACAAACATTACATTCTGTATGATGCTGATTTACCAGAATCGTATATTCTTCACAACAAGCACATTTTTTTAGGGGAATCACACCATTTCTACCTGTTCCACCAAAGCCCTTGCTACGAATTTTATCGCTTTCATTAATAATCTTTTCAATTTTCAAATGTTCTTCATATTCATGCAATTTAACTTGACGATAGCTATTTCCAAGCGTTTTTCCTCTACCTCCCATTATGCACAACACCTCCCCGTTGCCTGAAGATAATCTATAAATTTAACATTTCCTTTCATTTCTTTGAAAGGTTTGTCATAGCATAAAATCACAGATGGCTCAATTTGCTCTAACATTGCATCATACCCATACATAAATTTTTTCTTTACCTTTTTCGAGCCTAAAGTAGATACAGCTACTATTGAATGCTTCTCTATACCATTAAAGCAAAATGACAGGCTTCTTTCATCACTCCAACTAATAGTTGGTATCACTTT
This sequence comes from Lachnospiraceae bacterium, assembly GCA_022510615.1. Taxonomy (GTDB): domain Bacteria; phylum Bacillota; class Clostridia; order Lachnospirales; family Lachnospiraceae; genus Eubacterium_F. The sequence goes on along the minus strand of JAFLTC010000021.1, from coordinate 4,365 downwards.
CAATCCATATTCTTGCCAATAAGCACCACACCATCTATTTTTAAATACACTATTAATCTGCAATGCAAGTGGCATGTCTTCATATACACTAAAATCTGGCGTAAGAAGTGCTCTGTATTTAGCCAATCTTTCAATATATTTTTCTGGATACAAATACACTCTTTCAAATTTACTATCATCTAAAAAAAAGTGTATTGTTTTATCTTCATCTCGGTGTTTTTTATTACTCACATGATCGAAGCCCATAAAAACAAATTCTTTTTCATCCAAATCTTGAATATGTAATTTAGGAATGCCAAATAATTCATCTCCCAAATAACGATTTCTTAATAACTTATCATACTTATCCATTGTAATTCCTGTCATTATATATCTCTCCTTTAATTATTTTTTAAAAAAGGGTACAAAAAACACACCCTATTTCTGAAATAGTTCTTGATTTCAGCCATGGATGTGCTATAATGACATAGTAAAGGAAGTGTCGTTATGCACACTTGACTGATAGCACATTGTTAATTACGCCAATAATTTTCAATGTGCTTTTAGTTTATTCTTCATTTTCATGATTATTTATTGTTATATATAAAATTTTTGCTTCCTTATCGTATTGTGCTAAATACTTAATAGCTGGTGAAAAACTTAATCCTGTGATGTTAGAAAGATTTTTTACAAAATCTTTACACCCAATCCTTATCCAACCACTCCTAACTCTACTTAAAAAATCATATGACTTTATATCCAGTTCATTCTCATATTCTTTTATTCCTATCGTCATATTGTCTAAATCAAATCCCAATATGACTTTTTCAGGATTTCCTAACATACTAATAGCCGGACTATTAAATGCAAGTCCTAATTCACTAATAGTAATATATGGTGCCCCCGAAGAAATATAGTTCCAATCAAAATTAAATTCCATTTTATCATCCACCTATTTTTATCTTAATACTATTCTATATCGTTTTCTTTTATATGTCAATATATTTTTACAAAACTTCAACATGGTTAATGCAACAGAAATACATCAAATAGTATAATGCTAAAGGGTATATCATATTTCAAAACACATGGCAAATACAAATTGCACCTACAGCCCACCTCCATTAAAAGGCAAAATACGGATAGAAACGAAAACTTTGCCACCTAATTTTGCAAAACCAAAAGTGATTCTATACAATTTATAGATACTTTTTCATGTGCTTTATTTCGTTCTTTTCATATATTATTTAAAAATTTTAGAAATAAAATAAGAACAGCGGAAATCTGTCCAAATTGTATCCGTAAATAATGTTGATATTCGCCCGCCCCACTCGCTTTTGTGTAATTAAAATATACTACACATTATATATACTACCTCCAAGACAAATAACTTCAAACGAAGCAATTATGACAATATTATACTCACACAAATTGGATGCAATTAATCCAAAAAAGAAGCAGACTACAGATTTGTTGCAAATTCAAAGAATTCTACGCAACTTATCTATCAGACCTATATCTGCCGGAAGCCATTCAACGCTATCCAGTGAGTCCCGACTTAACCATTTCGCAGCTTCATGCTCCTTCAATACTAAGTCGCCTGATTTGACAGTACACAAATAACAATGCATGGTAAGATAAAAATCAGGATAATCATATTCGATTGTATCCAGCAATTCTCCAACACTAATTTCTGTATCAAGTTCCTCTTTGATTTCGCGTAATAATGCCTGCTGGGGGCTTTCACCCTTCTCTATCTTACCACCTGGAAATTCCCAGCCATCCTTAAACTCTCCATAACCTCTTTGAGTTGCAAACACTTTTCCTTCGTCCATTATAACCGCTGCTACCACTTCAATTCGTTTTCTGTTATTTTCCATTAATATTTTTCCTCGTTTTTCTGTTGTTACAAACACTATTTGGTGAAATAATCATAAATATCACTTCTCACACTATGTTCCAGCTTCATCTTAAAATTCATAATTGGCAGTTGGTGGCCCTTATCGTTTTGAATGGTTGTTTGAACCCATTCCAAAGGCGTCACTCTACCCATATAATAAAAATCACTTCCTTCTCCATCACTTTTCTTTATAAATAAAAATATTTTCAATCCCGTTTTGGCATAATTAATTAGCTGTTCTGCTTCGGGACTATCAAAACTAACCTTACTTCTGGTAAGCCAACTAAAAATTTGATTATTGATAAACTGATCTTCATATTTTGTACTACTAGTGATGTCTTCCTTTTTTTCATATGTAACAAAAATAGGGCATGTGTTGTACTTAATGCGATATCCATAAATAGTGGAGCTATCATCCTTCTCCCAGTTTAAAATTCTACAAATGTCTTTTCTGGAGTATTTTTCATAAAGTACCAAATTGTCTTCATCGTGACCAGCAAAACAATCCCTGTACTTCTTTAATCCATAGTTAATTAAGTTTTGCATTTCCTCCCTAAAAGGCATACGTTGAATCTCTTGATAATAAGATATAGCCCGCTCGAGAAAACTATTTTTACCCCCTTCTGGTTCAAAGAATTCAACCGACAAATATTTCTTTTTCTCCGACTGCGTATTTACAAAATCCTTTTTCAGCACCCGGATAGCAGATAAATAATCAGCCTCTCGGAATTCTTCCCCTTCCTGTAGCATTCGCTCTGTAAAAATCTCTCTATCAATATTTTGTTGCTCGAAAAGCAATTGCAGCATAATTAGTTCGTGTGGTCTTTTCCCATTCAAAATTGTAGAAGAAATAAATTCCAAAGTAGCTTCTTCCTTTTCAGAAAAGACAATCTTATAATCTTTATCAACCATCCGTACAAAATTGTCATATGTTTTAGCATAACTTATAAAAAGCATTGGGTCTATTTCCCCGTATTCATAGAAGTCAAGAATCGTAGGAATACGTCCCAAACGATACTTTAATACTTGATATTTTTCTGTTAACATCTTTTTAGTGGTAGATACATTGTCAATAGAGCGAAAAATCCTCTTCTTAGAAATCTCATCGAAATGAACACTAGATGCCCCAGGAATCATTCTAGTGCTCTCACGTACATATCTACGTATTGTATCCTTGTTATAACTCCTGTCTCCCGAAAGTGCAATTGGAATCATAAAGTTATTCATATAATTTCCTATAAAATCAAGAATTACAACATACTCTTTGCCATCCGACTTACGCAAACCACGCCCTAACTGTTGAATAAAAACAATAGGACTTTCTGTTGGCCGAAGCATAAGCACTTGATTTATTTCTGGTATGTCTACACCCTCATTAAATATATCTACTGTAAAAATATAGTCTAATGCATCATGACTTGTATCCATTACCAAACGTTCAATGCACTCCTCCCTTTTCGCTTGCGAAGCATCACCACTCAAAAATTGTGTACGGTAGCCCCTTTGATTAAACTTTTCGGACAATTCTTGTGCCTCATCCCTTCTGCTGCAAAAAATTAATCCTTTCACACTCTCTCCACTATATCCATAGTATTCAGCTTGCTTTATGATATAATCCACACGGTCATCACTTACCAAATTGGCAAAATTTCGTACTCCTGCCGCATCATCGAAAACTTCTCCATCAATTTCTAAATCGGTAATACCAAAGTAATGAAACGGACACAGAAGATCATCCTCTAATGCCTGCTGTAACCGTATCTCATAAGCAATGTTGTGATGAAATAATTGGTAAATATCGAAATCATCTGTACGATCTGGACTTGCAGTCATCCCCAAATAAAACTGCGGTTGGAAATAATTCATAATCCTTTGATAGCTTTCTGCTCCTGCACGATGTACTTCATCAATAACAATGGTATCAAATTCTCGTCTGTCAAATTTAGTTAACGATTCCTCTTTTGCCATCATCTGCATGGTTGCAAATAGAAAATCCGCTTCATAATCCTTAGAATTAGCTGATAGGAGTCCAAAAGTTCTTGTTGAGCCAAACACCTTCTTATACGTTGTCATTGCCTGTTTTGCAATTTGTTCTCTGTGCACTAAAAAAAGCGTCTTCTTTACATTTTCCTCTCGAAGCGCAAATGCAGACGCATATGTTTTTCCAGTACCCGTAGCAGAGATTAACAAAGCACGGTCGGCATTGTTTTCTTTTATTTTTTCTAGATTATTTATAAATTAAATATGAATCTATCCAAGAATATGAAAATATAAGTTTTTTAGAAGCTGTAAAAAAATGTGCCGATATGGCTGGAATTGAATTTAGCTACGGGAAAAAACAAACAGTTAAAAAGAATCAAGATTTATATGATATATATTCATTTGCTTCAAAACTTTACCAAAATAATCTATTTAGTGTAAAAGGTAAAGTTGCAAGAGAGTATTTGAATAAAAGAAAACTCTCAACTGAGATTATTAAAGAATTT
>JAFLTC010000020.1 GCA_022510615.1 Lachnospiraceae bacterium | reverse complement strand
TCCTTTTACAATGCCGATGGAAGAGGATTTACCGTATCTGGAGTCGGAGCCGGGACGTGTCCGTGCCCAGGCCTATGATATTGTGTTAAACGGTACGGAAATCGGCGGTGGTTCGATTCGTATTCATCAGAATGATATACAGGAGAAAATGTTTAAGGCGCTGGGCTTTACAAAGGAAGCCGCCTACAACCAGTTTGGCTTTTTGTTAAATGCCTTCCAATATGGTGTGCCGCCTCACGCCGGACTTGCCTATGGCTTTGATCGCCTCATTATGCTGATGACAAAGGAAGACAGTATCCGTGAAGTTATTGCCTTCCCGAAAGTGAAGGATGCATCCTGTCTGATGACGGAGGCGCCGGATGTGGTAGATAAGACGCAGTTAGAAGAACTGGGGATTGATGTTGTAAAAAAACAAGAGGAATCCTGATGATAAAATTCGTGTGCATCTATCTGCTTATTATAAATCTGGCAGCCCTTTTTGCTATGGGACTGGATAAATCAAAGGCAAAAAGAAGAGCCTGGCGGATACCGGAAAGGACCTTATTTTTACTATCCTTTATCGGTGGAAGCATAGGTGCCCTTGCGGGTATGTATCTGTTCCGTCATAAGACAAAGCACAAAAAGTTTGTGATAGGAATGCCACTCATACTGATTTTGTATCTGGTAATTGCTTGTTTTGTGATAAGAATATAATAATATTACTTGAGTTTCTGCATATTGTTTCAAACTTGTAATTTTCGTGTAAAAAGGACTTACCGCCAAAGGCGGTAATGTCAATATGCACAGAAAAGCACATTGAAAATATATTTTCAAGTGGCTTTTTCTTGCATATTCACTCATCACATATTGTGATGAGTGCTTTTTACACAGTATGACAAAAATGCAAAAACTCAAGGTTCATATCAAGGAGGAAATTATGAGTATTTCAACGAAAAAATTTGGGACAACAAAGGAGGGGGCAGAGGTTACTTTGTATACCGTTACGAACAAAAACGGTCTCAGCTTCAGTGCACTGGACTATGGTGCGGTGGTTGTAAATCTGATGGTGCCGGATAAAAACGGCAAACTGGAAGATATTGTACTGGGATTTGATGATGTGGCAGGCTATGAGGTAAACGGATGTTACTTTGGTGCCTTTATCGGACGTCATGGAAACCGTATCGGCCAGGCTGAATTTACGTTAAATGGAACCAAATATGAGCTGGAGAAAAACGACGGAGAAAATAATCTTCACGGTGGTACGCCGGGATATCATCAGGTAATGTACAAAACGGCTACTACGGAAAACAGCGTGACCTTTTCCCGTGTCAGTCCGGATATGGAACAGGGATATCCGGGCAATCTGGATATTCAGATAACCTATACGCTGACGGATGACAATGAATGGAAGATTGACTATAAAACAAAATCGGATCAGGATACTCTTTGTAATCTGACCAACCATAGTTATTTTAACCTGAAGGGACATAAAGGCGGAACGATAACTGACCATAAAGTATGGATAAAGGCCAATGGTTTTACCGCAACCTCAGAAGATTTAATTCCAAACGGAACGATTACAGATGTAACCGATACGCCTATGGATTTCAGAGGGGGACGGGTGCTCAGTAAGGATATTGATGCGGATTATGAACCGCTGGTGCTTGCCGGCGGCTATGACCACAATTTTGTGTTAGACAAGCCGGAAGGGAAATTTGAGAAGGTGGCCTCTGTGACAGAGGAAACCAGTGGACGTACGATGGAAGTATATACTGATTTACCGGGAATGCAACTGTATTCCGGAAACTTTATAAAAAAAGAAGAGGGAAAAGAGGGGACAACCTATACCAAGCGTACGGGACTTTGCTTTGAGACACAGTATTTCCCGAATTCTATCAATGTAGCGGAGTTTACTCCTTGCGTTATCAAGGCAGGAGAGGAATTTACCTCTACTACTGTTTACAAATTTGTATAAAGATTAGCCTGCCAAAATGGAATAACGTAAAAGAAGATGGCGGGGTACCATCTTCTTTTACGTTATTAAAAAGAGGAGAAAGTTTGGTAAACTACCAAAACATTTTATGAAAAAAAGAATCTTGTAAACATCTCTCAATAAAAGTATAACATTATCTACGAGTACAGTATAGTATTCAAATATGAGTATAGTTTTTCTAAAATGTAAACAAATTATGAATCTTCTTTCAAAATACAGGAATAACGAAACAAGATATGGATGAATACTATAGGATAATAAGAGGTTGATAAACTTCGGAAAGGAAGAACAAGACGTTGAAAAGTGTATTGGGAAAGCTTATCCAGCAGGAATTTGGCCGGGAACGCTATGTAATATATACAAAAAAACTGGAAAAAAAGGAGAGTATGGATATTTTCTGTGATATCTATGAAGAACTGAAGGAAAAATCACCGGCACATCTGAATCAGTCTCTCAAGAAACTGCTGGATTCCGTACAGGTTTCCATACACATAAGTAGGAATTTCATTTATATTACGATTGGCTATATTCTTTCTCTTGCTTTACTACTGTTGTTTGGACTTGTATGGTTTATTACCTATCCGGCACTGGCACTCATCAGTATATGTTATTTTTATAAGCTTGAGGAATTTGTCAAAAATCGCTATTGTGACAGGGATGTGCGGATTGTCCTGATTTATAAAATTGCCCTGTTTCATCTTTTGGAAGAAACCTGTTTACAAAAAGAAAGCCATGAGGTATACTAAAACCAATCGCATATACGGGGAGCTTGCAGACAGGCTGAGAGGAAGGTGTGCCCTTCGACCCATATACCTGATGTGGGTAATGCCAACGTAGGAAGTAATAGAGGACCCGTTCCGCATCGGCATGCGGAACGGGTTGTTTTATAAAAAATGGAAAGGAAACAATCAATATGAATTATACAACACAAATGGATGCCGCAAGAAAGGGCATCATCACACCGGAAATGAAAGCAGTTAGTACATACGAAAATATGGAGGAGGAGACTCTGCGGGATCTGGTAGCTAAGGGACAAGTGGCGATTCCTGCCAATAAAAATCATAAATGTCTGAAACCATATGGAATTGGAAGCAAATTAAAGACAAAAATTAATGTTAATCTGGGAACCAGCCGTGACTGTCTGGACCTGGATGTGGAAATGAAAAAGGTACAGGCAGCAGTGGATATGGGGGCAGAAGCTATTATGGATTTAAGCTCTTTTGGAGATACGCAGAAATTTCGTCGCAAGCTGACCGGTGAATGTAGTGCGGTAATCGGAACAGTGCCGATTTATGATGCTGTTGTGTATTACAATAAAGCGTTGAAGGACATTACCTCGGATGAATGGATGGACGTAGTACGAATGCACGCAGAGGATGGGGTGGATTTTATGACAATCCACTGTGGTATTAACCGTGCCACCGCAGACCGTTTTAAGCAGAATCTTCGTCATACGAATATTGTATCTCGAGGCGGTTCTATTATTTTTGCATGGATGGAGTTGACGGGAAATGAAAATCCGTTCTATGAGAGATATGATGAGCTGTTAGATATTTGCGAGGAGTATGATGTGACAATCAGTCTGGGAGATGCCTGCCGTCCGGGAAGTATTGAGGATGCCGGAGACATTTCACAGATTTCCGAGCTGGTGGCACTGGGAGAATTGACACAGCGTGCATGGCGTCATAACGTTCAGGTCATGATTGAGGGACCGGGACATATGCCGTTAAACCAGATCCGAGCCAATATGGAGATTCAGCAGACGGTATGCAAAGGTGCACCGTTTTATGTATTGGGGCCTCTGGTAACAGATATAGCACCGGGGTATGATCATATTACAAGTGCCATTGGCGGAGCGATTGCGGCAACCTACGGGGCATCTTTTCTCTGCTATGTAACACCGGCGGAACATCTGCGGCTTCCGACCCTGGAAGATGTAAAGGAAGGAATCATTGCTTCCAAAATAGCCGCCCATGCGGCAGATGTAGCAAAGGGGCTTCCGGGAGCAAAGGACTGGGATTATGAAATGAGTGAGGCCAGGCGCAATCTTGACTGGGAAAAGCAGTTTGAACTGGCTATTGACCCGGAAAAGGCTCGCCGTTACCGTGCAGAAAGTAAGCCGGAAAAAGAAGATACCTGTACGATGTGCGGCAAAATGTGTGCCGTGAGAAATATAAATAAAATCCTTCGTGGCGAGGATGTTGACATAATGGACTAGCAGGGAGCCATGCCAGGAGGAAAATAAGGTCGGTAAGAATCATACACAAGCGTGCGATTCTTACCGACCTTATTTTCCTCCTTATACGGCGTGAGCCGCCCAGCGACGTGGCGAAGTGTAGGAGTTGGACATGGCTTTATAAGGAACAGGGGAAAGTTCACATGAGTGAAGTGGGACGCGTTCCCAGAAGCCCCTCTTGTTTACCCTCTAATTTGCCCTGCTGTATGCCCTCTTCTTTTCCCTCATTAAAAATAGACTCAAATACCTCACACATATCGTTTCCTCCCTTTTCTTTGTTAAGTGCTTTCAACTCTCTCAAGTTGGAACTGGCGGCTACTACCGCCTCTGCCACCTCAGAGTCGATCTGCTGTTGGTTGCCATATTGAATTGCCTTTTCCTGTCGTTCCTTTATCGTGCAGGACTGCTCATGTAAAATGCGGAACAGTTCAAATAAATCCCGTTTCTTTCTGTGCTTTCTCATAATAGCATCGCACTGCTTCTGGTAGGACAGCCCGTCATAGAGATAGCTCCGAAGCGGCATGGCATAGTGGATACGCTCCTGATTTTCCAGACCGAGAATCGCCAAGGTAATGTCCTTTACCTGATATCGCACCAGCACATCCCGGAATCGTGGAACCGTCACCGTCTCATATTTGCCGGCAATGACATTGGACACCTCATTCGGAATATCCTATAAGTCCTTTGCGTTAAGAACTGCTTTACCCTTAAAAAACACAGTATTGAACAAATCAGCAAACCGGTTCTTATTCTCTCAGTATTTTTTTTATATAACATCTGCTTTCACTAGTAGAATACTCCCTCCTTTGAAAAATGAAATAAATATTTTCGCAAGTCAAAAAATGTCTTGTAATACATTCTTCATATTACAGGACATCAGAGCATTCAACTGTCGTTTATATGTGTACAGCTACCGTTTAATTCCATAGTACCCATTGCATTTTAGAGATTAATATGATAGATTGTTGCCAAAGATGGTATATAAAGAAGGTATATATGGAGGTAACCATGCAGGATTTTTTTGATTATTTAGATTGGGGAGTCAGTCCCTATCATGCAGTTTTGGAATCTGCAAAACGACTTGAGAAGGAAGGTTTTTTACACCTGGAGGAAAGTGAAGGGTGGGAAATACGATCCGGCGGAAAATACTATGTGACACGGAATCAGTCCAGTATCATCGCCTTTACGGTTCCTGAGCAGGATATCATGAGCTATCATATGACGGCAAGTCACAGTGACTCACCAACATTTCGGATAAAAAAAGAAAAAAGTGAAGATAAATATTATGCAAAAGCAGAAGTGGAGGGCTATGGGGGCATGATTATGTCCAGCTGGTTTGACCGTCCCCTGACTTTTGCCGGCAGGATCGTTGTCCGGACGAAGGAAGGAGTGGCGACAAAGCTGGTTGCAGCAGATCGGGATATTTTTGTCATTCCCAACCTCGCTATTCACTTTAACAGAGAATTAAATAAAGGCTATTCTTATAATCCGCAGATTGATTTGCAGCCAATATACGGCGGTGAAGCCTGCGATTTACAGGATATTATAGCAGAAGAGGCTTTGGTAAGTAAAGCAGATATTATCGATATGGATTTTGTGCTGGCAGTCAGACAGAAAGCAGGAAAGCTGGGAGCAAAAGAGGAGTTTTATATGGCGCCTCGGATCGATGACCTTGCCTGTGCATATACGACTCTTTCCGGTTTTTTGCGTGGGGCACAAAAAGGTGAACAGACGGCGGGCATCTGGTGTATGTTCGATAATGAAGAAGTGGGAAGCGGAACCAGACAGGGGGCCATGAGTGGATTTTTGCCGGAGGTTTTGAACCGGATAGAGCATGCCTGTCATATGTCGCCTGAGGAAGTGGCCCAGGCGAGAAGTAAAAGCCTTTTAATCAGTGCAGATAATGCCCACGGAACCCATCCGAACCACCCGGGGAAAAGCGATTCCGAGTTTCCGGTTGTGTTAAATAAGGGAATTGTCATAAAATATAACGCCAGCCAGAAATACACTACTACCGGTATGACTGCGGCTGTCTTTTCCGAATTATGTAAGAGAAATGAAATTCCGGTACAAAAATTTGCCAACCGGGCGGATACGCCGGGCGGAAGTACATTAGGGAATTTATTGAGTCATCAGCTCAGTATTCCGATGTTAGATATCGGGCTGCCACAGCTTGCCATGCACAGTGCAGTGGAAACAGCAGGCTGTGAGGATGTTACGCATATGATAAAGGCGATAAAGGCCTTTTATGAAAGCAATATTTTCCAGAAAAGGGACGGGGAATGGAAGGTATAAAAACCAAGCAACCTTTTTCGAAAAACATAACATGAACACCTTAATCTGTGGATAAAATTAACTATTTTAAAGAAAACAAGTGAAAAGCCAGAATCAAAACAAAAAACTACCATCCAATCAGTGAGAACCTTTAACGCGGAAGCGTTACCGGTTCGAATCGATTGGATGGTAGTTTTTATATTTTATTTCTGTTTTTTCTCCGCTTTAATAACCTGCTGGAATTCTTTCATATCCTTAGCAATCACGCCGCTCAGTGCTAACAGACAGATAAGGTTTGGAATTGCCATCAGTGCATTGGCAATATCGGAAAAATTCCAGACCACCTGTAGAGTAGTCGTTGCTCCGATATAGGCAATCAGTGAAAAGACAACACGGTAGATAATATTGTATTTATGGGTTCCGAAAAGATACTCAAATGCCTTTTCCCCATGGTATTCCCAGCCGAGAATTGTAGAAAAGGCAAAGAGGGCAATACCGATACAGACAAGCCAGCCACCGACTTTACCCAGAGCACTGCCAAAGGCAGCGATAGTCAGAGCAGAGCCGGTTAAAAGAGGATAGTATTCATACTTGCCGTCCTCCAGAAATTTATATTCATTGAAATCTGTATCCTGATAAGTACCGGAAAGTTCATTCATGGAAGCGCCGTCTTTGGCGGTTAACGTCATAACCGTTCCGTCTGTGTCCGTTTTTCCGTCAGTGTTTGGTACTACCGGAGTCAGTACCAGTGCTCCGTCCTTCGGAGTAATGCGATAGACCGTTTTTACGCCCTCGGAATCGGTCAGAGTACAGCCGCCTATCTGAGACTCTGTATAATCAATCATTGTTCCGGACATGCTGTAACTGCCTACACTATCAGGTGTGGATTGTACCTGACCTAACATACCGGAGCTGGCAATACAAAGTCCGGTAATGGTGCAGACAACGATAGTGTCCCAGAAAGTACCGGTCATGTTAATGTATCCCTGACGTACCGGGTTGTCTGTGGTAGCAGCCGCTGCCGTAATCGCAGCAGAACCCATACCAGCCTCGTTGGAGAATACACCTCGCGCAACACCGTAGCGCAGGGCATTCATCATAGCAGCTGTTATGCTTCCGCAAAGCCCGCCGCCGATTGCCGTCGGACTGAAAGCCATTTTAACAATCATAACAACGCCTGCAGGAAGATTTTTATAGTTAATGATTATGACAACTAACCCGCCAATCATATAAAATACTGCCATAAGAGGAACCACGACCTGTGATACCTTGGAAATCGATTTGATTCCGCCCACAATAATAAATAGGGCAAGGACGGTAATGATAATACCTAAAAGCCAGATGGGAACGCCAAAGGTAGAATTTACGGCGGTGGAAATGGAGTTTGCCTGTGTCATATTTCCGATTCCAAAGGAAGCGATTACGGCAAAGAGAGCAAAAAACCATCCTAATACAGTACCAAGCTTTTTGTGCTTAAAAGCCTTTTTCATCGTATACATCGGACCACCGGACATCTCACCGGCTTCGTTGACCTCTCGGTACTTGATGGCAAGCATACATTCGCTGAATTTAGATGTCAGGCCAAAGAAGGCAGACAGCCACATCCAGATCAGCGCACCGGGACCTCCGGATACCATGGCAGTGGCAACGCCGACAATATTTCCTGTTCCAATCGTAGCTGCCAGAGCCGTTGTCAATGCAGAAAAAGGTGAAATATCTCCTTCTCCTTTTTTCGTTGTACGGGCTTCCTTTCCCAGTCCGCTTTTCAGTGCGTACCCAAGATTTCGCAAGCCGAGAAACCGGGTGCGGACAGTCAGAAATATTCCTGTTCCTACCAGTAAAACAAGCATTACTGGTCCCCAGACAAAATCATCGACAACAGATAAAATGTTTGCAATTGTTTCCATGAAATCCCTCCTTAATATCAAAAAAAGATTACCAAAAACTACACTTTTTGTCAATAAAGCAGCTTTTTTGTCCTTTCCCATACATTTTTTCCAGTGCTTGCAAGGAATTTAAAAGTGTTGTATAATTTCCTGTATATGAAAATGTAATGGAAAACAGGAGGACTAGCTTGCATGTTAGATATTAAGTTTTTAAGGGAGAATCCGGATGTTGTAAAACAGAATATAAAAAATAAATTTCAGGAGCATAAGCTTTCTATGGTGGACGAGGTGATCCAGTTTGACAAGGAGCGTCGGGAAACCCAGCAGAAAGCGGATGATCTGCGTGCGGCAAGAAAGAAAAACTCCAAGCAGATTGGTGCCTTGATGGGACAGGGCAAAAAAGAGGAAGCCGAGGCGATGAAGGCTGAGGTTGCAAAAAATGCGGACGAGCTGGCGGCTTTGGAGAAAAAAGAAACAGAGCTGGCAGAAAAAATTAATGAGCGCATGATGGTTATTCCTAATATAATCGATGCCAGTGTGCCAATCGGTAAGGATGACAGTGAGAACGTAGAAATTGAGAAATTTGGCGACCCGGTAGTTCCGGATTTTGAGATTCCATACCATACGGAGATTATGGAAGCCTTTGATGGCATTGATTTGGATGCGGCCAGAGATGTGGCGGGAAACGGTTTTTATTATCTGATGGGAGATATTGCGAGACTGCATTCTGCCATTATAACCTATGCCAGAGACTTTATGATTGACAGAGGCTTTACCTATTGTGTGCCTCCGTTTATGATTCGTTCCAATGTAGTGACAGGCGTTATGTCCTTTGACGAAATGGACGCCATGATGTATAAGATTGAAGGAGAAGACCTTTATCTGATTGGTACCAGTGAGCATTCCATGATTGGTAAATTTATCGATAAAATTGTATCGGAGGAAGAGCTGCCAAAGACATTAACCAGCTATTCCCCGTGTTTTCGTAAGGAAAAGGGAGCCCATGGCATTGAGGAGAGAGGCGTTTATCGCATTCACCAGTTTGAGAAACAGGAGATGATTGTCGTTTGTAAGCCGGAGGAGAGCATGGACTGGTTTACAAAACTGTGGCAAAACACCGTTGACTTATTCCGCTCTCTGGATGTTCCGGTGCGTACACTGGAATGCTGCTCCGGTGATTTGGCAGATTTGAAGGTAAAATCCATTGACGTGGAGGCATGGTCTCCGCGGCAGAAAAAATATTTTGAAGTGGGAAGCTGTTCTAACCTTGGGGATGCCCAGGCGAGACGGTTAAAAATCCGTGTTGTGGGAAAGGAAGGAAAATATTTTGCCCACACGTTAAATAATACCGTAGTAGCACCTCCCCGTATGCTGATTGCCTTCCTTGAAAATAACCTCAATGAGGATGGTTCCGTCAATATTCCGGCACCGCTTCAACCATATATGGGCGGTAAGGAAAAAATAGAAACGAAGTAATAAGAGCGTGTGCGAAGGGTGATAAAAATGAAAAATACGAAATGGATAAAAAAAATCATATTAATTTGCCTTCTGATTTTTTGTGTACCGGTAATGAGCGGACCAAAGGCAGAGGCGGCAACGGAAAAAAATAATTCTGGTATGAAATACCGGCTCTATCTGGGACAATCGGTTCAGCTGACCGATTATCCGGAGGGTGAGTTGCGGGTGAGTGATGAAAAAATTATCCGCATTTCGGAAAATGGTCTTGTGTCCGCTGTTAGTGCTGGTACGGCAGATGTGTTTGTAAAGACAGAAGAAAAAGAAGAGATATTCTGCCGGGTAGAGGTAAAGGAAAATGAGCTTTTTGAGGGGCTGACTTTTTCCGAACATGCCTATCCCCCAAAGGCAGTAGGTGCCGGCACCTTTCAGATACGGGAGACAATATTTGATGGAATGAAATGCCAGTGGAGTTCCGGAAATACAGAGATTGCCAGAGTAGACCAGTATGGTATAGTAACCCCGGTAAAATCAGGAAGAACATATATTGCAGTAAAAGTAACAGATTATTATGGCGGAACATATTCTTTTCAAATACCGGTGAGAATTATAGAGCCCCATTTTATTAAAAAAGAAACAACTTTGGCACAGGGCTGTAACATAACTCTTTTACTACAGGATACTTCCGGAGGGGCGGTACAATATGTATCCTCCAATTCTAATGTGCTGAGTGTACAGAGCCAGAGCGCCTCTGGCGTTACCATACAGGCAAATAAGAAAGGAACGGCAGTCATTACCGCTTATGTGGATGGAGTAAAGACGGCATGTACTATTACAGTTACCAATCCCGGACTAAAGATTTCCTATGGTTTTTATGAGGCAAACAAAAGTCTGACAATAAAGGTGACGGGGACAGTCCGTTCCAGTCAAAAGATATGGGGTAGTGAGGATTCGGGCATTGCCACAGTGAAAAATGGAAAGGTTCGTACGAAAAAGAAAGGTAGTACGGTCATTACCTGTCAGGTGGATGGGCGAGTGCTTCGGTATTATCTGGCAGTGAGTACAAAAACAGCAGTGAAAGCGATGCGATATGGCTATAGCCGTCTGGGAAAGGCGCATTATAGTCAGGCAAGGCGGATGAGTCAAAAATACTTTGACTGTTCCTCCTTTGTTTATCGGTGTTACCGGGCGGCGGGAAGATATCTTGTCCGGCGGGCGTCCTGGGCACCTGTGGCTGCGGAAATTGCTCATCATTATGTGCGAAAAGGAAGGCAGGTCAAGACATCGAAAAAATATTCCCCGAAACAGTTGCGTCCCGGTGACCTGATTTGCTATGGAGGGAAAAAGGCTAGAAGGAACGGCCGGTATAAGCGTATTTACCATATTGCCATGTATATCGGAAACGGAAAAACCATGGAGAGCAGTTCTACCTTTAACAATGTGGTGATCAAGGATATGTCCACGTGGAGAAAAAGTGCGATTCCGGTTGTTGTTCGTCCGTGAGGCAACCGTCTCATAAAATGATTCATTGAAAGAAAAAATAAAAAGTTTCCTGTCAGGACTTGACAGGAAGCTTTTTTATGTGTTAGACTATAATTCCTTTCGAAAGGGTGTACAAAATATTGTGTGTAAAAAACAGAGCAAATACAATATCATGTGCAAAATCTATTTATCTAAATATTCTGAGTGGTGATTCAAAAGCCATCGGTAGTGTTTCAAACAATCTCAACAATCAAAAAAATGCGTAATGAACAGGGAGGTAGAAAATGAGGAAAACGAAAAAAATAAAAACATTTATTGCTTTATTTCTGTTGGTGGGCGTCCTATGCGAAAACCGACTTTCAGTCAGTCGGGCAGCAGAGGGGTCAGAGACTCCTATTATGTATCAAAGAATCGGAGAGAGCACAATATACTCGTGTACATCAGCAGATGAGGCATTCCGGAACTGCTATGAAACGGGAGGAAAAATCTGGTTTAAGGAGGATTACAGTCTGGAACTTGGTGGGACGATGGATTATAATCGCCCAAGAAGTAATATCGAGATTATTGTAGAGGAAGGTGTTACTCTTACTATCGGCAAAAGGGGAGCTGAAATGGACGGTGCCTATCTGACCCTGAACGGGACTTTGGATTTAAATGCCCCAGGGGGAGAGCTAAAAGGTTATTTCACTTATACCCAAATAGGAAAACAAGGGAAATATATTAAGAAAAAATACGACTTTCAGAAAAAAGAAGAAGAATGCCTTGCGGCAAAGGAAATCGTCTATGGTCAGTCCCTTTCTGAAGCCGAGATAGTTTTTGAAAACATATATTGGACAAACTCGGTGGAGGGTACATGGAGTTTTGTTCGACCGGAGCATATTCCCCAGGCAGGGGTGAGGAGATATGATGTCACCTTCACCCCAAAACATTCGCTTACCTATGATCCGGCAACCTACCCTTCCGGCGGGCTGGTAACGGTACAGCAGGCAAGACCGGAAATGACGGAATATCAGATTCCCCATCTCCATGTCGGACAGGCGCTACGGGAAGCAAAGCCGGTATATGTTTTTAGAAGTCCGATTACGGGAGAAGAAGTAAAGGGGACATTATCCTTTGAGGAAGCGAATCAAATTTTTACCCAGTCGGGAGAACAGTCTGTTATGGCAATCTTTACTCCGGAGGATTTGAATTATGCCGTGACAGAGCAGGTTGTCAAGGTAAAGGTGGAGTCGGTAACTCCGAAACTTGTAACAAAACCGGCCTCAAGAAAAAACGGGGAGACAGGGCAAACGCTTCAGGAGATTCCTATTCTTGACGGCACCTGTATCAATCCCTATACCGGGCAGAAGGTTAAGGGGGACTGGGAGTGGAAGTATGCTGCGACAGAGATAAAAAAAGGGCAGAATTACTATCCCATTCTCTTTATTCCGGAGGAATCCGGTTATCAGAGGCTGGAACTTTCCGTGCCGGTAACAGGGCAGGAGAAGAAGACGGAGACGGAAACAGAGGAAGAAATACCGATTATAATCACACAGATGGTCTCCCGGATATCCGACATTCAGATGCCGAAAACGACTGTGCCGGGAAAGACAACAATCCAAAAAATAAAGAGGATTGGAAACAAAGTCAAGATAAGCTGCCGAAAAGTGAAAAAAGCCAGATATGAAGTACAGTATGGTACAAATAAAAATTGGAAGAAGGTCAAGAAAAAATATTCCACCGGTTCTGTCATTACTATAAAAAAGTTAAGCAGGAAGAAAAAATATTATTTCAGAGTCAGAACATGGGATAAAAAGAAAAAGGTGCACAGCAAATGGTCTAAAGTAAAACGTGGCTGATTGGTCAGGAATAAAAAAAGCCGGCTCTCCCATCGGAAGGCCGGCTTTTTTATTAATCTTCGTACTTCATATCTTTTAAAATGTCACAGAAATCAAAGGTGGAAAAATAGTCCCTCGGTGTTTCACCACGGCGAATCATCTGGACGCTTCCATCCTCCTTTAACAGAAGCTCCGGTGATTTCAATTTTCCGTTGTAGTTATAGCCCATGGCATAACCGTGTGCCCCGGCATCGTGAATTACCAGATAATCTCCGATTTCCACAGCGGGAAGCATACGGTCAACGGCAAATTTATCATTGTTTTCACAGAGAGAACCGGTCACGTCATATTTGTGATCACAAGGTTCATCTTCTTTTCCGAGAACGGTAATGTGATGATACGCGCCATACATAGCCGGACGCATAAGGTCACAGGCACAGGCATTCAGTCCGATATATTCTTTATAAATATGTTTCTGATGAATGCACTGTGTTACCAGTTGCCCATAAGGAGCCAGCATAAAACGTCCCAGCTCGGTAAAGATAGCCACATCCCCCAGACCGGCAGGGACTAAAATTTTCTCGAATTGCTTTCTTACTCCTTCGCCAATCACTTTAATGTCATTTGGCTCCTTATCCGGTGTATAAGGGATGCCGACACCGCCAGAGAGGTTGATAAAGGTTATGTTTGCACCGGTTTTTTCTTTCAATTCCACGGCAAGCTCAAATAAAATACCTGCTAATGTCGGATAATATTCATTGCTGACTGTATTGCTGGCGATAAAAGCATGAAGACCAAAGTTTTTAGCACCAAGCTTCATTAGTTTCCGATAACCGTCAATCAACTGCTCTTTGGTAAAGCCATATTTTGCATCGCCGGGGTTGTCCATAATATCTGTACCAAGTTCAAAAACGCCACCCGGATTGTAGCGGCAGCAGATGGTTTCCGGAATGCCCACGCCCTTTTCTAAAAAATCGATGTGGGTATAATCATCCAGATTAATATAGGCGTTGAGAGCCTTTGCTTTCTTATATTCTTTCAAAGGGGTAACATTGGAGGAAAACATAATATCCGTTCCCTGAAATCCAAGAGCCTCGGAAAGCATTAATTCCGTCAGGGAAGAGCAGTCTACCCCGCAGCCTTCTTCCTGTAAGATTTTCAGAATAAATGGATTCGGGGTCGCCTTTACTGCAAAATATTCGCGGTATCCCTTGTTCCAGGAAAAAGCGTCTTTTAGTGCCCGGGCGTTTTCCCGGATTGCTTTTTCGTCATAAATGTGGAAAGGGGTGGGATAGGTCTGTTCGATTTCCCTTACCTGTGCCAGATTTAATATAGTAGTTTTTTTCATTCCCTAGTACCTCCGTTGTAAATAGCATGATTTCCAGGATTTTAGTATAGTGCCTTTTGGGGTTAATGTCAATGTGTCAATTACATAAAAAAGTTGAAAAAAACATTTGTTTGCATTATAATAAAATGCAGTGTGTACCACAAAAAAGAATGAGAGGTTTTATAGCGGATGAGTACGTATAGTGGAAGCGATATTGTAGTTTTAGAAGGACTGGAGGCAGTCAGAAAGCGTCCGGGAATGTATATTGGAAGTACCGGAACCAGAGGTCTGCACCATATGATATGGGAGATATTAGACAATGGTATTGATGAGCATCTGGCGGGATTTTGTGATGAGCTTCATCTGACTCTGCAAAAGGATGGCGGTATTACGGTGGAGGACAACGGAAGAGGTGTTCCGGTGGATTTACATCCCACACAGAAAATTCCGACGGCCCGGGTTGTCTATACGGTATTGCATGCAGGCGGTAAATTTAACAGCAGTGTCTATAAGGTATCCGGTGGTCTGCACGGAGTGGGCGCTTCTGTCGTCAATGCCCTGTCCAGTAAAATGACAGTAGAGGTGCGCCGGGACGGCAAAGTGTACCGGGATGAATATAAAGATGGCGGAAAACCGGTGACGAAACTGGAAAAGGGTATGCTGCCGGTAGTGGGCAAATGCACAAAAAATAATACGGGTACCAAAGTGACCTTTTATCCGGATGAAACGATTTTTGAAACAGTGGAATTCAAACCGGAAACCATCCGCAAAAAACTGAAAGAGATTGCCTATTTAAATAAAAATCTGAAAATTATTTTCCGTGATGAAAACACCGGAGAAGAGGAAGTATATTTAGAGGAGTTCGGTATCCAGAGCTATATTAAATATATTAACAGGGACGCTTCGGTGCTTCATGACGATGTCATTTATATAGAAGGAAAGAGTGGTGACATCGAGGTCGAGGTGGCATTTCAGTATACCCATAACTACAATGAGCAGATTAATTCCTATTGTAACCGCATTAATGTGGCAGACGGAGGTACTCTGGTTACCGGCTTTAAAACAGCCCTGACCAGAATTATGAATCAGTATGCCAGAGAATTAAATTTCTTGAAAAACAACGAGGAAAATTTTGACGGAAAGGATATAAGAAACGGTCTGGTGGCGATTGTGTCCATTAAACACCCGGATCCGCAGTTCGAGAGCCAGACAAAAAATAAGCTGGGAAATACCGATGCCAAGACGGCAGTGGATGAAGTATTTAATTTAGAAGCCCAGCGGTATTTTGATAAAAATGTAGAGGTGCTGAAACGAATCCTCGAAAATATACACAAATCCTTTAAGGCACGTACGGCCAGTGACAAGGCAAGAAGGACTGTGATGAAGCAGCTTTTGGATGTGGATACAAAGAGCAAACTGGCTGCCTGTTCCTCGAAAAAATCCGAAGAGTGTGAAATCTATATCGTGGAGGGAGATTCCGCCGGAGGTACGGTAAAGACAGCAAGAAACCGACGGACACAGGCGGTGCTTCCCCTTCGGGGAAAAATTTTAAATGTGGAAAAGGCACCCCTCGAGAAAATTCTTGTAAACAATGAAATCAAAACGATGATAGCGGCATTTGGTTGTGGAATCGGCGAAAACTTTGACATAAAAAAGCTACGTTATGACAAAATTATTATTCTGACCGATGCCGATGTGGACGGTGCCCATATCAGTACACTGCTTTTGACCTTTTTCTATCGGTTTATGCCGGAACTGATTTATCAGGGGAAGGTATACCGGGGACTGCCGCCGCTTTACCGGGTAGTCTATGAAGATATGGTAAAAAAGAAAAAGCAGAGAGTATCGGAATATCTCTTCAATGACTTTGAACTGGAAAAATTTCGCAGGACCGGAAAAAAGATACTGGAATTACAGCGGTATAAAGGTCTGGGAGAAATGGATGATACACAGCTTTGGGAAACGACACTGGATCCGGACAGCCGGGTGTTAGCACAGGTGTCCATCAGTGATACGGTGGAGGCGGATGAGGTGACGGATGTGCTGATGGGAAGCAATGTCCCGCCAAGACGCCAGTTTATTATGGAAGAAGCAAAATATGCCAATCTGGACATATAAGGAGCATGGAGTTCCCAGAGAGGAGATAGAAAATGAGTCAGACGACAGATAATATTATTCAATTAGATTTTTCGGAGGAGATGAAAACGTCTTACCGGGATTATGCGGTAAGTGTCATTGTGTCTCGTGCTGTACCGGATATTCGGGATGGTTTAAAACCGGTACAACGAAGAATTTTATATGCCATGAAAGAGCTGGGGTTATCTCCGGACAAGCCTCATAGGAAAAGTGCCCGTATTGTCGGTGATACGATGGGTAAATACCATCCTCACGGGGACAGTTCAATTTATGATGCGCTTGTGCATATGACGGAAAATTATTCTCTGAATACCCCACTGGTGGACGGCCACGGAAATTTTGGTTCCATTGACGGAGATGGTGCCGCTGCCATGCGATATACGGAGGCTCGTTTGTCCCCGGCAGCCATGACGATGCTTGCCAATCTGGAAAAGGGTCTGGTAGAGTTTATGCCGAACTTTGATGACAGTGAAAAGGAGCCGAAGGTTCTGCCTGCCATGCTGCCAAACCTTCTTATTAATGGTACCACCGGTATCGCTGTCGGTATGGCAACGAATATTCCACCCCACAATCCGGGAGAGGTCATTGATGCGGTAATTGCCTATATGGACCGTCCGGGCATTTCCATAGATAAGTTGATGGATTATGTGCCGGCACCGGACTTTCCTACCGGCGGCATTATTACTAACGCTTCCGAACTCCGGGAGATATACGAAAACGGCGAGGGGAAAATTCGTCTTCGTGCCAAGACAGAGGTGGAAAAGGGAGAGAACGGGCGGAAGAATATCGTCATTACGGAAATCCCTTATACCATTTCCGGAAACAAAGCGAAGTTGGTGGAAAATCTGGCGTCCTTAGCCAGGGAAAAGGTATTTGATGAAATTTATGATGTGCGGGATGAATCTTCCAAGGAGGGTATCCGCATTGTTATCGAAGTAAAAAAAGACAGGGATATTGAAAATCTCTTAAATGGTCTGTATAAAAAGACCCAGATGGAGGATACCTATGGTGTAAACCTTTTAGCGATTAAGCCATCGGCATCGGGAAAGGGAAACGGACAGCCAAAGGTATTTAACCTCAAATCTATGATTGAGGAATTTGTGCTGTTTCAGGAGGATTTATATACAAAGGAATATCGCTTTTTACTGGAAAAGGCAAAAAAACGTCTGGAAATCGTAGAAGGACTGATGAAGGCGACGGATGTCATTGACTTGATTATCGAGATACTCCGCGGTTCTTCTTCGGTGAAACAGGCAAAAGCCTGTCTGATAGAAGGAATCACCGACGATATTAATTTTAAAAGCGAGGCATCGAAAAAGCAGGCAAAGACACTTCTGTTTACGGAGCCTCAGGCAGATGCCATCCTTGCCATGCCTCTCAGCAAGTTAATCGGTCTGGAGATTCTTAAGCTCCATGAGGAAAATGACGGGCTGATAGCCGATATTGCACAATACGAAAAGGTGCTTTCGAATGTAAAGGAACTCTATAAGGTTATTAAAGGCAGACTGAGAGAATACAAAAAGGAATTTGCCACGGCGAGAAAAACGATGCTTATTGATACAGTGGCCAGTGCTTATGTGGAAAAGGTAGTGGTAGAGGATTTGTATGTCTGCATTGACCGTTTTGGCTATACAAAGGCAGTAGATGCGGCAGCATTCGGACGTGCCGGTGAGGATACAAAAAAGGAATTTGTCCAGATTGTGAAAATGCAAAATACAGACCGGCTCTGTATTTTTACAAACACCGGCAGTATGCATCAGGTAAAAGCGGATAAAATCCCACGGTGTAAGATGAAGGATAAAGGAACTCTTATTCATTCCCTTTGCAAAATGGAAAATGAGGAAGAGGGACTTCTATATGTAAGTTTTGAGGATTTGTTTGAGTCTATGTTGATGTTTACGACAAAGAGCGGTTACATTAAGCTGGTATCCGGTGTGGAATTTGACACCGCAAGACTTCAGGTGGCCGCCACCAAGTTGGATGAAGGGGATAAGCTTGTGGATGTTTCCCTTCTTACAGCGGGAGAAGTGTTGTCGGGTAATAAAAAAGTAATTTTATTGACGGATAAGGGACTCTCACTTGGATTTGCCATCAATGAAATCAGTGAGTTTAAAAAGACAAGCCGCGGGGTAAAAGCGATTTCCTTAGAGAAAGATGACTTTCTTGTATTTGCCACTGCCGTGGAGCCGTTGGCGGAAACCTTCCTATATAATGGCAAGGAATTAAATGCAAGAAGAGTCCGCAACCGGAAACGGGCGGCAAAAGGGCAGAAGGCCAACCTGGAATAAATTCAAAAAAGTACTAATGTATTTGTTTTATTGTCCGATAAATATAGTAAGAGACGTGATTAACTTTGAGAAACGTCGGAAGAATGGAGGTAGAGTTATGAAAATTGATGCTTATATGCAGGTAAATCAACTCTATAATGCCAATAAACCGAAGAAAGGAACCAAGGCCGATAAGTCAGGCACCAAGGATTCTCTGGAAATATCCAGTTTTGGAAACGCTTATCAGGT
This sequence comes from Lachnospiraceae bacterium, assembly GCA_022510615.1. Taxonomy (GTDB): domain Bacteria; phylum Bacillota; class Clostridia; order Lachnospirales; family Lachnospiraceae; genus Eubacterium_F. The sequence goes on along the minus strand of JAFLTC010000020.1, from coordinate 15,452 downwards.
AGCGAAGCAGGCAGCCAGCCAGAGTCCGGATGTGCGTCAGGAGCGGATTCAGGAGATTCAGACACAGCTGGCATCCGGAAGCTATAAGGTATCGCTTGAGGACGTTGCGGACAAAATGGCAGATATGTTACTTTCTTAGTCCGAATAGGAGGAAATTCGTTTGGCAAGTTTAATGGAAGAGCTGATTGATACCTTAGACAAAGAAGAACAGCTTTACGGGGAGCTGATTCCCGTAGAGGAAGAAAAGACGAGAGCAATCATCGCCAATGATTTAAAATCATTAGAGGAAATCACGATTCGGGAACATGAGCTGGTGGATAAAACCACAGCTCTGGAAAATAAACGGGAACAGGTAGCAACGGATATTGCTACTGTTCTTGGTAAAGACCCGAAGGTGATTACTTTAGAGCAGATTGCTCAGGCTTTGAAAAATCAGCCAAAGGATCAGGAAAAACTGCAGGAGGTGCATGACAGGTTAAGGAAAACCGTAACCCGCCTGCAACAAATAAATAACCAGAACAAAGAATTGTTGGAAGAAACAATGGAAATGGTTGAATTTAATATGAATGTGATAAGGAGTACACGGATGTCCTCGGGAAGCAGCAATTATTCCAGCGACGCTTCAGAAGTTGCGGGAATGGCACCAAAGCATAGCTCTTTTGATGCCAAACAGTAGCATGTCAGAATGCGGCAATACACCCCCGACATCGGTGTATTCTGTTTTTTAAAGTAAACCCAGAGAGTAAAACAGAGAGGGGAGTCAGGAAAATGGCAAATTTGATGACCAGCTTTAACGCCGGAGTGTCCGGACTGCGTTCGGCACAGGCAGCTTTAAATACAACTTCTCATAATCTTGCCAATGCCCAGACTACAGGGTATGTAAGACAGCAGGTTGTGATAACGGATTCCTTTTATCGTAATAGTCTTGGTCCAAGTGATAATCTTCTTCAGGTGGGAACAGGAACCAATATTATAAAAATCAGACAGATCCGAAATACCTTTTTGGATGCTCAGTACCGTTTGCAGGTAGGACGGCAGAGTTTTTATGAAATAAACCGTCAGACTACTCTTGAGGTAGAGGATTTGCTGGGAGAAATAAGCGGAGCGGAATTTTCTGCCAGTATCGGAGATTTAAAAACTGCGCTTAGCGATTATGCAAAGAATCCGGAAAATCTTGTGTACAAAGAGCAACTGGTTTCTATGGCGGCTCAGTTTATGGAGTTTGCCCAGACTGTTCAGACCCAGCTGACGACGTATCAGACCAGTCTGAATCAGGAAATAAAGGAACAGGTTGATAACATTAATAGTATTGTGTCAGAAATCAAGGATTTGAATAAATTGATTCGGAAGTATGAAGCTACCGGTGATTCGGCAAACGATTACCGGGACAAAAGAAACGAGTTATTAGATGAGCTGAGTACTTATATCAATTTTGAAACGAATGAAGAAATTGACGGAACCATTACGATATTCTCAGAGGGGAATTATCTTTTAGACAGTGCAAATCAATATTTCCTCGGAGTGGAATATGAAAGTGCCACTTCTAAGCTGTTAAAGCCGGTGTGGCAAAATGGTGGTGATTTCTTCCGCAGTGGCAGCCTTGCTTTCTCCAGCGAGAAGAAAACCGATATCGGTTCTTTGAGAGGTATTCTGGTAGCGAGGGGAAATCGTGCGACGAACTACTCGGATATGCCGGTAAAACCGAATGAGGATGACTATAGAAACGAAGACGGCATACTGGATTCCAAAGCCTACATTGGAGCTATGAACGCATATTCGAAACAGGTGGAGATTTACAATGACAGTGTGGGAGCCTCCGTGATTATGAGAGTTCAGGCACAGTTGGATATGCTGGTACACAGCGTTGTTACGTTAGTTAATGATGCTTTCTCGCCAACAAAGGAATTAACGCTGGCAGACGGTTCTACCATACGGGTGTTAGATGAGGAAAAAGCCCTTATCGGAGATGATGAATATAACACGATGGGAACGGAGCTTTTTTCCCGCAGAAGCCGTGAACGTTATACGAAGACTAGTGTTGAAATCATGAATGAGGATGGCAGTGTAGAAAAGATAGACGTTTACAAATACAATGAGGAAGACCCATCGGACCCTTATTCTTTATATACCATCAGTCAGCTTGTGATTAACCCGACGGTGTTAAAAGATGCCTCCACCCTGCCATCTAAGTATAATAATAGCAGTGATGAGCACGACAGCTATGCGTATAATGTGTTTGAAAGTCTGCCGGATTCCTTTAATGATAAAATTGGTCCTTTGACACCGGGTTCCCTGACCACCTATAATGTCAACGATTTTTACAGAGCAATGGTAACGGAACTAAGTACTCAGGGAAATATATGGAACGGTATTATTGAGAATCAGGAGAATACGGTAACGACTCTGGAAAATGAGAGACAGAATGTAATGGGGGTATCCTCTGAGGAGGAATTATCCGACTTGATTAAATTCCAGCGGTGCTATGATGCATCTTCCCGTTACATCACGACGGTGGCAGAAATGTTAGAGTATATTATAGAAAGATTAGGAGGCTGATAGTATGGCATCTACATTTGGAAGCTTTGAGATTGCGAAGTCCGGCATGAGAACGTATAATGCCGCACTCCAGACGACGGCGCACAATATTGCCAATATTGCAACAGAGGGATATTCCAGACAGAGAACCGTCCGTTCTTCCATGGTGGCAAACAGAACTTCGCTTCTTGTACAGGGATTTGGCGTGGATGTAAGCACTATTGTCAGAGACAGAAATGAATATTTTGATACGAAGTATCAGAAAACTATGTCTACATACAGTAAGTATAATACAGAATCCTTCTATCTAAATCGTATGCAGGATGTAGTGTGTGGCAATGTGGTAGGCGAGGATGAATCGCTGATGTTAGATGCCTTTAATCGTTTCTTTGCCTCCCTCAGCGAGTTGAAGGGAAATGAAAATAACAGCACGGTCCGTACAAAAGTTGTGACAGAGGCTCAGACCTTTACTTCTTTTGTGACCCAGATGGGAACAGACCTTCAGAATCTTCAGCAGGAAGTAAACAATGAAATCAAAACTACAATAGAACAGATTAATGCCTATGCGGAGCAAATTGCCGATGTAACAAGGCAGATTAACACGGTGGAAGCCTATGGTTCTGTGGCAAATGATTTAAGAGACCAGAGGAGTCTGTTATTGGATAAACTGTCCCAGCTTTGCAGTATAGATGTAAAGGAAATACCACCTTCTGATGGTATCGGAGTTCCGCAGTTTTATGTATATGTGAATGGCGGTGCTCTGGTAGATACCTACAATGTAAATAAACTGGTGGCAGAGCAGAAGGATACCTATAGCAATATTAATGATATTCCGGGATGCTTTGAAGTAAAATGGGCAAATGGAAATGCTTTCAATGAGCACAGCAGAGCTATAGGAGGCACCTTACAGGCGTTGTTTGAAATGAGGGACGGAAATAATGACACGATACTAAAGGGAACCGCTGCCGAATTGAGAAACAATGAGACAGGCAATATTGTTTTGACATTGACGGGTGCCAATATCAATGAGATAGAGAGATTGAATATTCCGGCCCACGATGGAGAACTTACCATTAACAACGTAACCTATGCCTATGAGGAATTCAATGTTACGGTAGATGAGGACGGGAATTTTACCTATGAATTTGTACTGAGAAGTAAGTCGGATGTAGGGGATGCCACTGCTCTCCAAAATGCGGTAGCGAAAGGGTATACAGTAAATGTGGGAACAGCGGTAAACGCAAAAGGAATTCCGTATTACATGGCACAGTTAAATGAACTAATCCGGACTTTTGCCGAGAAATTTAATGAAATCCAAAATGGAGGACATGATTTATATAACAATATGGGAATTGATTTCTTTAATTCCGAGGTGCCGACGACAGGGGATAACTACGTTTTCACTGAGAAAGGAGACGGAAACTATGCTTCTTTCGATTCTGTGGCAAAACAGAATGACGATGGCACTTATACCGGCTCTTACTATTACATGACGGTGCTGAATTTCTGCATCACAAAGGAAGTGATGGATGACCCGAGCCTGATTGCCTGCAAACAGGTTATGGAAGACGGACAGGAAATTGGATCGGACGCAGGAGAAAATCTCCAGAGGTTGACAGAATTATGGGATGATGCGAATATGTTCGTACACGGTAAGCCGGGCGACTTTATTATGTCTCTCACCGCAACACTGGGTGTCAACGCCAGCAGGGCATCAAATCTTGCCGAGAGCCAGAACAATCTTTTATATGCGGTGGACACGAATCGGAAGTCTGTATCCGGTGTGGATGAAGACGAAGAGGGAGCGGACATGATTGTGTTCAATCAGATGTTAGTAAACCAGTACAAAGTACTTTCGGTTATGAATGAGGTATTAGATAAATTAATTAACGGGACAGCTGTATAAATGAATTAGTCAGATTGGAATGGAGGATGTGCCATGAGAGTAACAAACGGAATGATGCGAAACAATTCATTGTTGAATATTCAGAAAAACAAAATCCTTGAAAACAAGTATATGGAGCAGTATAGTACCGGAAAGAAAATTCAGCGGCCATCGGATAATCCGACCATTGCTGTGCGGGCATTGCAGTACCGTACTACTCTGGTGGATGTTAAGCAGTATTTGTCCAATATCAAAGATGCTACCGGCTTTATGAATGAGACAGAAAATGCTCTGAGAAATATGAACGGACGCATAGAAGAGATGGTAACATACTGTACTCAGGCGGCTAACGGCACCTATAATGCGGAAGACAGAGCGGATATTGTTACCCAGTTAAAGCAATATGCCAGCTATATTTATGAGCAGAATGCCAATCAGGATTATGCCGGACGGTATTTGTTTACCGGATACCGCACGGATGTACCGTTATTGTTTACGGCTGACCAGAGCGACACAACCTATACCATTACTGAGAATCTGGATATTAATAAGATTAAAAAATATAATTACGTATATGGTCAGGCGGAATATGACGATGCGAAATCGGATAGCGATTATGCTGCTGAGGCGTCCCAGTTTGAAGCCACCCACCGTATTCTGCTCTCGTACGATGATTGTGATAAGGATGGCAATGATGTAACCCTGACCTACACAGACAAGTATGGCAATACCCAAACCATAACGGCTGTGACAAAGAGTATCGGGGATGATACGACTTACAATGAGCATCTGCATCCGGGCGAGGATGAGGTCTACTATGTGCCGGAAACCGGGGAACTCGTGTTTGGCGATAATGTATATGATGATATCCGTGCCGGAAAAGATTTGAGTGTTACGTACCAGAAAACGAACTTTGAGAAAAACGATGTAAGACCGGAGCACTACTTTAGTTGTACCGCAGTGAATAATGTGACCGGAGTAGAGGCATTATATAAAAATGCCGGAACCCAGACCATCAATTATCAGATTAATTTTGGTCAGTTGCTGACCGTTAACACAGAGGCCTGCAATGCAATCAGCCTTGCGATAAAACGTACGATTGAAGATATTGAGAACATCTGTAATGATATTGATGTGATAGAGACAAATCTGACTTCCGTAAAAAAACGTATTGCCGACTGTGATGAGACTGACACGGAAACGTTAACAAACTTAAAAGAGCTGCAGGGCCAGATAGAAACTGAGTTGGCATTGCAGAAAACGGTTTTGACAAATGCTCTTGCCGGAGCTATTACCGTTTGCCAGGATACACAGGATGACTTAAACATTGCCATATCCGATCACGGTTCCCGTTATGCCAGAATGACAATGACAGAGACGAAACTGGAGGAGATGAAGTTAGATACTGAGGATGCCAAGATTGAGAATGAAGGGGCAGATATAGAAGAGGCAATGGTTCATTTTACCGAGGCGGATCTTCTGTATATGGCAACACTGCATGCGACTTCCCAGATATTAGGACAATCGTTGTTGGATTTCATCTGATAATATGGTAAGATAAAGAAAAGGAGAATCAGGATGTTAGTAAAAACGAAATTTTTTGGGGAAGTGGATCTTCCGGAAGAGAAGATATTGACATTTGACCGCGGTCTGATTGGACTGACAGATTATAAGCAGTTTACCATTTTATATGACTGTGAAAAGGAAAATTCTAACATTTCATGGCTGCAGAGTGTGGATGAGCCGACGTTGGCACTTCCGGTTATCAAGCCATGGTTAGTAAAAGAGGATTATAATCCGGTGGTAGAAGATGAACTTTTGAGGCATATCGGTGAGCTGACGGAAGAGAATCTGGTAATTCTTCTGACTATGACAGTTCCGAGCGATATTAAGGAGATGTCAGTGAATTTGAAGGCCCCGATTATTATTAATGCGGACACAAGAAAGGGCGCACAGATTATCGTGGAAAATCAGGATTATGAAGTGAAATATAAGGTATATGATGTCCTCAACAATGCAAAGGGGGCTGAGTAAAATGTTAGCATTAGCAAGAAAAATCAATGAATCCATTATTATCAACGATAATATCGAGGTCACTGTTCTGGAAATTAAGGGAGACCAGATAAAGATTGGAATTGATGCTCCTAAATCTGTACCGGTATATCGGAAGGAAATTTACAAACAGATACAGGATGCGAATACGGAGTCGGCAAATACTGCGAGTCCGGAAGAATTATCAAAGTTAATAAAGTAAAAAAGGCAACCCCTAGTTTGGCAAAACGTAAAATTTTGCAATAGGGGTTAACTTTATTTATATAAATGTCGATAATCACTATAAGTAGCAAAATTTTTGTGTAAAATACACATGGAGGTGTTAAATATGGAAGTAGAAATGATATCAAAAGCAGGCTACAGTCAGGCAGAAGCACCGAAAGTTTCCGTTGCTAAGCCGGAGGTGGCAGAGGCCACACAGACAGTTAGCGTTGCAGAGCATGCAGCACCTGTTTCTATGCCGTCAGGGACGACGGGAGAAAAGGGCGAAAGGGAATCCGGAAAAAGAGAACATGCACCGAGCGAGGCGACGATTAATGACGCCGTAAGAAGTGCGAACCGGAAAATGGAACATACCCGTTGTGAGTATTCCTATCATAAAGAGACAAATCGAGTTTCGATTAAAGTAATCAACGATGATACGGATGAAGTCATTCGGGAGATCCCACCTGAAAAATCTCTGGATATGCTTCAGAAGATGTGGGAGATGGCCGGAATTTTAGTAGATGAGAAGAGATAGGAGGTACGGATATGGCAATTCGTATGAGCGGACTTATGTCCGGATTGGATACCGAAGCGATTGTAGGAGCGCTTATGTCAGCCCAGTCCCTGAAAAAGACGAAGGTCGTTCAGGCAAAGACTAAATTGGAGTGGAAACAGACGATTTGGGCAGATTTGAATACGAAGCTAATGAAGTTGTATAATGAACAGGTTAGCAAAATGCAGTTGAGTACTGCTTATACAACGAAGAAGGCAACGGTGTCTGACCCCTCAAAGGCGAAGATTACTGCCGGTGCCAAGGCCGTAAATGGTAACTATACGTTGGAAGTTAATAATGTTGCCACTACTCAGTATCTGACAGGTGCCAAGATAGGTGCGAAATCTGTGAATGACAAACTCACAGATATTGATCCTTCTTTATTGAATAAAGAAATTACCATAACAAGTGGTGGAAAAACGTCCAAATTTACTGTGACAGCAGATTCTACCATTTCTGACTTTACTCAGGCACTGAAGGATGCGGGACTGAATGCCAGCTATGACACGACCCAGCGGCGTTTCTTCATCAGCAGTAAAGACAGTGGCCTTTCCAATGCCTTTTCTATTACCACTACCAGCGTTTCCGACGCAGAATTAAACGGTAGTGCGGCATTAAAGGAAGCACTTGGTTATGATAAGATGTCAAGTGCGAACAAAAAGATTGTCGATGAGACGATAGAAAAGCTCAAGGCTTCCGGGGTAGATACGGAGGAACATGATAATAAGGCATTTAATGCGGCATTGGATGCTCTTGCCAAAGCTTCCTACGATAACAAAAAGTCAGAAGCTGCTTTGGCAGCGAAAGTTTATGTGGGAGCTCAGCTGTATGATGGAAAGTATGCAGAAATCGAGGCAGAAACAAGAGAAAAACTGAAGGCGGACTATTACGATGAAGAGGGTAATCTGCTGGAAGGAAAAACAGAAGAAGACTATGAAAAAGAAGTTGCTACCCAGGCAAACAAAGATACCATCGCTTATGTCAACGGGCAGATGAAGACAGAGGAAGTGCAGCTTCAGGTAGAAGCAGCAGCGTTTTCCGGTGTATCTGCAGAGGATATAGAAGCTCTGGGCGATAAGGCAAAGGAGAGATTTTATAAAGATGGCATAACCGGATTTGAGGGTACGGAAAACCTTTCTGAGGAAAGTGAAAAGGAAGCTCTCCGTGAAGTGGCGAATGCCTATGCCGGTATCGATAATCGAAGTGATGAACTGGCAAGTTCTGCTTTAGGATCTCTTGGACTGGCTGATATCGCCGTGGACGAAGAGGGAAATGTGACCGTAAACGGTGGTGCCAATGATAAGACTAATGGAGCGATTCCTGACGGAATGGCATTAATTGCTGCTTCAGATAGTGAGATTTTACTGAATGGAGCGAAGCTGACTTCTTCTACCTCTACTGTGACGGTAAATGGTCTGAACATCGAGTTGACAGGTAAGACAAAGGAAGATGAGCCGATTACCTTTACAGTAGGTAATGACGTTGATGGTGTATATGATTCCATTAAAAACTTCTTAAAGGAATACAACGACATTATGAAGGAGATGTATCATCTTTATAATGCGGATTCCGCAAAGGGTTACGAGCCTCTGACCAGTGAGCAGAAGGAGGCAATGTCAGAAGAGGAAGTAAAACTCTGGGAAGAGAAAATCAAGGGCTCTCTTCTGCGTAATGACTCCACATTAAGCGGCATTATGCAGAGTATGAGAAGTGCAATGCAGGGTACCGTGCAGTATAATGGCAAGAATTATTCCCTGTCTACCTTTGGTATTATGACCGGAACGGACTGGACCGAAGGCGGTCAGCTTCATATTTTCGGTGATTCAGAGGATTCTGTATATTCCAGCAGGGATGACAAGCTGAAAAAAGCACTGGAGGAAGATCCGGATGCTGTAATCGCTACATTGACCGGAATATTTGGTAATCTTCGTCAGACCATGAGTCAGAAGATGTCAGCGGTTCCGAACTACAGCAGTGCTCTGACTTTCTATAACGATATTAAGATGAAGTCAGATATGAGAAATTATGAGAAAGATATTGATGCATGGGAAACCAAGTTGGCAGACATGGAGGAATCCTACTATAAGAAGTTTACTGCAATGGAAACTGCCCTTGCCAAACTTCAGTCCCAGCAGAGTTCCCTTGCCGGTCTCTTAGGCGGCGGAAATTAATTGAGTCTGTTTGAGAGCAAGACAAAACGGAGGGACAGGGAATGAATCAGAACTCGATTAATGCGTATCAAAGAAATGCAATACTTACGGCGTCTCCGGCAGAGCTTACCTTAATGCTCTATGATGGTGCGATTCGCTTCTGCAATATTGCGATTATGGCAATGGAAAAAAATGAAGTAGAGGATGCCCATAATAACATAAGAAAGGCAGAGAACATTATCACGGAGCTACGTGCCACCCTCGATCGGAAATATCCTGTCTGGGAAGATTTTGACCGGGTGTATGATTACATCTACCGACGGCTGACGGAGGCCAATATGCAAAAAGACCCGGAGATTGTAGAGGATGCTCTGAAGTATATCCGGGAGATGCGGGATACCTGGAAAGAGGTTATGCGCTTAAATAGAACAGGCGAACAGTAATAGACGCGGAAATGGATGTGGGCTAATGGAAAAAAAACTGGAAAACAGTGTCTATGTAACCATGATGGCAGATAGCTTAAAAAGAAAAGAAAAGATTCTTACCTTTATATATGAAAAAACCAGAGAACAGGAAACACTGCTGAAGGATGAGGAATTGGATGTAGATGCTTTCCAGAAATTGGTGGACGAAAAGGGCGAAAGAATTGATGAGCTGAACGAGCTGGATGAAGGCTTTGATGCACTGTTTCAAATGGTGGAAAAGGAAATTGTTGCCAACCGTGGAAATTATGCGGAAGAGATTCAGGATATGCAAAAGACAATCGCTTCGGTATCTGAGCTTGGAGTAAAGATTCAGGCGCTGGAACACCAGAACAGCGGACATCTGAAAATATACCTGTCGAAAAAGCGCAAACAAATTCGGGATTTTCATGTAAACAATAAGACGGCGGCAAATTATTACAGTAATATGAGTAATACACATAAGCCGGAACAGTCATATTTTTTCAACGAAAAGAAATAAAGAGTGAGAGTGTTCCTCTCTACGAGTGAGAACTCATAGTTGGGGCACTCTCTTTTCTTTTGGAAAATTATACTTCTTCGGAGTGGAGGTAGTGTATGGGTCAAAAGTGCAGACTGCTGATAGCAAAGGATGGCAACAAAGTTCCTTTTCTGGAATCTGACGGAGGGGAAATCCGATTTGGCAGTCTTTATAATGGAAGCTATGCGGCGGGGCGCTGGCTGCAATATCATATAGCAGAAGAAATTGAAAATGTTGTATTATTCGGCCTGGGTGATGGGCAGATTCTACGGGGACTTTTAGAGCGCATACCGGGAAGTGTTTTCGTCTATGAACCAAGTGAAGCCTTGTATCGGGAAATGAGGCATACTGCTATTTGTAAAAAGCTGCAGGTGGAAAAGAGAGTGAGAATCTTTTCCGGCAAGCAGTCCTTTACTGAACTGTGTGTTGCTCTGTGGGAGCTTTTGAATGAGAATTATGTGGACACGACAGCCTTTCGGATACACAGTGGTTACGGAATCTGCTACCCCGGGGAGATCGAGAGATTGCAGGGACAGTTTACCGAGATGATACAAAGAATTAATTCTTTGCGTCCTTCCGTGAAACGATTTATTCACAGTATGATACGAAACCAGCTTGCCACTGTGGCAAATATGGAGGGGGATATTCCGTTAGGACGTCTGGCGAAATATTGGAATAAAGAAGTGCCGGTTATCGTCATATCCGCCGGTCCCTCTCTGGAAAAAAATCTCCAATGGCTGAAGGAAGTGAATGGGAGGGCTTTCCTTTTTTCCGTGGATGCCGCCCTGCCGTTACTTTTGGAAAATGATATTATACCGGACTTAGTGGCCTGTCTGGATGCTAATAAAAATATGAACTGTTTTGCTGATGAGAGAAGTCTTTCCATTCCGCTTCTCGTTACCACCAACGCCCCTGCCGGGCTGATTCGGAATCACAGGGCGAAGAAAATATGGGGAAGCACCCATGCCTTTATGAATGCCCTGTATACAAGGTGCGGTATCGAATTGCCGGAAACGGAAGTGGAGTTGGGCGTTGCCACATTGATTTTAGCTTCCCTCATTGATCTGGGGACAAGGAAAATTATTTTTGTCGGTCAGGATTTAGCCTATTCGAAAGATGGCAAAAGTCATATATCCGGTCGGGAAGAAAAGTTTATTAAGAATAAAAAATATGAAACCGAGGGGTATGATGGCGGGAAAGTATTTTCGCGAGCGGACTGGACGATGACGAGAGAGTGGATGGAAAAAGAGATCCACAGAGCAAAAGATCGGGAATTTATCAATGCCACCGAGGGTGGTGCAAAAATCAAGGGTACCCGGCAAAAAACATTAGAGGAAGTGGTAGGGGAGCTAAAGGTGCAGGACATTTCTTTTCAAGAAATATTGGATGACAACCGGGTCTGCATCCGGCCGGAGGAGTATGAAAAATTGAAGAAGGAATTTCTTCAGGGGAAAGAAGACTTAAATAAAGTACGCAAAGAAGGGTATGAAAAGACCTTTTTTGAAACGGACTATAAAAAACTTCCTGTTATGAATCTGGTGACGGATTATATGGCTTCTCTGGAGGAAAAACCGCGAAAAGTAAGATTTGAAAAAGCAGTGGACTATGTGTATAATGAATATGATAAGGAGATAACAGCATGGAAGCATTAAAAGGAAAATTAATTGAAATATCCGATTGTTTTTATCAGGACCGTACGCAGGAGGGAATGGCACTTTTTATGGAAATGGCCGGCCTGCTTGCCCAGGTTCCTGCTTTTGCTGTTTTTATTAATCCTCTGTTTGATGCTCTGGAACAGAATGACTATATACTGGCAGCAGACATTCTGTATCACGAGATGGCAGAAAAATTGTAACATGGCAAAGCAGCTTTGACACTTTGGAACGGAGAAGAAGATGATACAGAAAGAAACGAAAAAAATACTTTTCATTACCGGTACTAGGGCGGATTATGGCAAAATCAAATCCCTTATGAAAACGATGGATGAATCGGAGGAATATACTGTTTACATATATGTATCCGGCATGCACCTTTTGTCTCAGTACGGCAATACTTATAAAGAGGTATTAAAGGACCGGTATCAGAATGTGCATGTTGCCTTCGGACAGCAGTATACCGATGATATGAGCTATAATCTCGGCAGTGTGCTGACCAACCTGACCGGTTATGTCCGCCAGGTGGAGCCAGATATGATTCTGGTTCACGGTGACAGGATTGATGCGCTGGCGGGAGCCATTACCGGGGCGTTAAATAATATACTGGTAGCCCATATTGAGGGCGGTGAGGTGTCTGGAACTATCGATGATTCCATCCGCCACGCCATATCCAAATTTGCACATCTTCATTTTGTCTGTAACGAGGAGGCTAAAAAGCGGATTATCCAGCTGGGAGAGAGTGAGGACCATATTTTTGTCATCGGTTCTCCCGATATTGATGTAATGTTAAGTGATAGTCTTCCTTCTCTGGAAACTGTGAAGAAATACTATGACATTGATTTTAATGAGTACGGAATCTTTTTGTACCATCCTGTTACCACGGAGGTAGAGGAGCTTTCGGATCATATCGATACAATTGTCAGTGCCCTGAAGGCCTCCGGGAAAAATTATGTTTGTGTGTATCCAAACAATGATTTGGGTTCAGAGATTATTCTAAATAAAATAAAAAAACTGAAGGGAAAAGAAAATTTTGCCGTATACCCTTCCATTCGGTTTGAATATTTTCTGACGTTGTTAAAAAATGCTTCCTGCATTATCGGTAATTCCAGTGCCGGTATACGGGAGAGCGGTATTTATGGTGTGCCGGCCATTGATATCGGAACGAGGCAAAAGGGCAGATATAATATTCATAAGCTACCGAATATCCAGCATATAGCGGAGAAGGAGCCGGAGATTTTAAATGCCGTTTTTCAGGCAAAGGATTATGCCGTGAAATGCCACAACTTTGGCATGGGACATGGTACGGAGAATTTTCTGAAAGTGTTAGAGAATGACGATGTATGGAATTGCGGTATCCAGAAAACTTTTGTGGATTTGGATAATATGATATAGGAGAGATAGGTTGAAAAATCACGCTGATGCGCTGATTTTTCAACCCACTATTTGTGCCGAAGCGTCACAAATAGTATATGATGCACAGTCGAGAAAATGCGAAGCATCTTTCTCGGCGTGCCTCCTCCGCTGACGCTTCGGAATGGAGGATAGTATGGAAAATCTGTGTGGTTTGCTAAAGGCCCAGGACGGAAAACTCCTTCCTGTTGTCCGGAAAGATGGAAAAGAAATCCGCTTTGGCAGTGTGTATAATGGAAACTATGCCGCTGAACGCTATTTGGATTATTATGTTTCTATTGGGGCGGAATATGCGATTTTATTTGGAATGGGAGATTGTCAGATTGTGCTTGGATTGGCGGAGAGACTTCCCGGTTACATTATGGTATATGAGCCGGAGGAGTCTTTGTATCGTGCCATGTCAGAAACCCCTGCCTTTAAAAAACTGCAATCCATTCCGAGAGTGATGATTACCTGCGGAGACCAGGGATTTTCCGAGTTTGAGGAGCTGGTCCGTGAGCTTTTAAATGAGGGCTGTGTGGAGACGACCTTGCTTCTCTCTTCTCCCGGATACAATCGGGAGTACCCAAAAGAATGGAAGAGAGTGCAGCGGCTTTGCCGTACTGTCTGCGATGAAGTGGACTTTATGAAGCCGGTGGCAAGGCGTTTTGTCAAGGCGATGCTTCACAACCAGCTGGAAAATCTTTCTTATATGAAGGATGGCATTCTTCTTGCCCGGCTGAAAAAATACTGGGACCCGGAACTTCCGGTAATTATCGTATCGGCGGGACCTTCCCTAGAAAAAAATATCGGAGAATTGAAAAAGGCAAAGGGACGGGCGTTTATCTTTTGCGCCGATGCTGCCCTGCCCTCCCTTCTGAAGGCCGATATTATACCGGACGTGGTGGGCTGTACCGACGCTAAGAAAAACATGAACTGTTTTGAGGATGAGAGAAGCCTTGCACTTCCTCTGCTCATTACGACAAATTCTCCCGTTGCCCTGATACATAAAAGCACCGGGGCAAAAATATGGGGGGATGATCTTGCCTTTATCCGGGAAATACTTATTAAGAGTGACGTTGATATTCCGAAAATCCCTTCCTATCTCGGAGTTTCCACTACTTTGTTTGCCTCTGTTCTTGAACTGGGGACAAAGACCATTATTTTGGTGGGACAGGATTTGGCTTATTCCACAGAGGGAAAAAGCCATGTCAGTGGACGTGATGAAGGCTTTGTTAAGGATGATCGGTTCCTGACAGAAGGGTACTACGGTGATATGATATACTCCCGCGGTGACTGGACCGTTTTTAGAGAGTGGATGGAAAAGGCGATACAGGCCTTTCCGGACCGGGAGGTTATTAATGCCACGGAAGGCGGCGCCAAAATTAAGGGGACCATCCAACGGCCGCTACAGGGAGTAGTAGAGGAGATGACGGAGTGGGATGCTTCTCCGGCAGAGCTTTTTGAAAATCCACAGGTGAAAATGACCTCGAAGGAGTTTCAGAAGGTCATGCGGGAGTTTCGAAAGGGCAAAGAAGATCTGGAAAAAATACGAAAAGATGGGTATGAAAAAACCTTTTTTCAGACCAATTATTTGTCGGTACCGGTCATGAGACTGGTCATTGACTATATGAAATCATTGGAAGAACCCGACCGAAAAGCCCGATTTTATGCGGCTTTGGAATGTGTATACGAAGAATACTCAAAAAAAATAGAAAATTAAAAAAAAATTAAAATTAGGGGTTAAGTAATCATTTGTTCTTCCGATATATATAATGTCAGAGGGAAAAGAACTTCTGAATGAGATAGTAACGAAAGAAGGCGGCGAGGCTTGTTGCAGGGCCCGCAATAAAAATTGCCGCTTCTTTCGATTATTATAACAAAAAAAATTAAAAACAACCCGCAAAGGGAATTGCGGTGTATTACAAGGAGGTAATCATTATGATAGTACAACACAACATTACATCTATGAACGCAAACAGACAGTTAGGTATTGTAGGAAACAGCCTTTCTAAGTCTACCGAGAAACTGGCAAGCGGTTACAAAAT
>JAFLTC010000002.1 GCA_022510615.1 Lachnospiraceae bacterium | reverse complement strand
CGTCGCTGCATCAGGGTTTCCCCCATTGTGCAATATTCCCCACTGCTGCCTCCCGTAGGAGTTTGGGCCGTGTCTCAGTCCCAATGTGGCCGTTCACTCTCTCAAGCCGGCTACTGATCGTCGCCTTGGTAGGCCGTTACCTTACCAACTAGCTAATCAGACGCGGGTCCATCCCATAGCGATAAATCTTTCAAAATCCTGCCATGCGGCAAAATCTTACTATGCGGTATTAGCAGCCGTTTCCAGCTGTTGTCCCCCTCTATGGGGCAGGTTACCCACGCGTTACTCACCCGTCCGCCACTCAGTCACCCCAGGTGTTTCCTTTCCCAGCAAGCTGGTCCATTCAACGGGAGGGGTGCTTCGTTCGACTTGCATGTGTTAAGCACGCCGCCAGCGTTCATCCTGAGCCAGGATCAAACTCTCATGTTTTGATTGTTCAATCGTCAGAATAAAGCTTAGCTTTGTTTCCGTTCGATTACTGTGTTTTGAAACCGGATATCGGTTTCTTGGAATTGAATCGGGTATGGTTTCCTTCTTACGAATTCTTCCATGTTTGATTCGAAAAATTTTTTTGATTTTTCGAGGTTGTTTCACTGTTCAGTTATCAAGGTCCGAACCCGTTTTTTCCTTTAAAAAACAACGGATTTTCCATGCTTTGGCGATGTTCTTTTCGCATCGCGTCAGCAAATATTATCTTAACAGATAATTTTTTCCTTGTCAACACTTTTTTACACTTTTTGTGACTTTTATGCCATAAATAAGATAAAGAAAGCAGGTACCCAGCTTATAACAGAGCACCTGCTTTGCTCAAATCCACTCGTATTTATTCTTCCAGCATTACGATTTCATCTTCCGCAGCCGCCTCTTCAACTAACAGTTCTTCTTCCTCAGAAAAGGTCAGCTCAACATCCGGCTCATCGATGGCTCTTTCTGCCACCTCTTCCGCCTCTATAAATTCTTCCTCTACCGGTTCCGGCGGCTCTAAACTTTCTACCAGGTCACTGTGAATCTGAATATTACGATAACGCTTCATACCGGTTCCCGCAGGAATCAGCTTACCGATAATAACATTTTCCTTCAGACCAATCAATGGGTCAATCTTTCCTTTGATGGCCGCATCCGTCAGAACCTTTGTGGTTTCCTGGAAGGAAGCAGCGGACAGGAAGGAGTTTGTTGCCAGAGAAGCTTTGGTAATACCAAGAATAATCTGTTTGCCCTCCGGTGCTTCTTTTCCTTCTGCCTGTAAGGATTCCACTGCATCTTCATAATCCAGCGCATCTACTAGTACGCCTGGCAGGAAATCAGAATCGCCATTGTTTTCAATGCGAACTTTTTTCAACATCTGGCGGACAATGACCTCAATGTGCTTGTCATTAATTTCTACACCTTGCAGGCGGTAAACACGCTGAACCTCACGGAGCATATAATCCTGTACAGCACGGACACCTTTGATTTTCAAAATGTCATGTGGATTTACACTACCTTCTGTCAACTCATCGCCGGCCTCTAATTCCTGTCCGTCCATAACCTTGATTCGGGAACCATATGGAATCAGATATGCCTTGCTCTGACCGGTTTCATCGTTGGTAATGACAACCTCACGTTTTTTCTTGGAGTCACGGAGCTGTACCTTTCCGGCAAATTCGGAAATAATGGCAAGTCCCTTTGGCTTTCTGGCCTCAAATAACTCCTCGACACGAGGAAGACCCTGAGTAATATCGTCACCGGCTACACCACCGGTATGGAAGGTACGCATGGTCAACTGGGTACCCGGTTCACCGATGGACTGTGCCGCAATAATACCGACAGCTTCTCCTACCTGAACCGGCTCTTTTGTTGCCATGTTGGAACCATAACATTTTGCACAAATACCAATGTGGGATTTACAGGTAAGAATTGTACGAATCTTTACCTGTGCCTTATCCCCGGCATCTATAATTGCCTTTGTATTTACAATGCGGGCAGCACGCTTCGGCGTAATCATATGATTTGCCTTCACAATAACCTCGCCGTTGTCATCCAGAATGGTGTCACAGGAATAACGCCCGGTAATTCTTTCTTCCAGCGTTTCAATAACTTCCCTGCCGTCCATAAAGGCACTAATCCACATACCCGGAACCTCATCAATGCCACGTTCTTCGCAACAGTCGGTTTCGCGGATAATCAAATCCTGTGATACATCCACCAGACGTCTTGTCAAGTATCCGGAATCGGCAGTACGGAGCGCTGTATCCGACAGTCCCTTACGGGCACCATGGGCAGAAATGAAGTACTCCAGTACGTCCAGACCTTCACGGAAATTGGACTTGATTGGCAGCTCAATGGTACGACCGGATGTATCCGCCATAAGACCACGCATACCGGCAAGCTGCTTAATCTGTTTATCAGAACCACGGGCACCGGAGTCTGCCATCATAAAGATGTTATTGTATTCATCCAGACCATTGAGCAGGGCCTCGGTAATCTCATCATCGGCGTTTTTCCATGTCTCCACAACAGACTTGTAACGCTCCTCCTCTGTGAGAAGACCACGACGGTATTTCTGAGAAATAACTTCTACCGTATCCTCTGCATCTTTAATAATCTGCTTTTTGGATTCCGGCACTTCCATATCGGAAATCGAAACCGTCATTGCCGCACGGGTAGAGAATTTGTATCCCAGTGCTTTAATGGCATCTAATGTCTCCGCTGTTTTCGTTGCGCCTTCATTATTAATACATTTTTCCAGAATCTGCTTTAACTGCTTCTTTCCTACATGGAAATCTACTTCCAGCTTGAGGAAATTTTCGTCCTTACTTCTATCCACAAATCCCAAATCCTGGCTAATAATTTCATTGAAAATGAATCGTCCCAGCGTGGATTCAATGATACGAGACTCCATTACTCCATCGTTATTTAAACCACTGCATTTTACTTTGATTCTCGCATGCAGAGTAATTTCGTGGTTTTCATAAGCAATAATTGCTTCGTTCATGTCCTTGAACGCCTTGCCTTCGCCCTTTGCCCCCGGTCTTTCCTGTGTCAGGTAATAAATACCAAGAACCATATCCTGAGACGGTACCGCTACGGCACCACCATCGGACGGCTTTAACAGGTTGTTCGGTGACAGAAGAAGGAAACGGCATTCTGCCTGTGCCTCCACAGAAAGTGGAAGATGCACAGCCATCTGGTCACCATCGAAGTCGGCATTGAACGCCGTACATACTAACGGATGCAGCTTGATTGCCTTACCCTCTACTAAGGTTGGCTCAAAGGCCTGAATACCAAGACGGTGCAGCGTAGGAGCACGGTTTAACATAACCGGATGCTCGCGGATGACTCCCTCGAGAATATCCCAAACCGCAGGCTCTAATTTTTCTACCATCTTTTTAGCATTCTTTATATTGTGAGCGGTGCCATTTGCCACCAGCTCCTTCATTACAAATGGTTTAAACAGCTCAATGGCCATTTCTTTTGGCAGACCGCACTGGTAAATCTTTAACTCCGGTCCTACGACGATAACGGAACGTCCGGAATAGTCAACACGTTTACCAAGCAGGTTCTGGCGGAACCGTCCCTGTTTACCTTTCAGCATATCAGACAGGGACTTCAGCGCACGGTTACCAGGACCGGTGACCGGACGACCACGACGACCATTGTCAATCAGCGCATCCACTGCTTCCTGCAGCATACGTTTTTCGTTACGGACAATGATGTCCGGAGCGCCTAATTCAAGAAGTCGTTTCAAACGGTTGTTACGGTTAATAATACGACGATATAAATCGTTCAAATCAGAGGTGGCAAAACGGCCACCATCTAACTGTACCATCGGACGCAAATCCGGTGGAATAACCGGAATCACAGTGAGAACCATCCAGTCCGGATGGTTGCCGGACTCACGGAATGCTTCTACCACTTCCAGTCTTTTTATAATTCGTGCACGCTTCTGGCCGGTAGATTCCTTTAACTCCGCTTTCAATTCTTTGGATTCCTGCTCCAAATCAATGCGCTGTAAAAGCTCCTGAATGGATTCCGCTCCCATGCCTACACGGAACATATCGCCGTAAGTTTCACGGGCCTTCTGATAATCCTGCTCAGTTAATACCTGCTTTACCTGAATATCTTTTACCTCGGACTCCAGCACAATATAAGAAGCGAAATATAAAACCTTTTCCAGCACCTTTGGGGAAATGTCCAGCATCAGTCCCATACGGCTTGGAATTCCTTTAAAATACCAGATATGGGAAACCGGTGCTGCCAGTTCAATATGGCCCATTCTCTCTCTGCGGACGCTGGATTTTGTAACCTCTACTCCACAACGGTCGCAGACAACACCTTTATAGCGAACCTTTTTATATTTGCCGCAGTGACATTCCCAGTCCTTGCTCGGTCCAAAAATCCGCTCACAGTAAAGGCCATCCTTTTCCGGCTTTAAGGTACGATAGTTAATCGTTTCCGGTTTTTTTACCTCTCCGCGGGACCACTCACGGATTTTCTCGGGAGAGGCCAATCTGATTTTTATTTTATCATATGTTAACGGTCTTTCATTATCATTTCCAAACTGTGGCATATCTTACCCGTCCTTTCTATTAATCTGCACTAATGCTGCTGTCATCATCCAGACCTTCTACGGTAGTTTCGCGGAAACCTGCCGCTTCAAAGGATTCATTCTGAAGTTCAAAGTTTTTGTCATTGATCAGCTCATTGACATTCTCCGAGGAGCCTTCTTCCAACTGCTCATTCATCTGAACTTCATTTCCGTCCTCATCCAGAACGGCAACATCCAATGCCAGTGCCTGTAACTCTTTCAGCAATACCTTAAAGGACTCCGGTATGCCCGGCTCAGAAATGTTATCGCCTTTGATGATAGCTTCATAGGTTTTCACACGCCCTACCACATCATCCGACTTCACAGTCAGGATTTCCTGCAGCGTATAAGCAGCACCATAAGCCTCCAGTGCCCAAACCTCCATTTCTCCGAAACGCTGCCCACCGAACTGGGCTTTACCGCCTAACGGCTGCTGCGTTACGAGAGAATACGGGCCGGTGGAGCGGGCATGAATCTTATCGTCTACCAGATGGTGGAGCTTCAGATAGTGCATGAAACCAATAGTAACTTCACCATCAAAATATTCTCCGGTTCGTCCGTCACGAAGCTGAACCTTACCATCCTCCCGAATCGGAACGCCTGCCCATTCTTTGCGGTATTCCTGATTTGTCAGGAGATACTCCATAACCTCAGGATCCAGAATATCCTTATATTTTGCTTCAAACTCCTCTAACGGCGTATTGACATAATCATTCGCCAGCTTCAGAGTATCCATAATATCTGTTTCGTTAGCACCGTCAAATACCGGTGTCGCCACATTAAATCCCAATACCTTTGCTGCCAGACTCAGATGGATTTCCAGCACCTGACCGATATTCATACGGGACGGCACGCCGAGAGGATTTAATACAATATCAAGAGGACGTCCATTTGGCAAAAACGGCATATCCTCTACCGGAAGCACACGGGAAACGACACCTTTGTTTCCGTGGCGACCTGCCATCTTATCGCCCACCTGAATTTTTCTCTTCTGGGCAATGTAAATACGTACGGTCTGATTCACACCCGGTGACAGTTCATCACCATTTTCACGGGTGAATACTTTGGCATCCACGACAATACCAAACTCTCCGTGAGGCACACGGAGGGAAGTATCGCGTACCTCTCTTGCTTTTTCACCGAAAATCGCACGGAGCAACCGTTCCTCTGCCGTCAGCTCGGTTTCTCCCTTCGGAGTAACCTTACCGACCAGAATGTCTCCGGCACGAACCTCTGCACCGATACGGATAATACCCTGCTCATTCAAATCCTTCAGGGCATCATCGCCGACACCCGGCACATCACGGGTAATTTCCTCCGGTCCTAATTTGGTATCTCTTGCCTCTGTTTCATATTCATTGATATGAACGGATGTATAAATATCCTCCTGCACCAGTCGTTCACTGAGCAGAACAGCATCCTCATAGTTATAACCTTCCCATGTCATAAATCCGATCAGCGGATTCTTTCCAAGGGCAATTTCGCCACCGGCAGTAGATGGTCCGTCGGCAATAACCTGACCGGCTTCAATTCTCTCACCTTTGTCCACAATCGGGCGCTGGTTCATACAGGTTCCCTGATTGCTTCGAACAAATTTGGCCAGCTTATATTCATCCAGATTGCCATCGTCCTTGCGCACAAGAATACGGTTGGTTTCCGCACGCTCTACCACACCCGGCTCTTTTGCAACCACGCAGTTACCGGAGTCCACAGCTGCTTTGAGTTCCATACCGGTACCAACTGCCGGTGCCTCGGTAATCAAAAGCGGCACTGCCTGACGCTGCATGTTGGATCCCATCAGCGCACGGTTTGCATCGTCATTTTCCAGGAACGGAATCATGGCTGTCGCCACAGAAAATACCATTTTCGGCGATACATCCATGTAATCGATTTTTTTCCTCTCAAACTCAGAGGTCTCTTCACGGAAACGGCCGGAAATATTTTTGCGGACAAAATAACCGTCCTCATCCAGCTGCTCATTCGCCTGTGCCACATAATAGCGGTCTTCCTCGTCCGCTGTCATGTAAATAACCTCATCGGTAACCCGCGGATTAACCGGGTCACTCTTATCCACCTTGCGGTAAGGTGCTTCTACAAATCCATACTCATTAATTCTCGCATAGGAAGCCAGGGAGTTAATCAAACCAATGTTTGGACCTTCCGGTGTCTCAATCGGACACATTCTTCCATAATGGGAGTAGTGTACGTCACGGACCTCAAATCCGGCACGGTCACGGGACAGACCACCCGGTCCCAGTGCAGAGAGACGTCTCTTATGGGTCAATTCACTTAATGGATTGTTCTGGTCCATAAACTGGGACAGCTGGGAACTTCCAAAGAATTCCTTTACCGCTGCCGTTACCGGTTTAATATTAATCAGGGACTGAGCGGAAATTCCCTCAATATCCTGAGTTGTCATTCTCTCACGTACCACTCGTTCCATACGGGAAAGTCCGATACGATACTGGTTCTGAAGCAGTTCTCCCACGGCACGGATACGACGGTTGCCCAAATGGTCAATATCGTCATCATTTCCCACACCGTACTCCAGGTGCATATTGTAGTTAATAGAAGCAAAAATATCTTCCTTGGTAATATGTTTTGGAATCAACAGAGGAACACTTCTACTGATGGCTTCATAGCGTTCTTTATCTGTTTTATATTCTTCCAGAATTCTTTTCAGTTCCGGATAGTATACTTCCTCGGTAATACCAAGAGCCTTTTTGTCGGCTTTCGGTAAAAATGTATGCAAATCCACCATCATATTAGAGAGGATTTTTTTCACATGTCCTTCCTCTGTCTGTATGTTGACAAAGGAAACGGCAGCATTTTGTATCTCTGTTGCCAGTTCCTCAGATACAACTGTGCCGGCTTCTGCCACCACTTCTCCTGTTGCCGGACTGACTGCATCTTCAGCCAGAGTAAAACCAGCAATTCGATTTCGAAAAGCCAGCTTTTTATTAAATTTATAACGTCCTACCTTCGCCAGGTCATAACGTCTCACATCAAAGAACATACTGTTAATCAGATTTTCAGCACTGTCCACCGCAAGCGGCTCACCCGGACGGAGCTTTTTATACAGCTCCAACAGACCGTCCTGATAATTTTCAGAAGGATCCTTGGCAAAACTTGCCACAATCTTTGGCTCTTCGCCAAACATGTCCAAAATTTCCTGATTCGTTCCTACGCCAAGGGCACGAATCAATACCGTAATCGGTACTTTTCTATTTCTATCAACACGAACGTAAAAAATATCATTGGAGTCCGTTTCATACTCTAACCACGCTCCGCGGTTTGGAATTACGGTAGCGGAATACAGTTCTTTTCCGAGTTTATCGTGAGCAATTCCATAATAGATACCCGGGGAACGAACCAGCTGGCTTACAATAACACGCTCCGCACCATTAATGACAAAGGTGCCGGTTGCCGTCATAAGCGGAAGATCACCCATGAATATATCATGTTCGCTGATTTCCTCCGTTTCATTATTATGGAGCCTTACCTTTACTTTCAAAGGTGCTGCGTAAGTAGCATCACGCTCTTTGCACTCTTCGATGGAATATTTCACATCATCTCTGCATAATTCAAAGCTGACAAATTCCAGACTTAAATTTCCATTATAATCCGCGATTGGCGAAATATCGCGAAGCACTTCATTTAAGCCCTCTTCCAGAAACCATTTGTACGAATCTGTCTGAACCTCAATGAGGTTAGGCATTTCCAATACCTCTTTCTGCTTTGAGTAACTCATTCTGACGCCTTTGCCCACATGGACAGGGCGTATTCTGTTCTTCTCCATTGATGATTTCACTCCTTGTCTTTTCTACAAAACTGTGATATACTATAAATCAAGTAGGAATAATAAGCCTACCATACCACAATAGTGCATTTTCCATCTTACCACAATAGTAGATTAGTGTCAAGAAATAATTGTCAAAAAATTAAATTATGTATAAACACAAAACCTGTTTGTGAAAACTTATTTTCACAAACAGGTTTTTGATTCTTATAGAATGAAGGCTGGCATAGTGGCTATATACTCCTCTTGATATATTCCTCCAGAAGCTTTGCCGTTCCTTCCACGCCAAGCCGGCTGCTGTTAATGCAGATATCGTAATACCGGGAATCGCCCCATTTATGTTCGGAGTGATGGTTGTGATATTTCCTCCTGGTCTTATCATGCCGGTTAAGCTTTGCCTTTGCCTCCTCTTCGGAAAGGCTGTCTTTTTTCATGATTCTTTCTATTTTATCCTGTATCTCCCCCGTGACAAAAATAGAAACGAGGGCTTCTCTGTCCTTTAGCACGGTTTCCGAACAGCGCCCTACAACAACAAAGGACTCTCCGCTGTCTGCTTTCTTTCGCAAATATTCAAACTGCATTTGCGCCAGATTTTCCTCCATGGAATTGGAATATCCCTTTACCTTTCGTGACAACAATAGATTTCTCGGTTTTTCATCGACCCTTTCCAGATGTTCTATCTCCGTATTTTTTTCTTCTGCAATCTCTTCTAATATGTTCCGGTCATACAGGGCTATGCCCAGATCCTTTGCAATCATTCCTGCAATTTCACGACCCCCGGTACCAAATTCACGACTGATTGAAATAATAATCTGTTCTGCCATACGCCACCTCCTCAAAAATGATTTTCTCTCCCTTATATATATTATAATATTTGACGCTTCAAAATACCAGTAGAACTTTTTTAACTTTACAATAAAAAATGTCCGACTGCGGAACAAAGCCCGCCTCGGACATTTTACATTTCTGTTATGCTTATGGCTATGATATCAAAAATTACTTAAGTGTAACCTTAGCACCCTCAGCCTCAAGTTTTGTCTTAATTTCTTCTGCCTCTTCTTTGCTTGCGCCCTCTTTAACAATTTTAGGAGCGCCGTCAACAACCTCTTTTGCCTCTTTCAGACCAAGACCGGTAACTTCGCGAACAACTTTGATAACCTTAACCTTCGCTGCTCCAACTTCTGTCAGCTCTACGTCAAACTCATCTTTCTCAGCTGCTCCGCCTGCTGCATCGCCGCCTGCTGCTGCCACTACAACACCTGCTGCTGCAGATACACCAAACTCCTCTTCACATGCTTTTACTAATTCATTCAAATCCATTACGCTCATCTCTTTGATAGCGTCGATAAATTCCTGTGTCGTCATTTTTATTTCCTCCATTTAAAATTTAATATTTTCCGGTCATAACCGGTGTTACGATTTTTCCGAGTAATCCGAATTGTCTGAAGACAATGATTACTCTGCTGCCGCCTCTCCCTGAGAGTCCGCAATCTGTTTTACCACACGGGCAAAGTTTGCCATCGGTGACTGTAAGCTTCCAAGCAATTTGGAAATAAGAACATCCTTGGAAGGAATTTTTGCCAGCAGCTTAATTCCCGCTTCATCATAGTATGTTCCGTCTACCACTGCGCCTTTGAACTGTAATGCCTCTGCCTCTTTGGCAAAATCATTCAGAATTCTTGCCGGAGCAGTCTCATCATCGATGCCAAAGGCAATGGCTGTCGGGCCTTCCAAATCTTTGTCAAGCTGTGCAAAATCTGTACCGTCGAATGCCAGATGAAGCATTGTGTTTTTGTATACCTTGTATACAACACCGGCTTCTCTCATCTGTCTACGCAGTCTTGTATCCTGCTCAACAGTCAGTCCACGGTAATCTACCAGAACGACCGCCTTCGCATCAGCTACATAGCCCTTAATCTCATCCACAATCGGTGCCTTCAATTCGACTTTCGCCATGAGATGTTACCTCCTTCATTATTTGTCAGCTTCCGCTGCTATATAATCTGCCGAAAAAACTCCCTGTCCGCATTTGCGCAGACAGAGAGTCAGAATTTCATACATAATTGTAATTTCATCTCCTCGGCAGGCGCTCTGCTTACGCCCGAAATACGGGCACCTGCTGTCTACGGCAGTTATAAACTTTTGTTAGTGTAGCATAGGCTGCACTATTTTGTCAAGTCAAACCTACGCAAGCTTCAATGGATTAATCTTAATTCCAGGTCCCATTGTGTTGGCAATGGTAATGCTCTTTAAGTAAGTTCCCTTTGCACTTGCCGGTTTTGCCTTGATAATCGCATCCATCAGTGTATTGAAATTATCCGTAAGCTGTTCTTCCGTAAATGAAGTTTTGCCTACCGGACAATGAATAATGTTTGCTTTATCCAGTCGATACTCAATTTTACCTGCTTTAATATCGTTTACAGCCTTTGCAACATCCATTGTAACCGTACCGGCCTTTGGATTCGGCATTAAGCCCTTCGGTCCGAGAACACGTCCAAGACGACCAACAACGCCCATCATATCCGGTGTTGCCACAACAACGTCAAACTCAAACCAACCCTCATTCTGGATTTTTGGAATGAGCTCCTCGCCGCCAACATAATCTGCACCGGCTGTCTCTGCCTCGGATACCTTATCGCCTTTTGCGAATACAAGGACACGGACGGATTTACCTGTTCCATGAGGCAGAACAACGGCACCACGTACCTGCTGGTCTGCATGACGTCCGTCTACACCGAGACGGATATGAGCTTCTACGGTTTCATCAAATTTTGCAACTGCTGTCTTCTTTACAAGGTCAATTGCCTCTGCCACATCGTACTGAGTAGCACGATCAACTAATTTTGCGGCTTCTGTATACTTTTTACCTCTTTTCATTTTTCTAACCTCCTAGTGGTATTAGCGAATATTTTCTCCCACAACGTCCAAATGACATAAGTCCTTTTATTTTTGCGATAAAATTTTGACTTTACATTGCTTTATGAAAGCAATCGTTTATTCTTCTACTGTGATTCCCATACTTCTTGCAGTACCGGCAATCATACTCATTGCTGCCTCTAAACTTCCCGCATTCAAATCCGGCATTTTCAGTTCAGCAATCTTCTGAATCTCAGCCTTTGGAATAGAAGCTACCTTTTTCTTGTTCGGTTCGCCGGAACCGGACTGAATTTTGCACGCCTTCTTGAGAAGAACGGCTGCCGGCGGTGTTTTTGTAATGAAGCTAAAGCTTCTGTCTGCATAAACAGTAATAACAACCGGAATCAGCATTCCCTCCTGTCCTGCTGTCTTTGCATTAAACTCCTTTGTAAACTGGGCAATATTAATACCATGCTGTCCAAGTGCCGGACCAACCGGCGGTGCGGGTGTTGCTTTTCCTGCCGGGATTTGTAATTTTATATATCCTTCAACTTTCTTAGCCATTTTACGTTTCCTCCTAACTTATTAAAGCTGTTTTAACTCTGAGAAATCAATTTCAACCGGCGTATCGCGTCCGAACATATCGATAACAATAACTGCCATCTGTTTTGCCGGATGCACTTCTTGAATAACTCCCACGGTATCCTGCCATACTCCCTCTGTGACAACAACCTGGTCGCCAATGGAGAACGGAGACTGCTCCGCCTCTGCCAGAAATCCCATGTTGGCAATTTCTTCTTCTGTCAGGGGAACCGGTTTGGACCCCGGACCAACGAATCCCGTCACGCCACGTGTGTTTCGCACAACATACCATGTCTGGTCATTCATAATCATATTAATAAGAACATAGGCCGGAAACATTTTTTTCTGAACCTGTTTCTTCTCGCCATTCTTTTCCTCGACAACCGTCTGCAGTGGAATCATAACTTCCATAATCTGCTCCTGCAGATTCCGGTTTTCAATTGTTTTCTCAATATCTGCTTTTACCTTATTCTCATAGCCGGAATAAGTGTGGACTACATACCATTTTGCTTCTTCTGCCATAGCAACCTCCTAAGAAATGCCAAGCGCTGTCAGTCCAAGACGAATAATCCAGTCAAAACCGGAAATTATTACCCCCAGAACCACAGACACTGCAATTACAAGCGCTGACTGCTTCGCAAGCTCTTCTTTCTTCGGCCATGTACATTTTTTGAACTCACTTTTCAGATTTTTGAAAAAGCCTGGTTTCGAAGTCTTTTCTGTTTCGCTCATACGACACACATCCTTTCCGAAACATCACACGGACTACTTAGTCTCCTTGTGTAATGTGTGTTTTTTACAAAATTTGCAATACTTTTTAGTTTCCATTCTGTCCGGATGGTTCTTCTTGTCTTTGGTCAGGTTGTAATTCCGCTGCTTACACTCCGTACATTCCAAAGTAATCTTAGTACGCATTCTGTCACCTCCGTGATATTTTGTTGTCAAAATTTTAGGCATAAAAAAAAGACCTAATTCATCGCTAGAATACTATAACACACCTTATCAGCCAAAGTCAATCGTTATTTTATATTTTCTTTTAATTTTAGGTTTTTGACTTTACCGTAGTAATCTGATATTTTATTACTAAAAGCATAACGGTACGGTTATGCTAGCACGATGGTGCCAAGAAAAAATAAGGCAGGAGGTGTTACTTTGCAGCGGCAAAAAATGTTAAACATTCAAAAGGCGGATTATATTCTAATCTTTATCCTCCTGCTGTCTGGTGTCCTGCTTTCCTATTTTTGTTTTACGCCTCCCGGCGGTTCAGGGAAAAACCTTGAAGTGCGCCAAAACGGCTCCCTGATTTTGACACTGCCTTTAAGGGAAAATGCAAGCCGGACGATTTCCTCCTCATCCGGAGGCAGCAATACTTTTAAAATAGAAAAGGGCGCGGTAACGATAACCGATGCCACCTGTAACGATAAAATCTGCCTGCATTCCGGCAGCATATCAAAGACCGGCGAAACTGTCGTATGCCTCCCGCACCGACTGGTCCTTTCCATATCCGGTGAGTCGGAGGAAGAAACCGTGCCGGATGCAATTGTCAAATAATCGATTATTATGTAACCTATTATATAAGAAAGAAGTCGAAAGGAGTACGTTATGAAAAGTCGTACAGGCAAGCTTGCCGAACTGGCTGTTTTGACCGCAGTGGCATTTATTTTCAGCTATATCGAGAGTCTGTTTCCCCTGCCTCTGCCTTTTCCGGGCATAAAACTGGGACTGGCCAATCTGATACTTCTGATTGTTTTGTACCGTGACGGTTTTTTATCCGCTCTGGGTGTTTCCATGACAAGGAATGTTCTAAATGCTTTGACCTTTGGCAGCCTGTTTGGTTTTTTTTACAGCCTTGCCGGAAGTCTTCTTAGTCTTCTTGTCATGTTTCTTTTGACAAAAATGAAATACCCACAGCTCTCCCTGATCGGGGTTAGTGCTGTGGGCGGTATTCTTCATAATGCAGGGCAGTTTTTCGTGGCAGTACTGCTGGTAGGCCTTTCTGCCATATTTCCTTATCTGCCCTTTCTGTATTTTGCCGGTTTGATTGCCGGCGTTCTAATCGGCATACTTGCCAGTCTCTGTTTGAAACGGCTGCCTTTTTTTCATTCAGGTTCTATTAACAATAAGAGTTAAACAACATGCCACTGTAAATAGAAGATTCATAAGCTGCCCCAATGTCATTCCGGTACAGATGGGCATAGCTATATACCTTTCTCTCCACATATTCCATTGGATTCATGCTCATGTGGTCGCATTTTTCCCTCAACTGCTCAGCAAATTCTTTCGGCGCAGACAGAGTGTCCCCCTTTGGTGCCGTCAAAAATCCACGGGAGTCAATAGAAAAGCCTGACTGAACCAACTCCTCCGAATGCGAATCTACCAGATTGCGCAATTCACCACCCGGCCGGGATGGTCTGCCGTTCTTTTCGCCAAACTCATCACTTCTTGCTAACAACTTATTAAATAAGCCTGCCATATTCTCTAACTTTTCCGGCATATCCTCTTCCGTCTGCTCCAGTACATCCTGTGCTGCCTCTCCCAGCTCCATAGACATCTCTTTCACATTCAACGCATAGGCCTGGGTATCGTTTGACAACTTTATCATAACGAGAGGATTGGCATTGTTCAGGCTGACAATACTTTTATATTTACTTTTCAGTTCACGCTTATTGTGAACATTGGTCTTTGGTGATACCTTCGGAAGGTATCCACCCAAATAAAGATTGTATACATCTACCATAATCATCACACCTTTTTCTGACAGGTTGCCAGATTAACTTGAGTCCAATAACTCATTTAAATTATATCGCAATGCTATGGCGAATGCAATGGTTATTTTCCACAATTTTCTTGCGCTTATTTAGTGAAATTGCCAAATTTATCGCAAAAGAACCATCGGATTTACCGGTTCCTGCTTTTCTTTTACCTGATAATACAAATTGGATCCTTCCAGGGAATAATACTTCGTGGGGTCAGCCACCTTTCCAAGCACCTGGCCCTCAGACACATGATCGCCCTTTTGCACGGTAATTTCTTTGAGCTGACCATAGCTTACGGTAAAATCGTCTCCGATCGACATCGTGAGGGTTCGTCCGGTTTCCTCCGAGGTCGTAATCTCTTCGACAATTCCGTCTGAGCTTGCCTTTACCTCCTGCCCCACTTCCGCGGAAATAATCAGTGCGGGATTGGTCCGGTACTGCGCTAACGTTTCAAAATAAACGACCTTGTCGGCACTATATTGCATCAGCACATCTCCCTCCACAGGCCAGAGCAATCCGGTTTCCTGGTCAAAATGAAGGATGTTCTTTACCGGCTTTGTATTCGTCTTCACCGGCTTTTTCGTCGGCTTAGGCGTTTTTTTCTCTTTTTTCACCTCGGATTTCACTTTGTTCGTAGAGGCCTCCTCAGCTGCCGGTTCTGGTGTCGGTATCGGCGTCGGGCTTACCTCTGCCACAATCGGATCATCTCCTTCTCCGCCATTTTCCCCGCCCATGAGATTGACGCAAATCGCCCCAAAGGCAACCAGCGCCACAATCCCACAGAGCAGTGATATATAAAATCCCTTTTCTTTGTAAAACATTACTATCACCTCATTCTTTATTTTGGTGATAGTATTGCCACATGGAAAAAAATTATACCAATGTAACCTTTTCCAAGTGCCAGATATCCTTTACATATTCTTCGATTGTACGGTCAGAAGAGAATTTACCGCATTTTGCTACCTGCAGCATTGCCATTTTTGCCCAACGCTCCTCATCGCGATAAGCTTCCTCCACTTTCTTCTGCGCCGCCTCATAGGAGCGGAAGTCCTTCAGAATAAAGTACTGGTCAGCAGGCTCAAAGCTGGTTTTCTCCAAAAGCGAGTCATAAATCTCACGGAACAAATCCAGATTATCCTGAGAATAAGTTCCGTCAATAAGCTGGGTCAGAACAGCACGGACATCGGAATCCATATTGTAAATTTCCTTTGGATTGTACTGGTGATTGTGCTCAAAATCAATAACCTCCTGGGAGGACAGACCGAAGATAAAGGCATTTTCCTCGCCTACCTCCTCTACGATTTCCACATTGGCACCATCCATTGTTCCCAGTGTCGGCGCACCGTTTAACATAAATTTCATGTTACCGGTTCCCGAAGCCTCCTTGCTGGCAGTGGATATCTGCTCGGAGACATCGGCTGCCGCAAAAATCATTTCCGCATTGGATACCCGGTAGTTCTCAATAAATACAATTTTGATTTTTCCCTGAATGGATGCATCGTTATTTACCACCTCGGCAACACTGGTAATGAGCTTAATAATCGCCTTGGCACGACGGTATCCGGCAGATGCCTTGGCACCGAAAATAAAGGTGCGAGGGTACATATCCATGTCCGGATTTTTCTTTAATTTATTATACAGGTGCATCACATGTAAAATATTTAACAGCTGACGCTTGTATTCATGAAGACGCTTCACCTGAACATCAAAGATAGAGCGTGGGTCTACTTCAATGCCATTGTGCTCTTTAATATAATTTGCCAGACGTACCTTATTCTGATACTTAATATTCATAAATTCCTGCTGGCATTTTTTATCATTTACATAAACCGATAATTTATCCAGATGTGACAAGTCGGTAATCCACTCATTTCCGATTTTACCGGTCACCCATTCCGCCAGCTTTGGATTTCCGTGAAGCAAAAATCTTCGCTGGGTAATACCGTTTGTCTTGTTGTTAAATTTCTCCGGCATCATTTCATAGAAATCTTTCAGCTCCTGATTTTTCAAAATCTCTGTGTGAAGTCTCGCCACGCCATTGACGGAAAAACCTGCCACGATGGCAAGATGAGCCATTTTTACCTGACCATCATATATGATTGCCATACTCTTAACCTTGTCCAGATTACCCGGGTATCTTTCCTGAATCTGATTCTGGAAACGACGGTTAATTTCTTCGGTAATCTGGTAAATTCTCGGGAGCAGACGGGAGAACAGCTCCAACGGCCACTTCTCCAATGCCTCGGACATAATCGTATGGTTTGTGTAAGCACAGGATCTTGTTGTAATATCCCAAGCCTCATCCCATTCCAGACCATACTCGTCTAACAAAATACGCATCAACTCCGGAATTGTTACCGTCGGATGGGTGTCGTTCAGCTGGAAGCATACTTTGTCCGGCAGACCGTGGATGTCAGAGTGATTGGTCATATATTTCTGAACCGCACGCTGTACACTTGCCGACACGAAGAAATACTGTTGTTTTAAGCGGAGCTCTTTTCCGGCGTTGTGATTATCATTTGGATAGAGAACCTCACAAATCGTTCTCGCCAAGTTCTGCTGCTCTACGGCTTTCTGGTAATCTCCCTTATCAAAGGAATCCAGATTAAAGTTATCAATGGCCTCGGCATCCCAGATACGAAGAGTATTCACAATACGATTCCCATAACCAACTACCGGCAAATCATATGGAACCGCCATAACGGACTGATAGTTTTCCTGCACAAATTTATCCCGTCCGGTTTCCTCATCCTTGCGGACTGCCACATGACCGCCAAAGCGAACCTCCATTGCATATTCCGGACGCTTCATCTCAAAAGGATTTCCTTCCTTCAGCCAGTCATCCGGCGCCTCAATCTGAAAACCGTTTTCAATCTTCTGCATAAACATTCCATATTTGTAACGGATTCCGCAGCCATAGGCCGGATAGCCGAGAGTGGACAGGGAATCCAAAAAGCAGGCTGCCAGTCTTCCCAGACCACCATTTCCCAATGCCGCATCCGGTTCCTGGTCCTCCAGCACATCTAAGTTTACGCCCAAATCATCCAGCACCTCGCGGACAATTTTATCCTGCTTCAGGTTGATAATCATATTGCCCAGTGCGCGTCCCATTAAAAATTCCATGGACAGATAATAAACGGTTTTGGCATCTTTTTTCTCATATTCCTTGTGGGTGTCCATCCAGTCATCTACCACAATATCCTTGACTGCAAATGCCACCGCCTGAAACAGCTGCTGTTCACTCGCTTCCTTTACGGATTTACGGAACAACAATCTCATGTAGCTCTCAATGTCCTTTTTCAGTTCCTTCTTTCTCTCCATTTCACTTAAAAATGCCATACTTAAACCTCTCTTTCTTTTTTTCGGATGCGACATTATACTGTAACCTTTGTCACGCCTAATGTTACTGCTTCGCCATTAATCTTCCAGTCAGCGGTATGTCCCTTCATGTCTCCAATAAAGATTTCATCCGCCAGTACCTCCGACTTAATCTGCTCTGCATGCTCTGTTATAATTTCTCTGATTTTGTTGTTGCCTCCCTGATAAACACGGATGTGGTCGGTTACTTCAAAATCAGCATCCTTTCTCATGGTCTGGATTTTACTGATAATTTCTCTTACAAAGCCTTCCTCAATCAACTCCGGTGTCAGATTCGTATCCAGCACCACCGTAATGCCATGATCGGATTCACTGACATACCCTTCCATCTGGGCAGCTTCTATCAGTAAGTCCTCCTTTGCAAGCACCTCATCGATGCCCTCCAGTGTCACGGTAATTTCTCCGGTTTCATTCAGCTTCTCCATGGCCGCATTGCCATCCAGCCCGGCAAGCACCTCTTTCAGCGCATTGATTTTGCTGCCAAAACGGCGGCCCAGTGTCCGAAGCTGCGGCTTAAAGTTGTAAGAGGTAAAGTCCTTCACATCTTCTGTAAAGACTACCTTCTTTACATTCAGTTCATCGGCAATGATCTCCTGATAGAAATCGGATAACTCACCCTCTGCCTTGACATACATTGTTCCAATCGGCTGACGGTTCTTGATGTTTGCTTCATTCCGGCAGGCACGCCCCAGAACAACAATGTCCAGAAGTTCTTCCATTTTTGCTTCTAAATCTTTATCAATCTGTGCCTCGTCTGCCTCAGGGAAATCACATAAATGAATACTCTCCGGCGCATCGGCGTCAATACTGCATACCAGATTCTGATAAATGCTCTCTGTCATAAACGGAATCATCGGTGCAGCCGCCTTACTGATGGTAACCAGTGCCGTATATAAGGTCATATAAGCATTAATTTTATCCTGTTCCATTCCCTTTGCCCAGAAACGGTCACGGCAGCGGCGCACATACCAGTTACTCATATCGTCCACAAACTGCTGGAGTGCCTTTGCTGTTTCGGGTATTTTATAGCTCTCCAGATTTTCATCCACCATTTTTACTGTGGAATTTAACCGGGACAAAAGCCATTTATCCATTACCGACAGCTTATTATATTCCAACGTATATTTTGTGGCATCAAATTCATCTATATTCGCATATAAAACAAAGAATGCATAGGTGTTCCACAGCGTACCCATAAATTTACGCTGTCCCTCTGTCACTGCCTTTCCATGGAAACGGTTTGGCAACCACGGTGCACTGTTCACATAGAAATACCAACGGATGGCATCGGCACCAAATTCGCCCAGTGCCTCCATCGGGTCAACCGCATTGCCCTTACTCTTACTCATCTTCTGTCCGTTTTCATCCTGCACATGACCAAGAACAATAACATTCTCATATGGTGCCTTATTAAACAGCAGGGTGGATTCTGCCAGTAACGAGTAAAACCATCCCCTTGTCTGGTCTACCGCCTCGGAAATAAACTGTGCCGGGAACTGCTCCTCAAATAATTCCTTATTCTCAAACGGATAATGATGCTGAGCAAACGGCATGGCACCGGAATCAAACCAGCAGTCAATTACCTCCGGTACACGGTGCATCGGCTTACCGCAGTGCGGACACGGAATCGTCACTTCGTCAATATACGGACGGTGAAGTTCTACCTTTGCCGCCTCCGGATCACCACTCTTTTCTGCCAGTTCCGCACGGCTTCCCACGGATTCCATATGACCGCATTCGCATTCCCATACATTTAACGGAGTTCCCCAGTAACGATTACGGGATACTGCCCAGTCCTGAATGTTTTCCAGCCAGTCGCCGAAACGTCCCTTACCGATGGATTCCGGAATCCAGTTGATGGTATTATTGTTGCGAATCAAATCCTCTTTTACTTCTGTCATCTTGATATACCAGGATTCTCTCGCATAGTAAATGAGCGGAGTATCACAGCGCCAGCAGAACGGATAATCATGCTCGAATTTCGGTGCCGAGAACAATAATCCCTTCGCATCCAGATCCTTTAATATCATCGGGTCGGCATCCTTGACAAATACACCGGCATAAGCCGTTTCCTCTGTCATCTCTCCTTTGCCGTTTACTAACTGCACAAAAGGCAGGTCGTATTTTCGTCCTACCTGGGCATCATCCTCACCAAAGGCCGGCGCAATATGAACGATACCGGTACCATCTGTCATGGTAACATAGGAATCACATACAATATAATATGCTTTTTTATGCTGTTTCTCACAGATTTCTCCCGCACAGTCAAACAGCGGTTCATATTCTTTTCGCTCTAAATCGGTTCCCTTATAGGTTTCCAGAATTTCATATGCCTTTCCTTCTTCGGACAGGCTTCCTAATACATTATCTAAAAGTGCCTCTGCCATATAATAGGTATAGCCGTCTGCCGCCTTTACCTTACAGTAGGATTCCTCTGGATTTACACAGAGCGCCACATTGCTCGGCAGCGTCCACGGCGTGGTGGTCCATGCCAGAAAATAAGCATCCTCTCCTACTACCTTAAAGCGTGCTATGGCAGAGCGTTCCTTCACTGCCTTATAGCCCTGT
The DNA here is from genome assembly GCA_022510615.1 of Lachnospiraceae bacterium. Taxonomy (GTDB): domain Bacteria; phylum Bacillota; class Clostridia; order Lachnospirales; family Lachnospiraceae; genus Eubacterium_F. The sequence goes on along the minus strand of JAFLTC010000002.1, from coordinate 152,508 downwards.
GCCACCTCATGGGAGGATAGCGGCGTACCACAGCGAGGACAGTATGGGACAATTTTAAAACCTTTGTATAACAGCTCTTTATCCCAAATTTGTTTCAGCGCCCACCACTCGGATTCAATAAAATCATCGTGGTAAGTGACATACGGGTCATCCATGTCTGCCCAGAAACCGACTACATCGGAAAATTCTTCCCACATACCCTTGTACTGCCAGACAGATTCCTTACATTTTGAAATAAATGGGTCCAGACCATATGCCTCAATCTGCTCTTTTCCATCCAGATCAAGAAGTTTTTCCACCTCCAGCTCCACCGGAAGACCGTGGGTATCCCATCCGGCTTTTCGTGGAACCTGGTATCCCTTCATTGTGCGGTAGCGTGGTATCATGTCCTTGATAACACGGGTCAGCACATGACCGATATGAGGTTTTCCGTTTGCCGTAGGCGGTCCGTCATAGAACATATAAGTCGGACAGCCCTCTCTCAGGGCAATACTTTTTTTAAAAATATCCTTGTCCTTCCAGAACTTTTCAACCTCTTTTTCCCGCTCAACAAAGTTCATCCCTGTTGATACTTTCTTATACATGTTTTCCTCCATTCCGAAGCCCAAACCGGCTTCCCTGCTACATGCAAGTTTTCCTATATAATAAAAAGCTCTCATCCAAACAAGATGAGAGCCTGAAATGCTTTCACAAATACCACCTGTTTTTTCTATGCCAACACATATATCCGGGTAACGGTGGATACCGGCGCAGCCTACTCAAATTTACTGCCTGCTTCTGCATCGAGGCTTCCGCCTGCAAAAACACATTCTTTCGGCATTGCAACTCAGGAGGGATATTCGCTTTCTCTTACTGGTACCGGGTTTCCACTGTCTCCGGTTCACTGAAACGCTTGGGAAAAAGCTACTGTCTCCGTCATCGTTTTTTAGGGGTTTATTAAAAACATATTCATCATAGTATGAAATTCCTAAAAAGTCAACCCCAAACCTGGATTATTGTATTCGTAAACAATAAGAACCATTGGTATCTGTCCCTGTATTATCTAGCAGGTACCAGTTCCGATCGCCAATAGAGCCTTCCGTTTCCTCGACGATACGGAAGTTTCTCACAAAGCTTTCCGCCTCCGCCTTGTTATTTGTCATGGCGGTCAGAACATTTATCACGGTCTGCTGCTCATAGGCAGAGAACACAAGCCCCCCTGCCTTTTTTGTATTTTCTTCAATCCGGATTTCCATCTGCAAAGGTTTTTTCTCCTGCTCCCCTTCATCCTTGTTGAAGTAAAGGGTAATCTGTTTATCATAAGGATTTCCCGGCTCGTTGATACTGCCTATCAACTGAAATACATCCATATACCCGCACTGAATATTCTCCAGTAAAAAGCCGTCTCCTATATTCCTTTCAATAAACTCCGTATACCTTTGCGGATATCCGATTCTCGCAGCCGGTATACGCATTATCAACTCCATACCATCCCTATCCCAGTTATCCCCGGAATCCAACTGAAACATCACTCCCTGCCGCACAAAGCGAACTCCCGTGTATTGTTTGACAGAATAACCCTTCATATTGCCGTATCCGTTTTTTTCCAGGACGGTTAAAAAGGTCTCCAAATCCTTCGTTGTCTTTATGGAATAGCTGCATTGGCTGTCGAGAGAAAATGTAGAATCAAAATCATCCCTGCCCATTTGGAAATCAATCCAACTCTTCAATATGGCAGGCCCTCCCTCATACGCTTCTTCTATCTGTTTATTTTCTTTTAGTAGTTTGTCAATTGTTTCGGCAAATTTCCTCATCTGCTGCTGTTTTACCGACGATACTGCTTTTAACTCTTCTTTCCAGGCTAATTTCTCCCAGGCACTATCCACATCAGCCTTTGTACTGATAACACCCGGCTCTAATTTTTCAATTTCCTCCACGACGGCATCCGGTGTACCACAGCCGGTGAGACAAAGAATCACAGTCAGCCCCATTGCAATTATTTTTTTCAATTCTCACACCTCCTATTTTACTATCCGCCGCGACAGGCGATAAGCTACGACACCTGTCACACCACCTACCAGTAGGAAACACCACTCATTGATAAATGCCAATCCCGCTGCTCCAAAGCAGATACCAACCCCCACGGCAAAAACAATTCTTGCCCATCGGTACGGGATGAGTGCACCTCGTCTCGCCAAATCCTGATGGGTGCCAAGCCACCACGCTAACAATGTACATCCCACAAAAATGACTGCCATTACTACAAGAAGAACATTTCTTTGCTCGTACACAATCATATTGTCATATGTATATATTCCGTCAGAAGCGTTATAAATTTCTCCCGTACCGCTTCCAAAGAAAGCATAAAAAATCTGTCTTCCGGTTTCATCAAATTTTCTGACGGCATCGGCTATTTCATCCAATAAGTCACTGGGTGCACGTCCCCAGACATGTGACTGCCTAATTATTACCCACCAAAGCTCCATGGGCGCCAGCACAGCACCGATACCGGTGAGGGCGGCAGCAACTCCATGTCCGAAGCAGAACTGCACCGCCATAAAAACAGAATACAGGGCAAGTAGTGTCAGCCAGAAGTAAAGGAGGGACAAGATTGTATTTTGCACCGCCTCATTGGCATAATAAAGCATAAATTCCTTTGTTTCCACCCTTTGCTTCAAAAACATCCCGATATATCTGCTTCTCAGCAGTAATACTCCCACAGAAAGTATCAGGCAGGAAACGGTTATGACACCATACCCCATACCGGCTTTCATACAAAAACGCTCCCGGTTGTTAAAGGGAAGGGATGTAATAAACTCACGGGTTTTTCTATTATGATAATCAGAAAATTGTATCGCTGCCATAAAGGCAAAAGCAAATACGGAAGCTATATTACCGTACATAAGTATCTCCAGCAACTGGTCCTGAAATCCTGTTTGATAATAAAATGCATCACACACAGCATCAAAGCTTTCATAAGTATCTGTGTACAGTGAGGCACCTATTTTAATTTGAAGCCACGCTGTCATACCAAGGGCACACAGACATCCCGCCAACAAAAACCACTTCATTGTCCGGGCCTCGTACCAAAACAGCATTTTCTTTCTACTCATCCGCTTTTCCTCCCATATTTTTATTCATATAAATAAAACTTTCCTCTAAGCCCACCGGCATCTGCTCTACTAACACAGCTCCTGCGGATTTCATCTCTTCCGCAAAGTGCTCTGTTTCTTTCGCCAGCACTACCGTATATACACTTCCCACATTGGACATATGGCAGACATCTTTCCGATGATATAATTCCTTCGGTGCTCCCTCCGGAAATACGACCTGGTATTTCACAATCTGCCCCGTCACCTCATCCAGACCATCCTGTAAATAAATTTCTCCGTCCTTTAACATACTGACGGAATCACATATTTTCTCCAGCTCCTCCAGATGATGGGAGGAAATCAATACTGTCAGCTCGTTATTTTCCACCGCCGTCACCAGCGTATCTAACAGATCCCTTTTTGCCATGGCATCTAACCCCGAGGTGGGTTCATCCAAAATCAGCACTTCCGGATTTCTCGCCATATTTAACATAAAGGATACCCGCATCTGCTGTCCTTTCGACAGATGGTTAATACGTTTCTTTGTATTTACCTGAAAAATCTGATTTAAGCTGTCAAAATCACTGACGGAGAAATCTTCATAAAGGCCCTGATACAATTTTACCAGTTCCAAAACACGGTATCCTCCAAACATCTGGTTACTGTCCGCCACATAGCCAATCCTTGCCTTTGACGCCGGATTATCATAAACCGGCTCTCCGTTTATCAAAACCTGACCCTCGTCCGGCTGATAAATGCCGGTGAGGCATTTGATAATCGTTGTCTTTCCCGAACCGTTATGTCCGATGAGGCCATGTATTGTTCCCTTTTCTACATGAATGTCAATATTACGGACAACGTACTCTCCCTTTTTTCTGTAGCCTTTGCAAAGCCCTTTTACGTCAAGCATCCTTTTCTCCACCTCCCTGCAAGCCTTCCATAACTTCCTGCACCAGACGGATAACCTCTTCCTTTTCATATCCCTGGTAAATCAGCTCCGTACATTGCTCTTTCATTTTTTCCTTCACCTTTTCAATCACTCCCTCATCCGGCTTACGTTCCGGTACCCCTGCAATATAGGTTCCCTTTCCCCGCAGTGTCTCAATCAGTCCCTGCTGTTCCAGTTCCCGATATGCTTTCGCCACCGTACCGGGCGTAATATCCAAATCCATCGCCAGCCTTCGGACAGAAGGAATCGAATCGCCCTTTTTTAAAAAGCCCTGTAGCAGTAAATACTTATACTGCATGACAATCTGCTCATAAATGGGCTGTGCACTTCGAAAATCCAGATGAATCACTCCATTACCGCCTTTCTGCAACTTTACGCTGCTTTATTTCAAGTGTATTACTTAAAGTGGTACACTTGATACACCAAGTATAAATCCTTCTGAATCCCCTGTCAAGCTTTTTTATTGTGAGTGGAAAAAATAATTGTTGTAATAAAATTCTCAAAACAAAAAGAAAGTAATATAAATCAGCGAAAAACTTCTTTGTTTTACGTCGATTTATATTACTTTCTTCTTTTATTCGGGTCTTATGTAACCTATTCCCATTTTATTTACAACAAAAACAGGATTTACTCCAGCCGGAACTCCTTCACAATATGATTCAGGTTATCGGTATTTTCACGGCTGCCCTCCATAAAGTCCTCTGTCGCTTCAATCTTTAATACCATCTCCGAAGTTTTATTGGCAATTTCGGAAACACCCTCTGCCGATTCACTTACCGTAGTATTAATTTCCCTGATGGATGTGGAAATATCGGCAATCGCAGATACCAGCGTTTTTATGGCATCATTAATCTCTGTCATGCCACGTTCATAGGCATTGGCATCCCCGGAATAATTTTTTCCCACCTCTTTAAATTCATCATAATCTTTTAAGATAGTGTTCTCAAGAAATTCCATTGTATAATCCAGACTCTGTACCAGACTGTTTACAGCAGAATTTACCTGGGCGATAATGCCATTAATATCTCCTACTGTTTCCTGGGTCTGGTTCGCCAGCGTACCAATTTCAGTGGCCACCACGGCAAAACCTTTTCCTGCCTCTCCCGCTCTCGCTGCTTCAATGGAAGCATTCAGCGCCAACAGGTTTGTCTGGGTAGAAATATCCATGATATTCTGGGTCAGCTCATTAATACGTTTCACTGCTTCCGCCTGCTTTTTCGCAGTCTCTGTCTTTTCTCTTACCTCATTATACATATTACCGGTACGGCTACTTGCCTCCAGAGTTGCCTGCATCAGGTCGTCTGCACGTTTCTTAACCTGAAGAGAATTTTCTGCCCCATTCAGGGAAAGCTCACTGATATTTTTCGCATTTTCATTGATGGTTCCAATGGCCTGTGTAACAGTGTCCGTAGCGGAGGCCGCTTCTTCCATGGCTGCTGCCAGTTCTTCGGCAGTGGCAGAATTGTTGCTGCAAATATCATTTACCACATGCATATTGGAATATAAATCCTCTACGTTGCCCTCCATGTTCAGTCCCGCCTTATCAATAAGCCCCACCATTTCTCTGAGCTTTGCTCTCATCTTCTGGACCGCACGTGCCATATCTCCGGTTTCATTTTGCATTTTTACCAGCTTTGCACTTTTTGGATTTCTTTTGAAATTCAAATCTGCCGTATCCGTAATAATTTCTGTCAGATGCTGAATCGGTCGAATAATATTCGTGCTGAATATCAAACCGGCACCTATCGCCACCAAAACAGCAACTAATATCGCAACAAACATCAAAACAAAAAGATGAGTAGTGTTCTCTCGAATCTCACTGTTTGGTGCTATTTCCACAAGCTTCATACCGTTATGTAAAGCGGTAAAGGCTGCCACTTTCTCCTCTCCCTCATACTGATAGGACAGTGCCTTTTCTGCATTCTCGCCGGAAACAAATGCATCAAGTTCCTCACTGTTTTTCTTTAATTCCGTGCCAAATTCCAGCTTCGGATGTGTCATAATCTGATTCTGGCCGTTTATTAAAAATCCGTATCCGGTTCCATTCATGTTCACTCCGTCAGCAATTTCCTGAATTTTTCTAAAGTCTATGTCCATCCCCACAATTCCTACAGAAACATTATCAATAACAATAGGAACCACATAAGAAATCATATAGACATTAATGTTCGCATTCAGATATGGATCCATCCATGTCGGCTTTCCGTTATTGACCGGAATATAATACCAGCCCACATGCTCCAGATCATCCTTTTCATAGCTGCTGAAATCCGTCGGCGTCAACTGCTGAAATTTACTGTCATTGCTTTCTCTGGAAGCAAAAATACCAGAGGTTGCTTCCGTAAAATCAGGATTGTACCGCACATAATAGGTCAACGCCCCATCCGTATTGTTGGCACATCCCAGAGCAATACTTTTCAGCTTATCCGTACATTGATTGACATACGATCTGCTGGTCTGAAATTGTTTCAAATCCTGAATCGTATTTACTGTCATATCTGCCAAAGTATTAACGGATACCTCAATTCGCAAAAGGATTTCGTCGATATCCTTTCCATAATTCTGGCAGGTATTTGAAAGCCGCTCATAGGCATCATTGTCTGCCACCTTAGCGGAATTATACAGGCTGATAAACCCGCTGATGGATGAAGCCAGAAGGGCACATCCCACCACCACAAGTAAAATTCTGATCCGTAACGTCTTCATTCTCATCCTCCTCAAGGTACTTTTCCCTATCTGTTTTCTCGTGTATTCACGGTCTGTTTCCTATTTTACTACACTTTCGGTCCATATGCAATAAATGCATAAAAATAAGTGGAAATAAATATAACCCTTTCCTTTTGGCAATTATCTGTTATAATAATAGAATCATGATTTATGTATACGGAAAGGAGCACTATGAAAGGAATTATTTTAGCCGGCGGCTCGGGTACCCGTCTCTATCCGCTGACCCGGGTTACCTCAAAGCAGTTGCTTCCTATTTATGACAAACCAATGATTTACTATCCGCTGTCAGTCCTTATGACAGCCGGAATACGGGAAATTCTCATTATTTCCACATCGGAGGACCTGCCAAGATTCAAGGAACTTTTGGGCGACGGACACCAGTTTGGTATTTCACTTTCCTACCGGGTACAGCCAAGTCCGGACGGACTTGCCCAGGCATTTATTATCGGGGATGATTTTATCGGCAATGACTCGGTGGCTATGGTTCTGGGAGATAATATATTCCACGGTCATGGTCTGGAGAAACATCTTCGTACCGCTGCCTCTGTAGAAAGAGGCGCTACCGTATTCGGTTACTATGTGGATGACCCGGAGCGTTTTGGCATTGTAGAATTCGACAAAGACGGCAAGGTTGTTTCCATTGAGGAGAAGCCGCAAAAGCCAAAAAGTAATTATTGTGTCACCGGACTTTATTTTTATGATAACCGGGTAGTAGAATATGCAAAAAGTCTGAAACCGTCTGCACGAAATGAACTTGAAATTACCGACCTGAATAAGATTTATCTGGAGCAGGGTGAGTTAAATGTTACATTATTAGGCAGGGGCTTTACCTGGCTGGATACCGGCACCCACGAATCCTTAGTGGATGCCACCAACTTTGTCAAAACAGTGGAACAACATCAACATCGCAAAATTGCCTGCTTAGAAGAGATTGCTTACTTAAACGGCTGGATTTCCAGAGAAGATGTATTAAAAACCTACGAAATTTTAAAAAAGAACCAGTACGGTCAGTACCTTATGGACGTACTAGACGGAAAATATCTGAGCGAAAAATAAAGAAAAGAAGCTTAGCAAACGGAGGAAGCCATGGGAAAAATAACTGTCACAAAATGTCCGATTGAGGGACTTTATATTATTGAACCAACCGTATTTAAGGACGAACGCGGATATTTTGTGGAAACCTATAACCAAAATGATATGAAAGAAGCCGGTCTGGATATGGTGTTTGTCCAAGACAACCAGTCCATGTCAAAAAAAGGCATTTTACGGGGACTGCATTTTCAGAAAGAACACCCTCAGGGAAAGCTGGTCCGGGTTATTCGCGGCGCCGTATATGATGTTGCGGTGGATTTGAGAAAGGGCTCTGCTACCTATGGACAGTGGCATGGGCTTGAACTGAGCGCTGAAAACCAGAAACAGTTTTATGTTTCGGAGGGATTTGCTCACGGCTACCTTGTATTATCCGATGAAGCAGAATTCTGCTATAAGGTGACGGATTTTTATCATCCGGGAGATGAGGGGGGCATTCTCTGGAATGATCCGGACATCGGTATTGAATGGCCTCTTCCAGAGGAAGAAATAAGTTTATTGGAACGGGATAGAAACTGGAAAACATTAAAGGATACACAGGTGCATTTCTAGCATGACGACGCCGTCATGCTTGCATACAGAAACGGGGGATAGTATGGATAATCGGAACTTCACATTACTGACTGATTTTTATGAACTGACCATGATGCAGGGATATTTTCACAACAATGCAAATGAAACTGTGGTTTTTGACCTTTTTTACCGGCAAAATCCCGATGATGGCGGCTATGCTGTCTGTGCCGGACTGGCACAGGTCATTGATTATATTAAAAGCCTTCATTTCGACTATGACGATATTGACTATCTGAGAAATCTCGGTAATTTTGACGAAGAATTTTTAGATTATCTGGCCAGCTTTCATTTTACCGGAGATATTTATGCGATACCGGAAGGAACCGTTATTTTTCCAAGAGAACCTCTTGTCAAGGTAATTGCACCGATTATGGAAGCACAGTTAGTGGAAACGGCACTTTTAAATCTCATTAACCACCAGAGCCTGATTGCCACAAAGGCTGCCAGAGTATGCCATGCCGCACGAGGCGGTGCTGTCATGGAATTTGGACTTCGCCGTGCCCAGGGCCCGGACGCCGGTACTTTTGGCGCCAGAGCAGCGGTTATCGGCGGTTGTATCGGTACCAGTAATGTTATCTGCGCCAAGGAATTTGGTATCCCGGCACTGGGAACCCATGCCCACAGCTGGATTATGAGCTTTGGTGACGAACTGACTGCTTTTCGTAAGTATGCCGAGCTGTATCCGGACAATACTACCCTTTTAGTGGATACATACGATACCCTCCGCTCCGGTGTTCCCCACGCCATTACGGTCTTTGAAGAGCTCCGTGAGAAAAATCAGATGCCGGAAAAATACGGCATCCGTCTGGACAGCGGCGACTTGGCCTATCTGTCCAAAAAGGCCAGAAAGATGTTAGACGAGGCGGGCTTTGAGGATGCCGCCATCTGTGCTTCCAGTGATCTGGATGAGTATCTCATAGATTCTCTTTTGTCCCAGGGTGCCAGAATCGATTCCTGGGGTGTGGGAACCAATCTCATTACTTCAAAAAACACACCGGCTTTCGGCGGGGTATACAAGCTTGCCGCTGTGGAAGAGAACGGTCATCTGATACCCAAAATCAAGCTATCGGAGAACCCGGCGAAAATAACAAATCCGGGAAATAAAACGGTGTATCGGATTTACGATAAAAAAACCGGCAAGATTCGCGCCGACTATATTACATTAGCGGATGAGGTGTTTGACGAGTCAGAGGATCTTCTTTTGTTTGATCCGAACGCCACTTGGAAAAAAACAAGGCTTGCCGCAGGAACTTATGAGATGAAAGAAATTCTCATACCGGTGTTCCAGAACGGGCAGTGTGTTTACGAAACACCAAGTGTTATGGATATTCAGAAATATTGCAAAGAACAGTTAGACACCCTGTGGGAGGAAACAAGACGTCTTGTGAATCCTCAGGAGGTATATGTGGATTTGTCCGATAAACTTTATCAAATGAAGGTGGATTTGCTGGATAATCATAACTGTAAGTAAAAGGATGCCATCCAATCGAATTCGAAAGTGAGGTAAGCCTAAAAGTTAAAGGTTTTCACTGATTGGATGGCATCTTTTATTTACAAAGAATTATCCAGTAAGCATCCAGTTTTGTTTCTAATTAAATCCGTATATTTTCTGGGAGAGGGAGTAGCCCCACACTACGATTTTTCTTCCCGCTTTACTGCGCAGCTGCATCGGTTTACTCAGCGCCAGCTTATTTACCATCCGGTACATACCACGATTTTGTTTTTTCAGATACTCCCACAATTCCTCTCGTTTGGCAAGACTTTCTTCACTGCCCTCTTTAATAAGGAATACGGAGCTGATGGTCATCATCATCGTAAGATATTTTACCATGTAATCCCGAAGCTTTTTATTTTTTAACTTCGTCAAATCATAGGCATCAATCATCAGTTTATTTACTTTAATCTGCTGGTCAATCCTGCCGGTCATTACCTTTTCATTGACGGACTGATCTTCCCTTCCGATATAGTAACGATATAAATCCACATTCAGATAGTACATTGTTTCCACATGAGGAAGCGGATTATAGACAAAAATATTGTCTACATAAAAAGTATGCTTTGGCAGCTCCAGTTTACAATCCCGAAGTAGCTTTGTACGGTAAATAACAGAGTGCATCAGAATATTCTGGCTCGTTTTAAACCGTTTCACATCACTCCAGCCAAAAACCCGATTCTCCGGCAATACACCATCATAACGTATGGCCTTATGCTTGTGCAGACTCGGTTTTTCATACACATAATTGGCAAGAAGCATATCCACTCCGTTTCCCTCCTGCACAAACCCCCGCAATACATCCAGTACCTTCAGCAAAGCTTCTCTGTCCATCCAGTCATCACTGTCCAGTACCTTATAGTAAATCCCCTTGGCATTAGCAAGACCGGTATTCACGGCACAACCATGTCCTCCGTTCTCCTGATGAATGGCGCGGATTACGTCCGGATATTCAGCTGCCAGTTCATCGGCTATCTTTCCTGTATCGTCCTTTGAACCATCATTCACCAGAATGATTTCTACATCCTCCCCGCCCACCAGTACGGTTTCCACTGCATGACGCATATAGTCCTGTGAATTATAACAGGGAATCGCCACAGTCAAAAGTTTCATCACAGCCCCATTCCTTTCTTATTTTATTTCCTCTGCTACTGAAAGTGCTCTGTCCACGATAGCATCAATATTATAGTATTTGTACTCTGCCAGTCTTCCCAACAGATAAAAGTTAGGGATTTTTTCCACCAACGCTTTGTAACGGGAAAACAATTCATCATTCTCCGGATTGTTAATGGCATAATACGGAATCTCACCCTCCGCCCCACTGTATGGCATCGGATATTCTTTTACAATCGTTGTATCCGGCGCCTCCAGCTGCCCAGACAGATATTTAAATTCCGTAATTCTTGTATAATCTTCTGAAACCGTATAATTTACCACACCATGGCTCTGGTAAAAGGTCTCTTGATAGTGCTCAAAATCAAAACGGAGAGAACGATAAGGCAGTCTGCCGTACCGACAGTCAAAAAGCTCGTCCAAGGCTCCGGTAAAAATAATATTCCCCGAAAAGGGTTGTCCCTCAAAGCAGACCGGATGCTCTGCTTCCGGCGAGATGGCAAGGACACTTTTCGCCTCGCAGTTCAGCCTTACTTCAATTCCTTCATAATCTAACATTTTTTCAAATATCGGAGTAAAGCCATGCAAAGGCAGCCCCTGGTATTTATCCTGAAAATACCGGTTGTCTCTGGATAAAAGCACCGGAACCCGTCCCGATACGGCAGGATCAATCTCCTTTGGAGATTTACCCCACTGCTTCATAGTATATTTCAAAAAGATATTCTCATACACATACCGAGCAATTTCCTGAAGTTCTTCATTTTCATGATTCATCAATTCCAGAATCGGCACTCTGGCGCCCTCGCCAAAGCTTTCTATCAATAATTTTTCCAGATGAGGTGCCCGCTCCCCATATACCATTTCCAATGTGTTCAGGTTGAATGGAATCGGCAGTTCTCTTCCATATACATTTCCCACTACCTCATGCTGATATTCATACCAGTCGGTAAAACGGGAAAGATACTCATAAACCCGGTCAATATTCGTATGGAAAATATGCGGTCCATACTGATGAATCAGAATGCCGTATTCATCCAATTTATCATAGCAGTTTCCACCGATATGATTTCTGGAATCCAGCACTAACACCTTCTGTCCCTTTTGTTCTGACAGCTCCCTCGCCACAACTGCTCCGGCAAAACCGCTGCCGATTACAATACTATCGTACATGTCATCCCCCATTCCGAAACTATGTCCTTTTTTCATTGTATCAGACTTACCGTATAATATCTACAATTAATTTCGGCACCTCCGGTTTTTCCCGGCAGATAGTAATACAGCCCTGCATATACTCCTTTGCCCTTTGCAGCCGTGTGTCCTCCGAGGTAAATAATTCTGCGATTACATCACCCTTTTTTACCTCATCCCCCAGCTTCTTTTTCATATAAATTCCGGCGCCAAAATCGATGGTACTCTCCTTCGTTTCCCGTCCCGCTCCTAAAAGTCCTGCGGTCACACCGATTCCCTCGGTATTCATTGCCGCCAGATAACCATCCTCTGCCGCCACGACACTGCCGGTTATTTCAGCGCTCTCAAACAGCTCCGGATTTTCTATATACCGGACATCACCGCCCTGACAAATTGTCATTTCCTTTAGCTTCTCATAGGCCCTGCCCGTATCCAGTGCCTGTTTTGCTTCCAGAACTCCCTCGTCATAGGAAATATTTTTCCCAAGAGAAAGCATCATGCCGGCAAGGGCAAGACAGACGGTTTTTAAATCCTCCGGTCCCTTTCCCTGGAGCGTCTCTACCGCTTCCTTTACTTCCATACTGTTTCCGATGGCATAGCCCAGCGGTTCCTCCATACTGGTAATCATCGCCGCTGTTTCTTTTCCTGCGCCCTTTCCAATGGCTACCATCCGGTGTGCCAGCTCTCTGGAACCGTCAATATCCTTTATAAATGCACCGCTTCCCGTCGTGACATCCAATAGTATTTTGTCGCTTCCTGCCGCCAGCTTTTTACTCATAATAGAGGAGGCAATGAGTGGGATACTGTTGACGGTTCCCGTCACGTCACGGAGGGCATACAAAAGCTTATCCGCCGGTGCCAGATTTCCGGTCTGGCCTATGACACTGATTCCGTTATCACAGATAGCACGGAAAAATTCCTCCTGTGCTAACTCCACCCGAAAGCCCGGAATGGATTCCAGCTTATCCAGTGTTCCTCCGGTAAAACCAAGTCCTCGCCCACTCATTTTTGCCACCGGAACACCGCAGGCGGCCACAATAGGAGCTACAATCAGTGTCGTTTTATCTCCTACGCCACCGGTGGAATGCTTATCTACCTTAATGCCCGGAATGGCAGATAAATCCACTACATCACCTGAATCCCTCATCGCCAGTGTAAACGTCGTCAGCTCTTCGTCTGTCATTCCCTGAAAATAAACTGCCATCAACATCGCCGACATCTGATAATCCGGTATTTCCCCTGCGGTATATTTTTGTATCATGCCACGGATTTCCTCTGCTTCCAGCACAAGCCCATCCCTTTTTCTATGAATCATATCTACAAATCGTCCTGTTTCCATGAGTACCCTCCATTTTGAAACGTCACACTATCTTTATTCCTTTTATCATCATATCATTTTTTCCATATTATTTCCACTTTCATTTCCTAGCACAACAACCTGGCTTGTCACATATACCATTTTATGCTATAATACAAAAACACAACTTCAGAAAGGGGATTTATTATGTCCAATACAGCTGCTATTTTGATAGCCTTTGCCTGTTACTTAATTATGATGATTACCGTAGGATTTATTTTTATGAAAAGGACCAAAAGTACTGCGGATTATTTTCTTGGCGGACGTGGTCTGAACAGCTGGGTAGCTGCCCTGTCTGCACAAGCCTCCGATATGAGCGGATGGCTTTTAATGGGACTTCCGGGTTCCATCTACCTTGCCGGAACCGGAAAAGCCTGGATTGCCATCGGTCTGTTTATCGGAACGGTTTTGAACTGGCTTTTGATTTCCAAACGGCTGCGCCGTTATACAATTGTCGCTAATAACTCTCTTACTTTACCGGAGTTTTTCCAGAACCGCTTCCGGGATAAGAAAAAAATTCTGCTTGGTATTTCGTCCGTCGTAATTGTTATTTTCTTTCTCGTATATACAGCATCTGCACTGGCTTCCGGCGGTAAACTGTTTAACACGGTTTTTAATATTGATTACCATACCGCCATGCTAATCGGTGCTGCAGTTATTCTCGCCTATACTTTTATGGGGGGATTTTTAGCTGTGTGTACCACCGACTTTATTCAGGGAACTTTGATGTTAGTCGCCCTGCTTACCGTACCGATTATTGCCTACGGTACCATCAGCGGTGATATGACCGGGGCACTGGCGGCAAAAGGTGTGGCAGCGGATTCCGACTTTTTAAGCCTGTTTTACATAAACGGAGAACCATACTCCTTTGTATCAATCATTTCCGACCTCGCCTGGGGACTTGGCTACTGCGGTATGCCTCATATTCTGGTCCGCTTTATGGCGGTACGGAGCGAGAAGGAACTGAAAAAATCCAGTGTGATTGCTATCATCTGGGTAGCTATTTCTTTGACAGCTGCCTGTGTCATCGGCGTTGTCGGTCGTGGTTACCTCAATGAAATTCTGGTAGATGGCGACTCCGAAAATATCTTCATTAAAATGATTCAGCAGATTTTCAGCGGTAATATGATTCTGGTATTTATCGGCGGTTTATTCCTCTGTGGTATTCTCGCCGCTATTATGTCCACGGCAGACTCCCAGCTTTTAGTATGTGCATCCTCTGCTTCCAAGGATATTTTTAAAAACATCCTTCGCCCGGACGCAGCAGATAAAAAGGTACTAAATGTCAGCCGGATTACCGTTATTGTTGTGGCAGTCCTTGCCTGTCTGATCGCCTGGGATCCAAACAGCAGTATTATGGCTCTCGTATCCGATGCCTGGGCCGGCTTAGGCTCTGCCTTTGGTCCTTTGGTCGTATGTGCCCTGTTCTGGAAACGTACGAATCTCCCGGGTGCCGTTGCCGGTATCGTCTCCGGTGGTCTGTTCGTTATCATCTGGGATTATCTCCCGATTGTAAACGGAGAAACTCCGTATGCTGCCACCGGTATTTACTCCCTGCTGTTAGGCTTCTTTATCAGTCTCATCTGCATTGTTGTGGTAAGTCTTGTTACAAAAGCACCAGCTCAGGAGATTGTTGAGGAATTTGATAAAGTAAACAGCTATAAAGAGGCAGAATAGATTGAAAAATTATTGTATTATATGATGATTTGCTTTGCAGTCAGGACCGGCTCCATAAGTAACAATACGCCTGGGTTCTGGCTGCAAAGTTTTCTTTTTTTAAGAGTTCCTTCACTTCCTCCCTTGTAAACCAGCCCGCCTCAATTTCCTCCACGCTGGAGCTGCTTTTCTGGAAGGTGCCGTCTGCCGTCCCCACAAGACAAATATTTGTTTCATTGGAAAACCCCACCGCACTGTAACTGAGGTTCATCATATCCTTAATTTCCAATAAGTCAAGTCCCGTTTCTTCCTTTAACTCTCTGGCAGCAGTTTCTTCCGGCGTCTCACCCGGGTCCAGCAGTCCTGCCGGAAAATTATATACCCAGTTTCCAAGAGCAAGACGGAACTCCCGGTTTAGTAAAATTTTCTCGCCACTTTCATCATGGATAATGAGCACCACCGCATCCGCTTTCCTGCTATGCAAATCTGCCAAATCCTTTACTGATGAATTCCGGCTTATCATTTCATATATTTTTTCTTTCCCATCCTCGGTCTCATAGGTTATATCATATCGGTGAATAAACTTTCCCTCTAACACCTTTTGAATTGATCGAAATTTCATAATCATTCTCCTTTCCCAGCGGTATTTCTATCCATTCACATAATAACACACAATAAGGTTTTCATTCAACATAGCACGATGCACCGTTATGCTAAAAAAAACACTTGTATTTTTTCTTCTCCTGTGTTATATTCCATATTACCCTCTCATTACTCCTCTTTGTAAGGAGGGAGTTCTCATGAACAGATTTTCTAAATTTCAAAGGATATTTGTTATCCTTTTCGCATTGGCATTTGCCGCTATTACCGGTTGTTATCAACCATCTGCCGTTCAGGCATCCAGTATTTCTCTTGTTGTCTTATCCAATTACAACAAAACGATTCAGATTCATCAATCTTTTTATCTTGCCGCCATTACCTCAAACGGGAAAAAGCCGAGCTGGAAAAGCAGTGACTCCAAAATAGCCTCGGTAAATACCTATGGAATGGTAACAGGAAAACGCGGCGGAACCTGCCGGATAACGGCTAAAATCAGCGGTGCGGAAGCGAGCTGTCAGGTTACGGTAAAAAAGACTACCATTACCCTTTCCTCTAAGACAATTACGATGGAAAACGGTGCGCAGTATACCCTTGGCGGAAAAACTTCCAACGGTTCATCTCTTAGCTGGAAATCCTCGAAGCGCAGTGTCGCCACCATTGACGATGAGGGTCATATTGAGGCAAAAAAACCGGGGGAGACAACGATAACCGCTTCCGCCGACGGCTCCTCAGCTACCTGCAAGGTTACCGTGAAAAAGCCGAAAGTGACTTTAAACTACACGAAAGCCTCTCTGTACCGCGGGCAGACTCTCCGTCTGACTGCCAAGGTGTCCTCGAACCGCATACCGGTCTGGAAATCCAAAAAAACCAGTGTGGTCACTGTGGATGAAAAGGGTCTTGTTACTGCGAGAAAACACGGTACTGCTCTGGTTCAGGCATCCATTGACGGCATTACCCGTATCTGCGAAATCGAAGTAAAGGCACCGAAGATTACACTGAGCAAGAGTTCTGTTACGATGAAAAAGGGAGAGAGCCTTCAGTTGTCGGCTGACGTCAGCTCTGGAAATTCTCCGACCTGGAATAGCAGTAGCAAAAAAATTGCCACCGTGGATAAAAACGGCAAAGTACAGGCAAAGAAAAAAGGAAGCTGCTATATTTACGCTTCCGAGGACGGCACAAAAAAGAAATGCCGTGTCCATGTAACTAACTAAACGTATTAATTCGGAGTAATGAGAGGGAATATTGTCAAAATGTCGTTTTCGTTGTAAAATAACAGAAGATAATAATTACAAATGGAGGGGGATTATGAAGCGCTATAAAGAATCTGCTATCCTGATGATAGAAGGGATATTCGTAGGAATTTTAGCCGGACTCACAGTTGTCCTGTACCGCTTTTGTCTTACAGAAGCAGAAACGGCAATGTTTAAGGTCTGGGAGTATATTCACAACAATCCTTTGTCGGTTATCCTTTGGTTTCTCATTCTGATTGCCTTAGGATGTATCGTCGGAAGAGTTCTCCGCCTGGAACCAATGGCGTCGGGCTCCGGTGTTCCCCATGTGGCAGGCGAAGCAAAAGAATATCTGGATCCCTGCTGGTGGCGGGTTATAATTGCTAAATTTATCGGGGGATCACTTTGCCTGTTCGGAGGGCTTTCTCTCGGTAAGGCCGGTCCCTCTGTCCAACTGGGAGCCATGGCAGCAAAGGGATTTTGCCGGACAAGAAAACACGATAGAAAAAAAGAAATCACGTTACTTTGCTGTGGGGCCGGTGCAGGTCTTGCTGCCATCTTTCATGCCCCTTTGGCAGGTAGCCTGTTTGTTCTGGAACAAATCCGCCACACCTATGACCGCACTCTGCTGATAGCAGGTGTAGTGTCAGCACTTGCCGCTGACTTCACCTCAAAGCTCTTTTTGGGTCAAACTACCATGTTTTCTTTTCCAACAGCTACAATCCCTCTCCATCTTTACTGGCTTCTCATTTTACTAGGCATTCTGGCAGGACTTGCCGGTGCCGGCTATAACACAGTCATGCTGAAAGCACAGGCACTGTTCCAGCATTTTAAAAAAGTGCCGAAAGAAATACTCATGTCTAGTGCCTTTCTCGCAGTAGGAATCTTTGGGCTTACACTTCCTCAGGTGTTAGGAGGAGGTCAGGCCATGATATCAATTTTAGATGAGGAGCGTCCTGCACTTCTTATGCTGGTTCTTTTGCTGGCAATCAAGTTTATAGTATCCGCCGTGTCTTTTGGCTGCGGCGCACCGGGAGGCATTTTCTTCCCTCTGCTGACACTGGGGGCCTATCTGGGTGCAGCTTTCGGTAGTCTGGCCGTTATTTGTTTAGGGCTTCCGGAGGAACTTTGGGCACAATTTATTATTTTAGGCATGGCAGGGCTATTTGTTGGTATTATCCGGGCACCACTTACCGGCATTCTTCTACTTGTAGAAATGACCGGCAGTATGAATCATCTCCCGGATATTGCCCTTGTCTGTGTTACCGCCTGTTTTTTTGCCAGTCTTACCTCCAGTAAACCAATCTTTACTTCCTTACTGGAACGATTAATCAAAAACAATGAGAGCTTATCCGAGAAGCCATAACGCCCCCGGAAACTGCTCTCATTATTATTTCATTTTCTGATAGACGGTAATCATCATAGTGAAAAAGCAAACACCACCGCCGATAAAGTTGGAAACCGGCTCGGCAAGAAAGACACCAAAGACACCCAGGTCCGCTATGTGTGGCAACAATAACGCCAGGGGAATAACAATAATGACTTTTCGAAAAATTGAAAAAAATACCGCCCGCCTGCTAAAACCCAGTGCAGTAAAGGTTACCTGTCCGGCAAATTGTAATGCCATCATAAAAAAGCCAAAGAAATAAATATGCAGGCAGGTTACGCCCACCTCCAAAACTGCCTGATCACTGCTGAATATGCCAAGAAAGAACCGAGGAAACAAAAAGAGTAACAACCATGCCCCCAGCGTATACAGGATTAGTACCGTGGACATAAAAGTGATACTTTTTTTCACCCTGTCGTTTCTCCCCGCCCCGTAATTATAGCCCATGACAGGCTGGGCACCGGAGCTGATTCCCGATACCGGCATCTGTACAACCTCTCTGACGGAATTAATAATTGTCATGACGCCCACATAGACATCGCCGCCGTAAGTCTGAAGGCTGGCATTGCAAACCATCTGAACGAGAGAGTTCGTGACCGCCATGGTAAAACCGGAAACTCCCAGTCCCATAATTTTCAGTACCCGTTTTCTCTCCGGCATCAGTCGATTTCTTTTTAATCGGACTACAGCCCGCCCTCCCAGTAAAAAATGCAGCGTCCATACTGCGGCAACGCACTGGGAAATAATGGTGGCAATAGCAGCTCCCCGCACTCCCAGATTTAGTACAAAAATGAAAACCGGGTCCAGTATCATATTCAGACCGGCACCGATAGCCACTGTCAGCATACCAGTTTTTCCAAACCCCTGAGCATTAATAAAATTGTTCATGCCCAGACTTAACAAAACAAAAATATTGCCAAAAAGATAAATTGTCAAATACGCATTGGCATAGGGAAAAGTGGCATCACTGGCCCCCAACAGATAGAGAACCGGTCGTTTCAAAAGCAGTCCGATTATGGTCAAAATCACTCCCAGTAGAATGAGCAGGGTAAAGCAATTTCCCTGAATTAGTTCTGCTTCCCTTTGATTCTTTTTTCCCCTCTCTATGGAAAACAAAGGCGCACCTCCCATACCAATGAGATTGGCAAAGGCGAGAATCACCGTAATTACCGGCAGACATACGCCAACTCCGGTTAGCGCCAAAGAAGAACCTCCGTCCATCCGACCGATATAAATACGGTCGACAATATTATAGAGCACGTTAATAAGCTGTGCCAAGGTCATTGGCACAGCCAGCCGCATTATATTTCCTTTAATACTTCCTTTCGAAAAATCTGTTACTTCCAATGCGCCTTATCCTTCTTTCCCTCTTTCTTTACTACATGTTTAATATAGGAGAAGGTTTCCTTTTCCCCTTTATCCCGAAGCATGATTAAAAGCTCCTCTAACTGTCTGGATGTTTCCTCGTGCATCCAGCGACGTTTTCTTCCCCTGTCAAAATAAGCAAAGGGCTTTCCCTCATCATAGTCACTGCCATAATAAATTTTACTTGCCGCCACCCGGTCACAAAACATCTCAATCAAATATCTGGTTGGCATCTGAATCGGTTCCTTTCGCCCCAATGCCGGATTATAATCCACCCAGTATTCAAAATGATGTTTATTCCGTCCCTGATGGTGCAACCATGCCCGGGAAAAACCATACAGTTCCCTCTCCTTCTCATTGGGACTTTTATCTCCCATATAGCATTTTATTCCCGGAATAAATTCGGTGGGGCTGTATTTGGACAAATCATGCCTCAGTCCCTGCCAGAATATCCCCGCTTTAAAGCAGTGGGCAATTACAATATGCCGGTGTCTGGTTATGGTAATAAAATGTTTCCATAAGTGCATTTGTCTTCCCTCTTTTCGCCACCTGCCGATTTCTTTTTTATTATCATACCATATTTTCAGGCTTTTCGCAATTTTCCCCTACTTCGAATTCGTATATGGCGGAAATCAGGAAAAGAGTTTACACCGAACAAAAAAATAGGTATAATGAAGTCATAGTTTTTACAGGAGGTGGAGCATGTTAGAGCAGTTAAAAAAAGAGGTATATGAGGCAAACATGGAGCTTTGTGAAAAGGGGCTGGTTATTTACACCTGGGGAAATGTCAGCGGCATCGATCGTGAGAATAACTATGTGGTAATTAAACCAAGTGGTGTGGAATATGATGAACTCTCCCCGGAGGATATGGTTGTAGTAGATTTTAACCAGAATGTGATAGAGGGAAAATACCGTCCTTCTTCGGATACGGCAACCCATATTGAACTGTATAAGGCGTATCCGTCTTTGGCCGGTGTAGTGCACACCCACTCTGTATGGGCAGTTACCTTTGCACAGGCAGGCATGGCGATTCCGGCGCTTGGCACAACCCATGCCGATTATTTCTATGGTGATATTCCCTGCACAAGAGACTTGACGGCAGAAGAAATCCACCGGGATTATGAAAGAAATACCGGAACGGTTATTGTTGAAACTATCGGAGATAAGGATCCCTTGGAGATTCCGGGAATTGTCGTGAAAAACCATGGTCCCTTTGCATGGGGAACTTCTCCGGCAAACGCCGTATACAATGCCGTGGTACTGGATAAGGTGGCAGAAATGGCGCATCATACCCTGACTTTAAATCCGCGGACAGGGCGGGCACCTCAATATTTGTTGGATAAACACTATTTTAGAAAACACGGTGCAGATGCTTATTATGGACAAGATACGATTTAATCAGGCTGCCGCCAAAATATTGGCAAGAGAGCATGAAAACCATGGCATTGGAACGCTGGGAGAAAAGACGATACATGCTGTGGTAAAAAACTATGTAGAGCCTGACGAAGATTTTCATGAAACTCCATTGGAAGGTTATGTGGCAGATGTCTACAGGGAGGGCAGGGTATTTGAAATCCAGACAGCAAACTTCAATACCATGCGTGCCAAATTAGCAGCGCTCCTGCCGTTATATCAGGTTACCATTGTGTATCCGGTTCCAGCTACGAAGTGGCTGCGCTGGCTTGATGAAGAAACCGGGGAAATATCGGAGCGTCGTAAGTCCCCCAAACGGGGGACGCCCTATGCGGTGTTCCGGGAGTTATATAAAATCAAATCCTTTTTGAAGGAGCCCAATCTATCCATCCATATACTGTTAATTGATATGGAGGAGACAAGATTGTTAAACGGCTGGAGTACCGACAGGAAAAAAGGTTCCTGCAGACATGACCGGATTCCCATCGGGCTGATAGAGGAATTCCATCTGGATTGTGTCCAGGACTATCGTATGCTAGTGCCGCCGGAGCTGCAGGAATTTACCTCAAAGGAATATGCAAAAGCGACAAAGCTGACGCTGTCCAATGCTCAGACGGCATTAAATATATTATATTATCTGGGAATCGTAGAACGGGTAGGAAAAAAAGGAAACAGCTTTCTTTATGAGGTTACCGAGTAATACATACAGGAGGTTATATGAGCCGGAATATATTAAATATAGGAGGAATTGAGGTAGGTGAGGGAAAACGCCCGCTGGTAATTCCGGAAATTGGAATCAATCACGGTGGCAGTCTTGCCATAGCCAAGGAAATGGTTCACGCCGCCTATCTTGCCGGGGCGAGGATGATAAAGCATCAGACACACATTGTGGAGGATGAGATGGCACCGGCAGCGAAGGCAGTTGTGCCGGGTAATGCGGATGTTTCCATCTATGATATTATGGCAGAATGCGCCCTTGACGAAGAGGAAGAAAAGGAAATGAAACGCTATACGGAAAGTCTTGGTATGGTGTTCATCAGTACGCCATTTTCCCGGGCGGCCGCAGAGCGGTTGGAAAAATTTGGAGTGGCGGCCTATAAGATTGGTTCCGGAGAAATGAATAACTATCCCCTTATCGATCATGTGGCATCTTTCGGAAAACCGATGATTGTATCCACGGGAATGAATGATATAGAGTCGATTCATAAGGCGGTAAATATTATGGAAAAGAGGGGTGTCTCCTATGCCCTGATGCACACGACAAATTTATATCCCACAAAGCCGGAGCAGGTCCGACTGGGAGCAATGTTGGAGATGATAAAAGAGTTTCCCGGCGTACCGGTAGGACTTTCCGACCACACTCTGAATAACAATGCCTGCAAGGCGGCACTGGCACTGGGAGCCAGTGTTGTGGAGAGACATTTTACTGACACGATGCAAAGAACGGGACCGGATGTGCCTTGCTCCATGGATAAAGAAGCTTTGGAAGATTTACTTTTGTCCGCGAAGGAAATTCCCCAGATGCTAGGCGGAAAGAAAGTGGCGCTATCAGAGGAACAGGTAACGATAGACTTTGCCTTTGCCACAGCGGTTACCATTTCGCCGGTAAAAAAGGGAGAATGTTTTACAAAAGAAAACCTCTGGGTAAAGCGTCCGGGAACGGGCGAAATTCCGGCAGAGGATTATGAAAAAATTCTTGGTCGCAGAGCCGCAGAGGACATTGCGGCAGATGTGCAGTTAAATTGGGATATGGTGGAATAATCCCAACATAAAAGTGTAATGACCGTGTCGCTGTTATGCTAGCACAATGGTGCTAGTTAGCCGGCGGCACTGTTTGTCTTGTACGGGATAGTGTAATCGTATCCTTTAATACCTCCTGGCTGCCGTCGGCAAAGCGGAGGACCACAGAATACGTGCCGCTATACATTTCTGTAAAGGGAACAGCGAGAAGATAAGGATAATCCTCATAGGCTTCATCTATCAGTGCCGGAAAGGTTAAATCCAGCTGGTAGACCCTGTCGGTTCTGGCAAACAAAATTTCCTGCAGTCGGTGTCCCATAGTGGAAACTAACAGTGTGTCACCATAGAGGGAAAAACGCATTTGGTGGAGTTTCGCCATATCTTCCAGACTGATGCCCTCTGTCGTTTCAATGGAAGCACCCTTATAGGGAACCGGTGTCTTTAACCAGCCGCTGACCGGATATAAAATGTCCGTAAAACTTTCTGTGCCGGCGGCAAAATCCCTGCTTATAAAATCAGAGAGCGTATCCAGCTGCTGTCTGGTTATGTTTCTGCCGGAATAATTTTTGGCGACCTGATCGGTGGCAGTCACTTTTACAACGGCACCAGTCTGCCGGTTCAGTTCCAGCAGATTATTTTCCGGTCCGGAGTAGGAAGGGGTAAAGAGATAGAGATTTTCCCCCGCCTCCTTTTCTCCCACAATGTCGGCAATTCCATTTCCCACATAGTAGGTTCGGTAAAATCGTCCTAACAAATCAAATTCATATAAATGTGTCGGCAGGGGCATTTGTCCGGTACGGGTCCGGATGGCAGCATCTGCCAACAGAAAACGTTGATCGGAAATCGGTACGATTCCAATGTCACCGGCGGGCACATTTAAATAATACCGGATATTTCCCTCGTCATCACGAAGCAGAGGGTAGCCGGATTCTTCCTGCCCTGACAGAATATTGTCCGAAACCGGACCGGTTTTTATGCGGATAGTACGGGAAGCAAGGGTATTACCTTCGGTAGCAATTAGTTCCATTGTGACAAGATTATCCGTATCCGGGTAAAGACCGAATATCGGACAGACATGGGTAGTAACCGGTGTGGGATAAACATAAGAATAGTCAGACTCCTCCCCGTGCCCCTGCACACGGTAGGAAAGCCGGCAGGAAAAATCGGTATGGAAGATAGCAAGAGCTGTTAAAGGTGTAGTTTTGTATGGATTTAAAATAAGCTTCATGGATTCAAAAGAGAAAGCTTCTTCCTTTATGATGGTGCGGATTTTTTCCTCCTGCTTTCTTGTCTGTTCGGTAAGGGAGAGTCTGGAAGAAATAGCACTGTCTGCCGTTAGGTTCAGACGAAGCCTGTTTAAACTCATATAATCTATTTTCCCCGTGGCAAGATGAAACTGTGTCCACTCTTTTATTTTTGTCGATATCTTTACCGCCATGCTCGTCCTCCTTTGTGGAACTTGTTCTTATAATGTAATTATAATACAAAAAATATGTAAAATATATGTTTTTTTTGTTAAAACTTCTTCCGGCAACGGACAAGCATGTAAAAAGAGGGGATAAAAAGGAAAAAATTAATAAAATCCGTCAGTTCCCATACCAGAGTAAGAGGCATGACACCGCCAATAAAAATCATAATAATGTACAAATAATGATATCCTGATATACCTTTTCCATGAAACAAAAATTCAAAGCCCTGCCTGCCATAATAGCTCCAGCCCACCAATGTGGCGAGGGCAAAACAGATAATGGCTATCGCCAGTATTTCATCCCCGAAAAAGGGGAGCTTTGAGAAGGCAGCGGCCGTTAAAGAGCCGGCGGACAAAAACGGCCATTCAGAAGCATATTCAAGCTGGTATTCTGTGAGTACAAGTCCGGTTACGGCACAGAGAACGACAGTATCCCAAAAGGTAGCACTCATGGAAATAAGAGCCTGGTTCTTAGCACAGGTTTCCGATGAATTGCCGGCAATGAGACCGGCGGTTCCAAGACCTGCTTCATTGGTAAAAAGGCCTCTGGCAATGCCGTAGCGGACAGCTTTTCCCAAGGTAAATCCAATGGCACCGCCGCCAATCTGGGAGATTCCAAAGGCGGAGGAAACTATCTGGGAAAGTGACGGCAACAGGTAGTCCGCATGGAGAATCAGGTATAACAGACACCCGCCAAAAAAGAAAAAAGCCATGGAGGGAACAACCGCCATTGAAAATTTTTCAATCCACTTTTTCCCCTGAAGTAAAATCAAACCCACAAAAAAAGCTGTAATAATAGCTGTCATGGGCGGCATAAAACCAAAGACCTGTTGACATGTATCAGCAATGGCATTGCTCTGTGTGGTGCAGCCGATAAAAAAAGCGGATAAGCACAATGCTGCACTGTAGAGAAAGGCAAGTCTTTTCTTTCCCAATAAATACTGTAAAAGATACATGGGACCACCCAGATATTGTTTTTCTCCGTCCCAATACCGGTACTTTGTGCAAAGAAAGGTTTCGGCATAGGTCGTAGCCATACCCAATACCCCCGTGAGCCAGCACCAGAAAATAGCCCCGGGACCACCCAGATAAATAGCGGTGGAAACACCGACAATATTGCCGGTGCCAAGAGTGGCTGCCAGCGTAGTAGTCAGAGAACCAAAGCGGCTGAAGCCGGCAGCAGTCTGGCTGTCATCATCCCCAAGAGAAAGCTGAATCCCACGCAGGACATAGCGTTGCACAAAGGAAAGGCGAAAAGTATAATAAATATGAAGTCCCAAAAGTAAAAGAAGAACCGGACCGCCCCATAAAAATTGATTGAGTGAGGAAAGAAAGGACAAAAGTTGCCTCCTGAAAATCCATTTTTATAATATATGCAGGGGAGACAAAATTTAATGATAGCACAAATTCTAAGAAATACTTTACTTTCTCACTTACCAGTGTTACAATACCGGTCAAATGGAGGTATCACAATGGATAATTTTATATACAGCATCAATGCCACTCTGCCTATTTTTCTTATGATGATACTGGGAAAATTTTTGTACCGGATTCATCTGATTGATGAGCACTTTACGAAAATTGCGGATAAATATGTTTTTATGATCGCCCTGCCAGCCCTTGTCTTTCAGGATTTGACGGAAAACGATATTCGTGCCGGTTTTGACGGAGGATATGTCCTGTTCTGCTTTTTCGTCACTCTCGCTATTATTCTTGTGATCTGGGGTCTGACAGAAATTTTTATGAAAGAAGATTCCGAAAAGGGCGCTTTTATTCAGGCCTCCTACCGGAGCAGCGCAGCGATTTTGGGCCTTGCCTTTATCGACAATATGTACAATGGTGCAGGAATGGCACCTTTAATGATTATTGGAGCCGTTCCGCTTTTTAATATTTTTGCCGTGATTATTCTGACCTTAAAGGGGGATAACGGCGGACAGAAGCCGGATTTAAAAAGCACCTTTGTCAGTGTGATAAAAAACCCGATTCTGCTCAGTATTCTCATTTCCCTCCCCTTTGCTTTTTTCAATCTGCATTTTCCTGCCTTTCTAAACAAGGCAATCAGCAGTGTGGGAAATACCGCAACTCCTCTCGCTTTGATATCGATTGGGGCCAGCTTTGAAGGGCGGAAAGCAATCAAAAAAATAAAACCGACTCTGGCGGCTTCTTTTATCAAGCTTATTTTGTTGTCGGCGCTCTTTTTACCTCTTGCCATTTATTTTGGCTACCGCAACCAGGAGCTGATGGCAATCCTTATTATGCTCGGCTCTCCTGCCACGGTATCCTGCTATATTATGGCAAAGAATACAGGGAATGACAGCACGCTGACTTCCAGTATCATTGTGCTGACAACCCTGTTATCCTCTGTCACGCTAACTGTCTGGATTTTCATACTGCGGACGGCGGGTGTACTTTAATATTTTAGCACAAAGCATGGAAGTGGCAATAACACTGTGTGCCACCACCACTACAGAACCGATTCCTCCTATTAGGAAAAGAAGCAAGTATGCGATTATCATCTGAATCCCCAATACCAGAATAGCACGTCTGCCATATACCTTTTTCTCCAGTGCATCCAACGGCTTTTTCTCTGCCGCCACCGGAGCTGTCATACAAATAAAAATTCCTGTTGCAAACTCCCATAGGGCAAGGATAATTATAGCATCCGGGCTGACAGCCATCCAGTTTTCCAGGCATACAATAGCAAATATGGATACTGCCATGATAGCAGATGACAGCCAGAAGCATTCTCTATTATTTTTCCCGTGGTAACCACCGGCATATCGCCGAAGAGAGGTAAATACCGGCACAAAAAGCAATATTTCCAGAAAACGTCTGCTAATGACTGCAATGAGAAGTGTTACTCCCAGATTGAGCAACTGGGCTCCCAACAAATCCATTCCATATTTCCTGAGAATCCCATCTTCCTCCATTCTTTTTTTTGCTTCCTTTCCCGAAACCAAATTTAAATCCTCCCTGTTAAAATTTTGTAATCATTACATTTAGTAAAACTTTATAAAGCCATTTATATTTTTGATTGGCAGAAAACAATCTGGCTCCGATGTAAACACAGGCTAACAGTAGTGCCAGTACCATAAGAAAAAAATTCAGTATGCTTCCCAATTCTACATATGAGTCTATGTCTCCGCCCCGGTACAGGCAGATGAGAGACAGCATTCCCGTCAGCGCCACGATGCTGACAACAGAAATTTTTTCCTTCTTTTTTCTTTCCTCTTCATCATCCATTATTCTCGCCCGGACCTCATCAATGACAAGTCCTAGTTTATTATAAGTATCAATATCCAGACAATATAATACTTTTTCCATACACTCCATATCTCCTGCATATTCCATGAGACTTTGCCTGTCCACCGCTTCTCTTTTCTTCCATTGTCCGTAAAATAAAAGAAAAGCCGCGAAAAAGCCAAGCATATTTAATCCGGTCTGCACAAACAGATTATAAATATATACCTGGTTCACCACAAGCAAAATGATAATAAGTATTAGGAAAAACAATCCCTTTAGATGGCCCGTTTCCTGAACGGCAGATTTTTTCCCTCTTGTTTTCTCATATTCAACTAGAATAATATCGCCCAAAAATCATAAAGCCTCCTTTTTACCTTTTTTCTGACTACAATTTTCTTTATATAGCGCAGACCGCAGAATCCCGCGGGTGCGGTCGGTGTCCTCATTCACCCCTATCCCGTTAATTCTTTGGTCCGCGCGTATATAAGCGTGTTGTGTTAGAACTTACGCAGTGCTTTTACTGCATCTGGTTCTTCTTCCTGACCAAAAAGCCATGAGCAGCTGGAATTTGCCGTTGCAATAACTAAAGCAAGGGCTAACGACGCCATGACGCCGCTGTTCATACACTTCTTGATGAGTTTTCTCATTCATTTCACCTCCTCTGCCACAATATATTGTATGTCCTAAGCAATTATAGTTATAGTAAACTTTAGTTCCTATTACAATATAATGGGCAAAATTGTGTCGAATTTTGGCGATTTTGGTCAGTTTTTCCTGTAAAAAGGGAATCTTCCTATATTACTATATATTGATAAAAGGCTTCTCTGAAATTTTTCCATTTGCGGGGTGCAATTGTCATTTCACTTCCCCCAAATAAGGTCAATTTTTTCCTGTTGACGCAGATAATGTGCTCGAAATTTACAATATAGCTGTCATGGGGCCTTCCAAATCCATACTGCTCCAGTCTGATAAAAATATTATCCAGATGCTCCGACACAAGAACTCCTTCATCCTGATCCAGCAGATGAATTTTAGTTCCTCTCTTTTGCTTTTCACAGTATAAAATTTCCGATATATTAACAGCGATTTCCTCCGAAGCCAGATAAAATTTTTTAAGCTTCCTCTTCCTTCGGTATTCCTCCAGAATTTCTATAATCTGCCTCTCTAATATTTCTTCCGTTACATCCTTTCGGATATAGCGGTAAACATCTAATTTAAAAGTATCGGCTGTAGGATAACCGACATTGGTGCAAAAGTTCAAAATTGCCTTTGTGTTTGTCTGCCGAAACTCTTTTACAAAATCATTCCCGTTACCATCCGGCAGCTCCACATCCATAAACAAAATATCCAGTTCATTTCTTTCTTTGCTTGACAATAAACTTTTTCCGTCCGCGAAGAAATATATTCCTATGTTATCCTCATCTCCCAGATTCCTACGAATCAGGTCAACTAAAAAATTCCGGTATTGCCCGTCGTCCTCACAAATTCCAATACGACAATATTTCACATTCGTAATCATATTTCATCTACTCTCAACCACAAAACCTATTAGCGTCTTGTACCTAATACTACTTGATGTATAAACACTTTATTTTCATAGAAAATATTTTCCATTCCGTTACAAGACTTTACGATTCGACTGATGCTTCTCAGTCCCCAGCCATGTGTTTCATTTTTTCTTTTTCGTGTAATTAAGCGATTTCCACTTCTTTCCGGCTCTTCTCTGTAATTATTCTCCACACTGATGGACAAAAAGGTACCCCGGTTTCTCATTTTGATAAAAACTCTAATAAATCCATTCCTCTGTAACTCCGATGCCGCCTCAATGGCGTTATCTAACAGATTTCCTAATACCACAATCAAATCTTCCGGTCTCAGAACGCCGCTGTCGATAACGGGTTCAACCTCAACCTGATACTGGATTCCATAGGCCCTTGCTACTTCCTGCTTGCTACAAAGCACGGCATTGATAATGCTGTGACGGCAGTAGCGCTCCTGTTCAGTATGAACCATGTTTTCATGCACATTACTTAATACCTTTTGTGCCTGTTCAATTTCTCCTGAACCAAGCAGCAGATTCGCTGACTGGAGAATGTGTTTAACATCATGCATGTGCTGACTGCTTTCCTGATTAATTTTTTCCAGTTGTTCATAATGCTTCGCCTCTAAGGAAGCCTTTTGCTCACTCAGCTCTGCCTGGCGCTTTATCTCCATATTCTCTGCATAGCCCTCGAAGATATGAAGCAGTACCGCATTGGCAGTCAGAACGGCCACGCTACTGACAACCAGACCGGCACTCATCGTATTGCTCTCCCCGTTGCCCGGCGGGAATGACATGGTAAAAAACAGAATGAAAAATGAGGCAACCGGCATAATAGAATAGGCAAAAAAAGTCTTCCATGGCAACTGTCCAATCTGCCCCGGGGAAAATCCTTTTGCAACAACCACAAGAATTAAGAACGCTACCAACTTGCTTATCAACCCAAAAATGACATACTGCCATGCGGATTCCGGTCCGATATCCTGTATGCCGATTCCGAATGCCGCAATATAAAAAATCAATTCACTGACGCATTGTACAACGGCAAAAAAGATTACATATATGCTTTTCCATAAAATGTAATCAGAAAACAATATAATGGAGCAGATAAAGTAACCTGACAAAAATGCAATAAAAACAGTGGTAGGACCCTCTCTGGCTGTTAGTATCTGCCTAATCAGTATGAGCCCCGCAAGAATCAGAAAGTTTTCCCAATAATTTTTAAATCTCAGCTTCAGAAAACTTTTCCCCACATCCCAGAACATAAATGCTTCAAAACAGCAGAGACCCATATTGGTAAGCGTTACTAAATGGCTGGCCAACCATTCCATAGTCGCTCTCATCCTTTCAACCTTTGTTTAGTAAATACCTCCTGAATGCCAAATCAAACTTTTTTCGATATGCCCTGGACACATTTAACTGGATTCCCTCCTGCAGCTGAATATACGTTTTATGGTATCGCACAATATGTTCCATATTTACCAGATAACTGTTATGTGCCTGTACAAACCCGGAGTCCTCCAGTTTTTTTCCGATCTCCCGTATATTTTCCCGCAGGGTGTACTGCTGGCGCTGATTTTTTTGTACGGTGTGTACAATGCTCCCATGCTTTGCCAGTTCAATATAGGAAATTGTATAAACCGGCACCTTCACAATGTCTCCGGCTTCCTTGGCATATATATGGTATGCCTTTTTTCTCTCGCGACATTTTTCCAGTATTTCACCAACCTCTCTCTTCATCCGTCCGGGCAGCATATCTTTCATCAGATAACGAAAGGGCTGTAGCGTGAATATTTCCGGTGTCGGTTCCCTCGTGCCTGTAAAAAAGACTAAAAGGCTGTCGGTCTCCTCTTCCCGCAGTTTCTCTGCCAGCTCTTCTCCGGACATGCCCGGCAGGTCAAAATCCAGAAATATTACATCATACGTTTTCTCTGCTGCAATAAATTCCATGGCATTGGAAAAAATATCACAATTTACTTCATACATCCTGCTATCAAAATAGCTTTGCAATTCTATGGCGTCTTCTCTTACATCATCACAAATAGCTACTTCAATCATTATATTTTTCTCTCCTGAATACGCTTTTCATTTGTTCTATATTAGATAACAAATTCAGATGGGATTTTCCTACAGACTTTTTAGAAATTTTTTGAAAAATTTTGCAATAAAAAAAGGGCGGCAAAAAAACGCGCCCCACTCCACAAAGAAGAACTTTCTGGTATTTAATTTTTTATTTCACTATACTTATTACGCAACCTTAATTACTACCACTTTACTGTTCTTTCCATTGTGAGCCTTAGCATAAATCTTGCAGGTTCCGTTTTTCAGTGCCGTCACCTTTCCGTCTCCGGTCACAATAGCCACTGATTTTTTCTTACTGTACCAACGGACTTTTTTACTGACCAGCTTTTTTCCTTTTGTGCCTGTCACTTTTGCTTTTAGCTTTAAGGTTTTTCCTTTTTTCAGCTTTACCTTACCCGTTTTATTCAAGGTAACTTTGGTGGCATTTGCTTTCATATCGGAAGAAACCACACCACTTACTAAATAGCTCTTTTGAGAATAAACCTTATTCCCATCCTTTATTTTGTAGGATGAAATAGCATAGGTTTGCAGTTCCCCCGCCGGAATATTTTTGTCTATCCATACGGTGGAGCCATTTCCCTTTAAAACTGCTGCCTGCTCCATTTCGCCACCGTTTTTTTGGCGGTAAATCACATAACCCTTTGCCTTTTTTACCTTGTTAAAGGAAACTGCCTGAGAAGTTTTTGACACCGGCAGCACATGGACATTTTTTACCGTTTTTGAAACCTTCTTGCTATACGGAATCGCTCCCGCTACTTTTAATTTTTTACTCATTGGTTTTTTTATTTGTACTTTGTTTGCGATTGGCAAGAAACACAACCTGGTTTCGCTATCTTTATTGTATTGTAAATCATTGCTTTTAAAATCACAAGCTCCTGTTAAATTGGATAGTTCAATCCCTTTTTTACTATTTTTCATTTCCACGTTATTTCCTGTACCGGTTATAGTAAGAAAAGATTCCTCTGCCAGAACACTATCCGTATTAAGCGTAAATGTCAAATTCTCCCCTTTTGCTTGAATTATTGACATATCTTTGCTATAACGTATCGTAATAGAAGTAGCATTTTGAGTGACCATTCTACTATACCATTGATCATTAGTTAAACACAAATACGATGTTGTCTTTTTACTTTGATATGTAAACTTGCTACTCATGTCAATAGTCATAATTCTTTTTTGAAGCCCAAATTTCCTATTTTCGTACACTTTCATATTTCCGGTTACCTTTTCCATATTATAATTTAATTTTTCTCCTCTTTCATTTGTCAAAACAAATGAATCTGAACGTAATAAAATTAAATTAATTTTTTTGTCGCTACTGTCTGCTTTTGCTTTGCCATGTAAAACAGTAAAACTTAATAGTAGTAAAATAAATATATATACAATTCTTTTCAAAATATATCCCTCCTTTTGGGGTTATGGTTTTTTGGTTCAATTCCATTATACCCTTTTGGAGGGATACTCTCATCCTTTATTTTTTATTCAACTGACAGAATCTTTACTCCAACTAGCTTTTCCTTTCGCATCTTCATCATATACAAAACCTCGATATGCTCATGGTAATCTGCTGAGCCTCCCCGCCCTTATATACCTTAACAGACATTACCACCTTATATTGTCCCGTTGAGGATACTTTATAAGTTTTTGTCATTGCCATTGTTCTTGCACTTTCCGATATTGTCCAGGTTTTAATTGTGGTAGTAGTTTTATTTTCTATCTTTTTCAGCTTAAGTGTTCCGGTAATTTTGTTTACCCCTGAAAGACCAACAATTTTGGCACCACAAGTTGCCGTCTTACCACTAAAACTTAATTTTACAGTTGCCGAGGCAGCATTGACCTGGGCCTGTGCCTCCTGTTTGACAAGTACAAACTGACACATTAATACCAACGCTAAAATGATACATTTGATTCGAATAAACCTTTTCATATAAAAAAGCCTCCTTAAATTTGTTTTCACCCTAAATAACAAATTTAAGAAGGCTTATCCTACAAACCACTATTTAATTATCTGAACGTTTTCTGCTATTTTTATTAATTCTTCATTAATATTATCAAAATCACCGGTAATTGATAGGTAACAGGCATATTGCCCTATCTGCCATATGAGTAAATCCGGATCTTCTTCTCTCTCGCCTTTATAGTAGTCACACTCACTTCCGTCCTTTAATATAACTTTTTTTACCGTAGAATGCTCACTGTATAACCTGATATTAGCATTCGCTGTTTTATCATAATCAAAATCCAGATAGATTTCTTTATCTGAGAGTTTGTAAGTGATCATTCCTTCACTCAAATTACTGTAAGTCAACTCAAACCCCGCCGGCACATACCCAAGCTGCAACCCGATGATATCTTCATCTACCGGATTTGGCGTTTCCATTGTGCTGCTATATTGTGTCATGCCATCTATAATTTCTCTTAAAAATTGCAAACACCTTGCCCTGATATTTTCATTGACGGTACACAGGAAAACAATGCCTGCAACAATACCGATAAAGAAACCTGCTGCCCGGCGGGCAATTTTATTCACAACGGCATGCCGCCTGCTTTTGCGAATCATTTGTTGCATTCGGAGTTCAAATTCCGGGCTGACTTCTATTTCATTTTCCAACGATTCGTTTATTGGCAACAACTTTAGTTCTGCTTCATGAAACTGAATGACCGCCTGCCTTAAAAGTTCTTCACTATTCATATGAAATTACCTCCCTCAACCTCTTCTTTATACGATACAGACGCATATCAATTGTTTTTACCTTCAACCCTAATAGTTTTCCAATTTCCTTGTAACTCATGCTGTGGTAATAACGAAGAACTAAAATATTTTTATCCTCTTCATTCAGATCTGTCAGAGCCTGATTCAGAACTTCCACATTTTCCTCTTTCAGTACATCTTCCAAAGGATCTGCCTCTGTTCCCAGCAGATCGTCCTTGATTTCAATCGGAGTTTCTTTATGGCGTTCTCTGGCGCGAATCAAATTAATGCTTGCATTCCTCACCATAACAAAACCGAGACTCAGCATTTCTTTCTCCGGCTTTCCCCGATATTTGGGATAATCTTTTGCAATCTTGGCAAATACATCATGGACAATATCCTCCGCATCCTGCTGGTTATGCAAAAATTTCAGCGCTACATATAATAGCCTGCGATGAATATTCTTATACAGTTTTTCAAATTTGATTTTATCTTCCGGTGTTTCAATTAGTAGGAGTAACTCTATCATCTTGTATGCCTCGTAATATTTTTAAAGGGCAAATCTTTACATGCTTTCCACGAGACATGGTTACGCGTTGCATGTAAAAATTTGCCCCTAAAGTTTATTCCCGATATTCTTAATTAAATGCTAAGGTCAAACTTATCTCCGCTTGTTGCCTTCTCTTCCTCCCGAATTTTGTCCCAGTCAAGATTTTTAATCTTTTCCAGTAGTTCTTCTATAGAATCTGCTCGCACCTGGGCTCGTTTCGTTCTTTCCTGCTCAGCCTTTTCTGCCTTTTTGTTTTCTTTTGTTTTTTCAAGATGCTCCTGGCGTTTTTCACTGAGCTGCTCCAGCTCTGCAAAGTAAGATACCGTTCCGTCCTTATCAATGGTGATTCCCAGTCTGGTTATATCCTTTCCTTCCTCACCAAGCTTCTGTTTCATATCCTGCAAATTCTGTGTTGCCCCGTCAATGATTCCAAGGTATTTTTCCTTAACAGAATCATCCGCTGCCATCTCTTCTAACAGCTCTGGCTCAATCAGCACAGTGAACTCCTTTGTTCCGCGGGAAAGATAAGAAGCTGCCTCTTCCTCCGTTTCATAATTTGCTATGATGAAATCCATATTCCCATATTTTTTTTGCAGTTCCTGTAATAATGCCTTTGCCTTGTCACTCAGCTCTACCTGTTTTTTCTTTTTCGTCTCGTCTGTTTTAGTTTTCTGTGTTTTGTCGTTTTTTTCGTTTTTCTTTACCGTATTCTCATAATAATTATTCTGATAAATACTGTAATTGTCAATCTTGTTCATATTTGTCCCTCCTTGATTTTAAAATGACTTCCTTGTCGCTAATGTCGCTATTTTGTATATCGGCACCTTTTAGGAAAAAAATAACTCCCGGAAACAAAATAGTGCCAGCCGAAAAAAAATCCGGGCTGGCACCAATCATTCTTCAATCGATTATTATTAAATTCGTATGTCCATTCTTTTGTAACCATCTTGTTTCTTTAACGAAGCCTTCCGAATCACATCCTCCTGCACGGCCTCTGCGATATCTTCCTCTATCGTTTCTGTCAGTTCCTTTTTGTCCTCCGTCGCCTCTTCTGCCTCTTTTATGGCATCCGATATCTCGTGGGACATCTCTTCCTCTGACATCTGTTCCAGAGTTTCTTCTGCAACCTCTCTAAGTTCCTCCAGTGCTTCTGACAGCACGCCTTTGTTTTCTTCGGTTCCCAGTACTTCCTCTGCCAGTTCTTCTCTTCTTTCCTCGGCAGTCTTTGGTGCATTCTTTTCTGCTTCCTCGGCAATCTTTTCGCCGATCTCCTTCGCTTCGTCTAATACATGCCACATCTGCTCATTATTATAAGCGGTCTTTACCGCCGCAATCTGATCCTGATAGGATTGCAGCGCATCAAGCTTTTCGGCGATTTCCTCCACCGTTTCACATTTCACGCCCTTTAAGCTTTCCTTTTTTCCTTCCCAGTAATTTACCTCATTCTCACATTTTTTCTGCCGCTCCGCAAGATGCTGTGCACTTTTCGTGCTGGGTCCCAATATATTACTTAAGAAACCTCCCTGATCCAATCTGATATTCATAATGTCTCTCCTTTCTTCTTATAAATATTGTAAGGTTCTGTTCATCCAGTCCCTGCCATTATCGATATAAGGTATCGTCAAATCCCCCTGCCCCTCCGCATAATCGACAAATACGGCATTAACGCCGCCTCCGATACCGGGCACTTTGTAAAATCCACCACATCCGATAAAAAATCTTTTTTCTGTTACATGATTTTCATTTAAAATGACATCCAGTGCCTGTCTGGAAATTTTAATATTGTCTTTCTCTACTACAATGGCTTTCCGGAGTTCCGGACTGTCATTAACAAGCAGTTTTCTTCCCGTGTCATTATAAACCGTAACCGATTCAAATTCCGTATATCGGGGATAAGAATAAACCTTCACTCCTATCACCAACACCGCCACCATACATACGATGGCAGCGCAAAGTCCCATCGCCCCTCTCTTCCGATAAGGCGCATATCGGGCTATTTTTTCAAACCGCCTGTGAATGCTCCGGTATCCGGTTTCTCCGGCAAGGGATGCGGACAAGCCCACCTGCCGGTTATCCTTTTTTAATATCTGAATACTTTTTAATAGTACCTTTCCATATTCTCCGCTTTGCTTCCCGCTTTCCTGAATCGTTACCCGGTCACAAATATCCTCTATATCTGTCCTCAGATATTTGCCGCATAATGTCAGAAACGGATTCCACCAGCAAAGCATTCGCAACACGTCCCAGAAAAAATATATCCACAAATGTCCCAGACGGATATGTACCTTTTCATGAAGCAGTACGACCTGCCATTCCTCCTCGGAAAGTTCTGTAAACATTTTCTCCGGCATCACAATCCGCGGCCGTAACATTCCCGTGGTAAAGGGCGAAACTGCAGAGGCACAAAGATATACATCAGTGCCCGATACCGATACCCTTTTCAGCCCTCTGACAAAGCGTTTCAGTTTGAGACGGCGGCGGAGAAGTACCACTGCCATAACGAGTATCCCGGTCAAATAAATCCATGCAATCAGGGAATATCGGATGCACAGTCCCTGCCACCAGAACAAATACACTCCCAGATAAGTCTCATAAAAAAACCGCAGCCTCCCAGCAAAAAGCACCGGTATCATCAGGCTCCAGAGACCTCCCCGCAGAAAGCATTTATCCCTGCCTGTCAGCTTTCGCAAAAGGAGAATAATCCCCAGCACCGGAAAGGAAATTAACACACAATGTCCAAGCACCACTGCCAGGTACATGACACAGACATTAAAAAATTGAAACAGCATCAGCCACGTCATTTATCGTCCCTCTCCTTGCTCTTTTCAAGAATTCCCTCTAATTCTTCGATTTGCTCTGTTGTCAAATCGCAGTTCTTCAGCAATGCCGCCAGAGCATTTGTCTTGTTACCGGAAAAATAGCTGTCAATAAAATGTTTACTCTTTTCCCTCAAACACTCTTCTTTTGAGCGGAGGGCAAAGTAATGATACACTCTGGCATCCTCTTTATCAACGGTGTAGTCAATGATTTTTTTCTGGCACAGGCGATTCATCAGAACCCGTACTGTCTTGGCTGACATTTTCCTGTTTTCCTGCACTCTCCGAATGACCTCCATGGAGGTTAGCGGAACCGCATTATCCCAGAGTATCTCCATCACAAGCCATTCACTTTCGCTTGGCATTAAATCCTCTTTGCCCATACCAGTACCCTCCATTTTTGTCCTTATAATGTTTATATCGGATAACGTCTGTTATTTCTTAAGGAAGACTTATATCAATTTTTTTATTTTTAAACAAAAATCTCCTTGACAATTTCCTCTCCCTGCTTTATTATGAATATATGAGCAATCATTCATATGATAAAATTATTTTCTTAAATGGAGGTTTGTTATGTCAGATACCCATACACATCATCAGGGAAAAGAGCATACTGGATGCAGTTGTGGTTGTAGTTGCGGCTGCGACCATCATGAAGAATCCGAACACCCGGTTTTGGATAAAGTACTTTTTATCGGGGGCATCAGCCTTTTTGTCCTCGTTTTTCTTTTTGAGCACATATCTACCCTGCCGGAAATACCATTTTCACCGGTTTTTTATGCGGTGGCGTGGCTGTGTCTTGGCTGGGAGGTAGCATTCCATGCAGTTACGGGAATTTTTCACGGAGAATTATTTGACGAAAATTTTCTTATGACCGTGGCTACACTGGGAGCTTTCTGTATTGGGGATTTCCCCGAGGCCGCCGCTGTCATGTTGTTTTTCCGGGTGGGCGAATATTTTGAAGATAAAGCGGTGGATAAAAGCCGGGCTTCTATATCCGCTGCCGTTGACATGCGTCCTGAAACAGTTCAGAAAATAAAGGCAGATGATTCTATTGAAACGATTCCGGCAGAGGAAGCTGTCGTCGGGGATTGTATCGTAGTACGTCCCGGCGACCGCATCCCATTAGATGGCGAAGTGATCAAGGGAGAAAGCCGTATCGACACCTCTCCGGTTACCGGCGAACCGGTTCCAATAAAAGCAGAACCTGGATCCGCCCTGTTATCCGGATGTGTCAACACGGACGGTCTGCTCCATCTCCGTGTTACGAAACCACTTTCGGAATCCATGGTCAGCAGGATCCTTACTTCTGTGGAGGAAGCTGCTGAATCCAAACCGCATTTAGACCGATTTATTACACGCTTTGCCCGTATTTATACACCAATTGTCTGTCTGGTGGCACTGATTACCGCCATTGTGCCATCTCTGATTACGGGAAACTGGTCCTACTATATTTATACTGCTCTGACCTTTTTGGTTATCAGCTGTCCCTGTGCACTGGTTCTCAGTGTTCCCCTTGCTTTTTTTGCAGGCATCGGAACCGGTTCTCGCAAAGGCATTTTGTTCAAGGGCGGTTCCTCTATTGAAATGATTACGAAACTAAAAGCCGTTGTCATGGATAAAACCGGCACAATTACAATAGGTAACTTTGCGGTACAAAAAATTGAAACTGCCGAGGAAACCACAGCAGAAGAACTTCTCACCCTTGCTGCCGGTATGGAACAGTCTTCCACACATCCGATTGCCCTGAGCATTATGGAATATGCCCATCAGAAAAACATTACTCCTCCGGAAACTACAGGACTGTCTGAGGTGGCAGGAAAGGGACTTTCAGCAGAAATAGATGGCAAAAAGATTTTATGCGGAAACCGTACTCTTTTAATCGATAATAAAATTTCTGTTCCGGACAATATAAAATCAGATGACAAAACTCTCGTTTTGTTGGCTTCTGACCAGATCTACCTCGGCTATATTGCACTGGCAGACACGATAAAACCGACCTCTGAAAAAGCAGTGCGCAAAATGAAACAAAACGGCATTTATACGGTTATGCTGACCGGTGACAACGAGCAGTCTGCCTCCCTCGTAGGTAAAAAGGTGGGAATCGATACGGTGTACGGAAAGCTTCTCCCAGAGGAAAAGCTGACACGTCTGCAACAGGTCCGTTCCGACAAGGGAGCTGTTATGTTTGTGGGGGATGGCATTAATGATGCCCCGGTGCTTGCCGGTGCCGATGTAGGTGCTGCCATGGGAGATGGGGCAGACGCCGCCATTGAGGCCGCCGATGTGGTATTTATGACCTCGGACCTCATGGCCGTTCCGGAATCCATATCCCTTGCCAGACAAACGCTATTTATTGCCAGACAAAATATTATATTTGCCCTTGTCATAAAAATCGGAATCATGGCACTCAGCTTCTTTGGCCTTGCCAATATGTGGCTTGCCGTATTCGCCGATTCCGGTGTGGCGCTACTGTGTGTGCTGAACTCCGTCAGGATGCTGCTGACCCGGCGGCGGTAGAGAATATTAAAGTTTCGCATTTTGGAGTTTGTCGTTTCTGATAGGCTTAAATAAACAAGAAACATCCACTAACCGACTCGAGCAGAAGTAATGCTTCGCATTAAATGCTCTCGCTGGTTAGTGGATGTTTCTTGTTTTTACACTATTAAAACGACAGCTAACAAAAATGCAAAAGTTTACAACTCTATCCGCCGCCGGGTCAGCTTTTCCTTGGAACAAAAAAAATGACGTTACTAAACAGAGTAACAGGAAAGCCATCTCGCCATGTGATGAAGCAGAGGTGTCGCCTGATAGTTTCAAACAAGAGAGATTAGTCAATCAGCGAGAACCTCAAACGCGAAGCGTTTCCGGTTCGAGTCGATTGACTAATCTCTCTTGTTTCCAAAACTGTTTCAGGCAACACCTCTACTCCATCACATGCTCCAGCCCCATCTCTATCACACTCCGCACATGGTCATCATCCAGAGAATAAAACACGGTCTTCCCCTCTTTACGGAATTTTACCAAACGATTCTGCTTTAATACCCTCAGCTGGTGGGAAATGGCACTCTGGGTCATATGTAACGTATCGGCAATATCCCCCACGCACATTTCCTTTTCAAATAATTCATATAGAATACGGATTCTTGTCGTATCGCCGAAAACCTTAAACAGCTCCGCAAGGTCATACAATTTTTCTTCCGTAGGCATAGTCCTTCCCCCTTCATTTTCATCTGACACAATGATAGCATAACAATGCCAGGGACATTAAAAGTCCGAATTGATAAGCGGCGTTCCCATAATAATCTCCGTACAATTTTCTTCCTCGTTATACGACATGGCAACATTAAGATTAATATTTTTTCCGTTTACGTTTTTTGTATTGGCAATACCGCTTGTATATCCATAGGCTACATAATAATTTCCATAGGTGTCCATACTACTATCAAGGACACGGCTTCCACCCATACTGCGAAACAGCTCCTCTGCCAGCTCCGCCATATCTTCTTTTACCATTTTACCAAGAACCCTTCCCTCAATGCAAGTGTTTCCTTCTTGCGTGTTCCGGGAATCCGTATTTTCCTTTGTCACAACAAGCTGGTTTCTGGCAAAGGCCTGTGTAAAACCGGTTTTTGACATATAAAGCCGGGTTACTGCTATCTGTACAAAAACTACCGTCCAAAAAACTACTGCCACGGTAACTGCTGCCCTAAATTTAAATTTCAACCTGTAATCCTTCCTTTCTAAAGGTTATTTTTCCTTTATATATAGGATTTCCCAGAAAAAACATTTTATACATATGCTAAAATAAAGAATAACTATCTGGAAAAATTTATGTATTATATATAATGACAAAATTTTATCATTATGTTATGATAGCATATGTTGGATTATAGCAAGAAAGGATAGGAACTGACAATGAGGATAATAACAGGCAAAGCAGGGATATTTATCATAATATGTTCTATGTTTGCAGGCTTGGTTCAACCATCCTTTATGGGAAATACCACCGTCAGTGAGGCGGCATCTGTGATTTCCTATCAAATGTATAAAGGGGATAAAGTTAAGCTTAAGACAGTTGTCAAAAAAAGCAAATTATCCGCTGCCGAGAAAAAAGAGGTTTCCAAACTGAAATGGAAGTCTAAAAAGAAAAAATATGCCAGAATTTCTAAAAAGAAAATTGTCGCCGTGAAAGCGGGAACGACAAAGATTATCGGCTATAAAAAGAATGAAGAAAAGAGTATCACCATTAAGGTTACCGTTGTTCCGAAGCCTTCGAATATTTCCTATCGTATGTATAACGGAGATTCGGTTAAGATCACGGCGGTTACTAACCAGAGCAAATTATCCGCTGCCAGGAAAAAGAAGGTTTCCAAGCTGAAATGGAAATCGGCAAATAAAAAAATTGTTAAAATTTCCAACAAGAAAATTGTCGCAGTAGCGGCCGGAACGACAAAGGTAACTGGCTACACAAAGAAAAAGAACGGAATGAAGAGCATCATCATTAAAGTCACCGTTGAAGAGAAGCCCGCGCTGACACGTACTACATTAAAAGGAAAGGTAAAAGGGCTAAAGATTTCTTCCGGAACAGCCATGGCGTGGTACGGCATTCCGTATGGGGCCTCTACAGGGGGCGCCAATCGCTGGAGGGCACCTCAGCCGGTGGCTGCGTGGTCGGGAACAAAAAATACCACGACAGAGCGTGAAGATGCCGTCTCCTATAGCAGTTCCAGTACCAACGGATATATAGGAACGGAAGATTGTCTGTATGTAAATGTATATCGTCCCTATTCATCAAATGAGAACTTACCTGTATTGGTGTACTTACATGGTGGCGGCAATGTATCGGGAACCGCCAATGTTGATTTTGGTGATATGGCGGCTTCCATGGGTATTGTCATTGTTTCTGTTTCCTTTCGCGTGGGAGCCTTTGGCTACTTAAGCCATCCGGCACTGCAGAATGGCACACCGGAGGAAAACAGTGGCAACTTCACTTTGTTAGATATCCACGAGGCGTTACTCTGGACCCAAAAAGAGATTGCGACATTTGGCGGTAATCCTTCCAATGTAACGCTGTCCGGGTTCTCCTGTGGGGGCAGGGATGCACTGATGTGTCTGATTTCACCGATGATGAAGGGATTATTCCAAAAGGCATTTATTATGAGTGGGGGATACACTACCTGTACGCCGGAGGATGGGCAGCAAAAGGTAGAAGAACGGCTGGCCGCCATTTTAGTACAACGGGGAGCCTATGAAACTGATAACGACGCCCTCGACTATATTAAATCTTCCACAACAGAAGAGTTGAATCAACTTTTTCGGAGTCTGACGACGGCAGAGGTCGCCTGGATATTTAAAAGTGCTACCTTGAGGCTGACTTCTTTTCCTCAGGGCTTTACCGATGGTACCGTATTGCCGAAAAAAGGATTTGAACTTATAAAAACGGGGAATTATAACCGTGTGCCTATTATGCTGGGCAGTGATGTTACGGAATTTGCTGAATTTGCGCTGAAGGGAAAACTCATATCCAGTGATGCGGATTTATCGTCACTTTCATCCACAAAGATGTTGGAACTACTGGAAAAGGGAATTAGGTACGGCAGCATGCTACAGTCCTATTTCTACATTGAAAATACGGTAAACGCCCTTTATCAGGACGCTTCGCATAAAAATGTATACGCTTACCGACTGCTGTGGGGAACAAATCCTTCTGTAACGGATGGTTTCTATAGTAAGTATGTGGGAGCCTACCATGGACAGACCCGGTATTTTCTGCTGGGAAAATTTAAAAAGGTAATGGAGGAATACTCACCGGATGCGATTTCTTCTAAAAACAGAGCGGGAAGACTAGCTTTGACTGATCAGATGCGTTCCTATCTGAAAAATTTTATGACAAACGGCAATCCAAATGGCACCTCACTTCCAAAATGGAATGTGTGGAGTCCGAATGCAGGAACAAAAAAAATTATGTATTTGAATGCTAATTTAACGAAGGTAACTTCTGCCATGAGCGCGGAACTATATGATTCCGATACCATTTTTAAAAATGTGATGAAAAATACTACGGAAGCAGAATATACCGCACTGACTGAGTCCCTATGGAAAGACCGGTACTTTATGCCCGCAGAAGTACCTTCATATAAATAGCTATTTTCAAATAAAAAATATTAGAACGAGGAGGAACGGCGCAATTAGCCTGACAAAAACACTATGATTTTTTCAACGTATCAATTTATTTTAATCTTTTTGCCAATTACTTTTTGCGGTTATTTTATGCTCCATCATTTTAAACTGCAATCCGCCGCAAAGCTATGGCTGGTACTGGCATCCTTTTACTTTTATTCACAGGGAAGTCCGGACTTCTTCCCATTTTTCCTGGGCAGTGTAGTTGGGAACTATGTAATCGGCAGCACGCTCAGTAATTTACAGGGAGACAAGCACCGGATTGAGCGCGCCCTGCTTTTAACGGTAGGTGTTCTGGCCAACTGTGGTCTGCTTGGTTATTACAAATATACCGACTTTTTCCTAGTGAATGTCAACCGGCTGACGGGTGCAGATTTTGCACTGAAGCATATTGTTTTACCGATTGGTATCTCATTCTTTACCTTCCAGCTGATTGCCTTTTTAGTTGACTCATACCGCGGTGAAACAAAGACTTATGATGTTTTGCACTATTTACTGTTTATTACATTTTTCCCGCAGCTGATTGTGGGACCTATTATACATCATGCAGAGGTTGTACCGCAGTTTGAAAATCCGGATAATTCAAAAATTATCTGGGATAATGTGGCGAAAGGTCTGTTAATCTTTTCTATTGGATGTGCCAAAAAAATGCTTCTGGCCGACCCATTGACCACCGATGCCGAGATCTTTTTCGGAGATATCAATAATCATCTGCCGATGCTGCAGTCATGGTTTCACTCCATTGAGTATACCGTATCCTATTACTTCGATTTGTCCGGTTATGCGGATATGGCAATCGGACTTGGCTGGATGTTCAATATTGCGATACCACAGAACTTCAATTCGCCGTACAAGGCAAAGGATTTTCAGGAATACTGGCAGAGATGGCACATGACATTATCAAGATTTCTGGGAGCCTATGTATTCCGGAATGTATTCAAGAAAGGAAGTAAATATCGCAATTATTATGTGGCAACGATGGTAACCTTCTTTGTATCCGGTTTCTGGCACGGTGCCGGATGGACATTTGTTGTCTGGGGTATTGTAAACGG
This sequence comes from Lachnospiraceae bacterium, assembly GCA_022510615.1. Lineage (GTDB taxonomy): Bacteria > Bacillota > Clostridia > Lachnospirales > Lachnospiraceae > Eubacterium_F. Next base: position 107,933 of record JAFLTC010000002.1, on the reverse strand, counting down.
TATTCTTGTATGTATTGCTTCCTGGCGCAATCGCAAGGGAATGAATACACCGGTGTGGTTAGGAGTGCCGCTAACATTCTTACTGGCAGTAATGACCCGTATTTTGTTTGTGTCTGAGACCTTTAGGGATGCCTGGCAGGTGCTCAAAAGCCTGATACGTGTCGGTTCTCTTCACATGGCAGATGCGATTGCCTTTGCAAATGATAATTGGAAAAATATTGTATTGACCTTTGTGGGTCTGGGAATTTGCTGGTTCCTGCCGACAACAAAGAAGCTTACAGAGAAGTTTAAGACGAACTGGATCTCTCTTGTGTATGCTGCAGCCCTTCTCATTATATGTATTTGCAGTATGGATAAAGTGGTACAATTTTTGTACTTCCAGTTTTAATTTGGGGAAAGGAGATACTTGTTATGATGAGTGCAAAAAAATGGACAATTTCCTTTCTGGCATTGATTCTGATATGTCTGATTGTGATTATGTCATTGAATTATTTTGTGGACCCGTATGGGTATTTTAGAAGCCAGCCCGGAGACTACTACAATTTGGGCACGAGTGAGTATATGCGTGAACAGAAAGCACAGCATATCAAATATTTTTCAGATCGGTATGATGCTTATCTGATTGGCGGTTCCAAAGCAGGTGTCATGCAGCCTTCCAAGCTGACGGAACTGGATGGTTACAAATATTATAATTGCTGGGTATTGTCGGGAAATTTTAACGATTATGCTGCTTATGCAAAATATATATGCGAGAACACCAATGCCAAAAAAATTCTTCTTCAGATATCTACCTCCGAGCTATACGATGTTGACCGCTCGGATAAAGGACCTATTTATAAAATACCGGCACAGGTAACAGGAGAATCAAAACTGGTAGAGGCAGTTACTTTCCTGATGAAAAACCCGAAAACATCAGTGGAAAGGTTACTGGACCCTCCTGTGATTCGTCCAAATAAAGAAACCGGAGAGCGTGATATCTCTCACTACTATGCGAATCTGAAATCAAAACTGAAAAACGACGAATATTATAAGTATATATTTCGTGGCTCCTATGTATACTACAAGTTTTTCTATAAACAGCTGAGGGACATAGAGGAAAACAAGGAAGCCAGTCTGGAAAAATTAAAAGAGATCAAGGAAGTCTGTGATAAGCATGGCGTGGAACTGCAGGTATATTTTGCCCCGCTGTTTGCCGCACAGATGATACAATATGAAACGGATGTATTCTATGAATTTATGGAAGAAACCGTTATGCTCTGTGGCGATGTATGGTGCTTTAATAACTACAGCGATATTGCCCTGTGTCCATATAATTTCTACAACCCGGCACATTTTTTCGCTGAAGTCGGTAATTTGATGGTAGATGTCATGACCGGAAAAGAATGTCCTTTTGAAGGATTTGGACGGCTTCTGACAAGGGAGAATATTGGTACAGTGATTCAGGAGCGCAAAGAGTCCTATCAGAAATGGAAGAAATATTATGAGGAACACTACTATCCGGCCTACGATTATAATGGAAAGCATTATAAGGAACACCATACGCTGCCATTGTTAGGATATGATTCAGAAGCAAATTTGACAAAGAATCATTAATATTTCCGAAATACAACACTGGAGTTTTGACCGCCGAAGCCAAAGGAGTTACTCATGGCAACCTGAACTTTTTTCTCAATGGCCTTTCCCGGCACGAAATTTAACGGTACACATTTTTCATCCGGGGTTTCATAATTTAAGGTCGGCGGCACTACTCCGGTGCGGATACACTGAATACAGGTAATCGCCTCGGTAATTCCACCTGCCCCCATCATGTGTCCGGTAGCTCCCTTTGTGGAGGTTACCGCCATGTCCGGGGCGTGGCTGCCGAAAAGTTCGGCGATGGCCGCCGTCTCAATCGGGTCTCCCACCGGGGTAGAGGTTCCGTGGGTGTTGATATAATCCACATCCTCCGGCTTTAGCCCCGCATGGGAAATCGCCTTTTCCATACAGAATATGGCACCGACGCCCTCCGGATGAGGGCTCGTTACATGATAGCCGTCTGTGCAGTTTGAAAAACCTGCCAGTTCGGCTAAAATTTTTGCTCCGCGTTTTTTTGCATTTTCTTCTGTTTCTATAATAAGGGCACCGCCCCCTTCGCCGATGACGAAACCATCCCGGTTCTTATCGAAGGGCCGACTGGCTCCCTGTGGATTATCATTATTAGTAGACAGTGCATGGGCAGAAGAAAGACCCAGAATAAAAAGCGGTGATAATGCCGATTCCGTTCCCATTGCCAAAACAGCATCTGCCTGACCTGACATGAGAAGCATCGCCGCTGCGCTGATGGCATCCCCTCCGGAGGAACATGCCGTGCTGACGGTAAGGCTCGGGCCCCGGTATCCCTTCTCAATCGCTACCTGGGCTGCTGCCTCGTTTCCGATAATTTTCGGAACAAATCTCGGGCTTACCTTTTTATGCTCACCGGTGCTGACGCCATGCTGTGTTTCTGCAATCGGCGCAATCCCACCCAATGCTGTTCCCACGACAATACCCATACGATCCGGTGTGGCTGCCGGTTTACCGGCCTGCTCGATTGCTTCCATTGCCGCTGCATATCCATACTGCATGAAAACATCCATTTCTCTCGTGAGCTTTTTCGGCATAAACTGAAGAGCATCAAAATTTTTTACCTCTGCCGCAATTTTAACCGGAAGATTTTCCGTATCAAAGCGGGTAATTTTTTCTACACCGCATTTTCCTGCCACAAGATTTTTCCAATATTCCTCTACTCCGATACCGATAGGGGTCACCGCTCCCATACCGGTTACAACCAATCTGCTATTCGACATCTTCATTCCAGTCATTTTCTTTTATTTCCTTTCTGCGTATCTTTCCACTGATGGTCTTTGGCAGTTCCTTTGTAAAATCAAGAATCTTCGGCCATTTATAAGAAGCAATATTTTTTTTCAGGGATTTCATAATCTCCGTTTTTAACCGGTCGGATGCCTCCTGCCCGTTTGCCAGTACAATACTTGCCTTAATCGCCTGACCGCGGATTGGGTCCGGCACTGCGGTAACGGCACATTCCAGCACATAAGGAAGTTTCATAATTTCATTTTCAATTTCAAATGGTCCGATGCGGTAGCCGGAAGACTTAATGACATCATCAGTCCGTCCCACATACCACAAAAATCCATCCTCATCATAATATGCGGTATCACCGGTATGATAATAGCCATCATGCCATGCCGCCGTTGTCTTTTCCTCATCCCCATAGTACTTGGTAAAAAGACCATTCGGAATATTCTCCTCTGTGCAGATCACAATTTCGCCTTCTTCCTCCGGCTTTGCCAGCGTGCCGTCCGGAAGCATAATCTTTACATCATACTGTGGACTCGGTTTTCCCATGGAACCCGGTTTTGGCGTAGTACCTACAAGATTTCCAATCGTCAATGTTGTCTCGGTCTGCCCAAAGCCTTCCATCAGAGTTAAGCCGGTCTTTGCCTTGAATTTTTCAAATATTTCCGGATTCAGAGCCTCCCCTGCCGTCGTCACATTTTGCAGGGAGGATAAATCATACTGGTCTAACTTCAGGTGAACCATGACACGGTACACCGTCGGCGGTGCACAAAATGTCGTAATTTTATATTTCTCTATCATCTGTAAAATTTCTTTTGCATCAAAATCATCAAAGTCATAGGTAAAAATAGCCGCCTCACAAAGCCACTGTCCATATAGCTTGCCCCAGAGTGCTTTTCCCCAGCCGGTATCGGAAATGGCAAAATGAATTCCATCCGGGTCTACCTGATGCCAGTACTTTGCCGTAATATAATGTCCCAGCGGATACTTAAAGCTATGCATGGTAATTTTAGGATAAGAAGTTGTACCGGAAGTGAAAAACATAATCATCGGGTCGTCCCCTTGAATCGCATTTTCCCCCCTCGGTTTTGCAAAATGGCTGGAAAAATATTTTACTTCTTTATTAAAGCTTCGCCAGCCCGGACGGCTCGCACCAACCATAATCTTTACCTTTAAATTCTTATAAGACTTAGCGGCCTTGTCAACTTCCCTGGAAACAGAACCATCTGCCGTACAGAGAATTGCATCCACGTTTCCCGTCTTGAACCGATATTCAAAATCGGACTTTAAGAGAAGATTCGTAGCAGGAATCGCCACTGCCCCGATTTTATGGAGAGCCAGAATCGCAAACCAGAACTGATAATGCCGTTTTAACACAAGCATTACCCTGTCACCCTTACGGATTCCAAGAAATTGCAAATAATTTGCCACCTTAGAGGAATAGCGTGACATATCGTAAAAAGTAAAGGTACGCTCCTTTCCCTCTCTGGAAATATGCACCATCGCCACCTTGTCAGGACATTTTTTAGCCAGACGGTCTACGATATCGTAAGCAAAATTAAATTTATCATCATTGGTAAAATGGATGTTCTGCAATACTCCCTGTGCATCTTCTTCTACTTGGATATACGGTGCCACAACGGCGTCTTTACTAAGGCTCATTTCTGTCATCCTTTCTTTGTTGGTAGACTTTTTTTCTACTGGATGTAGTTTTTAAAACCACTTCTTATTGTAAAGATTACATTATAGCTCTTGTTTTGTCAACCCCATTCAGCATAAAAAACAAGGTTTCTAATTGAATTTGGTCGTTTCTTGTGATAAAATAGGAATGCTATGTGAAAATTATAATTTGTGCCGGCGCACAGGGTTGGCACAGAATGGAGGAAAGATGTTTAAAATTGTAGAAAAAATGTCCCTGAATCCAACTGTTTCAAAAATAACAGTGGAGGCTCCGCTGATTGCTAAAAAAGCAGAACCGGGACAGTTTATCATTTTTCGTGCCAAGGAAGACAGTGAACGAATTCCTTTGACGATTGCAGATTTTGACCGTGAAGCTGGTACCGTTACTATCATTTATCAGATTGTGGGTGCCGGTACCATGGAACTAGATACTCTGAAAGAAGGAGAATATGTACATGATTTTGTGGGACCTCTGGGAGTTCCTACCCACACAGAGGGATTAAAAAAAGTTGCCGTTGTGGGCGGCGGCGTTGGTTGTGCCATTGCCTATCCGGTGACAAAGAAGCTGCATGAGATGGGCGCAGAGGTCCATGCCATTGTCGGTTTCCGTAACAAGGACCTGGTAATTCTGGAGGATGAATTTAAAGCAGCCAGCTCCCAGTTTGTTATGATGACCGATGACGGAAGCTATGGAGAAAAAGGTCTGGTTACCGATGCCCTCGAGAAATTAATTCAGGAGGGGAATGAATATGATGAAGTCATTGCCATCGGACCATTGATTATGATGAAATTTGTCTGTCTCACGACAAAAAAACATAACATTAAAACTGTTGTCAGCATGAATCCGATTATGATTGACGGAACCGGTATGTGTGGCGGATGCCGCCTGACTGTAGGTGGAGAAACTAAGTTTGCCTGCGTTGACGGTCCTGATTTTGACGGACATCTGGTTGACTTTGACGAAGCGATGCACCGCGGTACTATGTATAAGGACTTTGAGACAAAGGCCCGCGAAGAAGCATGTAACTTATTGAAAAAGGAGGGCAAGTAATCATGGCAGAACGTAATATGGATATGAACAAATGTCCTATGCCGGTACAGGACCCGGATGTGAGAAATAAAAACTTTGATGAAGTAGCCCTTGGCTATACGTATGATATGGCAGTAAATGAGGCACGCCGTTGTCTGAACTGCCCGAAAAAGCCATGTGTCAGTGCATGCCCTGTACAGATTGACATTCCGGCTTTTATTGAAAAAGTAGCAAATGAGGATATTGAGGGAGCTTTTGAAGTTCTTTCCCAGTCCACTTCCCTTCCGGCTGTCTGCGGACGTGTGTGCCCACAGGAAACCCAGTGTGAGGGAAAATGTGTCCGCGGCATTAAGGGCGAACCGGTGGGAATCGGTCGTCTGGAGCGCTTTGTCGCTGACTATCACAGAGAGAATTCCAACGAGACACCGGTGAAACCGGAACCAAACGGACATAAGGTAGCTGTCATCGGTGCCGGCCCAAGCGGTCTTACCGTGGCCGGTGATTTGGCTAAAATGGGATATAAGGTAACGATTTTTGAGGCCCTTCATCTTGCCGGTGGCGTACTGGTTTACGGAATTCCTGAATTCCGTCTTCCAAAGGCGATTGTTCAAAAGGAAATTGATAACTTAAAGGCCATTGGCGTTGATGTGGAAACGAATATGGTTATCGGTAAGGTCCTTACCATTGACGAAATTTTTGAAATGGGCAATGAGGCCATTTTCGTGGGCTCCGGTGCCGGACTTCCACGGTTTATGAATATTCCGGGCGAGAGCTTGAAGGGCGTTTATTCCGCCAACGAATTCTTAACCCGTATTAACTTAATGAAAGCTTATCAGGAAGGAAGCAAGACACCGATTCAGCACGCTAAGAAGGTTGCCGTCGTAGGCGGTGGTAATGTGGCAATGGATGCTGCCCGTAGCGCAAAACGTCTTGGTGCAGAAGAAGTTTACATCGTTTACCGGCGTGGTATGGAAGAACTCCCAGCTAGAAAAGAGGAAGTAGAGCATGCCGAAGAAGAAGGCATTATCTTTAAGACCTTAAATAATCCGGTGGAAATTCTCGGAAATGAGGAAGGTATGGTAAGCGGTATCAAATGTATCGAAATGGAGCTCGGCGAGCCGGACGAAAGCGGACGCCGCCGCCCTATAGAAAAAGCGGGCAGCGAATTCGTCCTTGATGTGGATTCCGTTATTATGTCCATCGGTACGAGCCCGAACCCACTGATTCGTTCCACGACTCCGGGTCTGGAGGCAAATAACCGTGGCTGCCTGATTACAAAGGATGACTCCGGTCTGACTACCCGCGAGGGCGTATACGCCGGCGGTGACGCCGTAACCGGTGCCGCCACCGTAATCCTCGCCATGGGAGCCGGAAAGGCTGCTGCAAAAGCGATTGATGAGTATATAACATCAAAATAAAAGAGGGATAAAATAAAAAGAAACCATCCAATCGACTCAAACCGGTAACGCGTTCGCGTTAAAGGTTTTCGCTGATTGGATGGTTTCTTTTTGTTTGGGCTCTGTTTTATAATTGATTTCCGAAAGGCAAATGCCGTCTTACTTAATATACCTTTTTACACGAAGGAGGAATTTGCATGGGAAATATTTATGGGTATGTCCGTGTATCCAGCACGGAGCAGAATGAGAACCGACAGATAATGGCAATGCAAGAAAAAAATATACCGGCATCCAATATCTATATAGACAAACAGTCAGGCAAAGACTTTCAACGACCACAGTACACCAAACTTGTGGAAATATTACGCAAAGGCGATTTACTTTATATTCTAAGTATAGACCGTCTTGGACGCAATTATGAGGAAATTCAAAACCAGTGGCGGATTCTCACAAGGGAAATCAGTATTGATATTTGTGTGATGGATATGCCGCTTCTTGATACACGAAACGGAAAAGACCTCATGGGTACATTTATAGCGGATTTGGTGTTACAAATTCTATCCTTTGTCGCAGAATCCGAACGAACTAATATCAAAAAACGCCAACAACAAGGTATTATAGCTGCAAAAGCAAGAGGTGTGAGGTTTGGCAGACCAGAGGTGGCTACGCCAGATGATTTTTCTAAAATAGTGAATGACTGGAAGTGTAAGAAACTTACATTAAATGAATCACTTCAGAAATGTAATATGAGTAAATCAACCTTTTACAGAAGACTTCGTAAATCCAAGATTTTGAAAAGTGAAGAAAAATAGAAAAGTGTCAAAAGGTGTACCTTTTGATACATCTTACGCATGGAATATTTTACCATATATATTGGTGATAGACAACAAATTTTCTTATTTTAGTGAAATCTTTTATAAAAAATATTCAAATTACTAAAAGAATATCACCTGATTAGACAAAAATGGGCTATTGTCAAAAGGTACACTTTTTGACATTCTCAATCATCAACAAAATTCACATACGAAAAGAGAACATTGATGAGACAAAATGTAAAATGTCTTTCTGTTTTGCTGACATTTTCACTGATACTTAGCAGTATCCCCGGAACTAATGCGAGTGCCGCAAAAAAGTGTCACTCAGCACAAAAAAGCTGACTGTCAAGGTAGGACAGTCTAAGAAACTAAAACTGAAAAACAACAAGAAAATAAGGACGTAAAGGAGTATTATCACCATGAAATGTTTTAACCATACTGAAAGAGAAGCTGTCGCAACCTGCCAAAAATGCGGAAAGGGATTATGCCGAGAATGTGCCGAAAAGTATACACCTTGTATGTGCGATCCCTGTGCCGCCCATGTTCAGCAGAACAAGCAGGAGCAAGCCCAGAACAGAGAAAATCAGCGAAAGGAAAAATACAGGACCGCTTTGGTTGACACCCGCGGCGAGTTCATAAAAACCACTGTTATCGGCATTCTCGTCAGTGTCATTGCTACATGGTGGACGGCCAATAATGGCAATCTTAGTAATTTTGGCGACTATGCGAATGCAATCGTCGCTTGGTTTTTTGTTCCATTTGGCTGGAAATTCCTTACATATCTGCAATCGTTCTTTCCTGTCTCATTATTTGGGACATTTTGGTTTTGGATTATATACATAGCAGTTAAAGCAGTATTATCGGTTATCGTCGGAATCCCCGCCTTTATTTATCAGCTCGTGAAAACAGTCTTAGCCCAACGCAAAATTAACAAGCTGAAATAGTAATATTTGAAACTACACTTTCAATAAAACGAGCGTATTTCAGAGGCCGGGCCCTAACATACGTGAGGACCCTAACTCGGGGACTAAGTCCCCGAACCCCTCTAAATCTTTGAATAACTTAAAACAAAATCAAAGTGTGGGGACACAAAGCAGATGATTTACAAATCGCAGACAGATACCTGTTTGCAATTTCTGTGGGGTAAACACCACACCCTGATAATTTTTGAATAAAAATAAAATCAAAAAAATGAAATGGAGGGATTGATTATGAAAACAATGAAAATTTACAAAATTATGTTAGTGGCGTTTGTACTGTTTGTCGCTTCGTCATCAATCACAAATGTAAAAGCAGAAGCAAAAGCTTATAAGACAAAGACCATAAAAGTCACAGTCTTTAAGTCAAAGAAAGTGAAAACGAAAAAGAAAATCAGGAAGATAACAATTTGCTCAAAAGATAAGAACTTCGATGTTTCCTACTTGACATCAGCCAAGAAATTCAAGGTATATGATACTGATTACGGTAAAACACAGACAATAAAAGTTAAATACACCAACAGCCGTACTCAGAAATATAAGATTAAAACAGTGCTTCCATCTTATGCAAAGAAAATTGTGAATGAGTTGAATCCGCTTCTGGCTAATCCGGATGAAGGTTTGCAGAAAATTTTAATTGACTGGAAAAATTATTGGGAATCAGAGGATAACTGTACGTATAAGCTCATAATCAACGGGCACACCTACAAACAAGGCACGAATTATAATGTATCTATACCGTTAGATGTTCTCTTGGAAAATTATACAAAGTCACAAAAGAAAGCATTCATCCTGCAGGCATACTGCACCCAGAGGATGACATATGGAAAGCGGTGTAATTATAAGTTCAATCGCTCCCACAGCAATAAATTTTTCAAACAGCTTTATCAGGGTAAGTTTATGGGAGTATGTGAAGATGGTGCGTCAATCGCCTATGATATTTGTGGGTTTCTTGGTATGAAAGCTTATTATGTAGTTGATAAAGATCAAAATCATGCGTGGACTGTTATTCGTGCAACCGATAAACATGGTACGTCTTACTGGGCTGGCATTGCTACAACATCTTATGGTCGCAATTTGAAGGCGTCCCTACCGACAAAATACAACTGGGGCACTACAACAGTATGGTATGACAATGAGGTCCCCCCGGCAGAGCTGAATAAAGTAACATTTAAAAAATACTATGACGCATTAAGACCTACGATAAGCTTTGTATTAAAGAGCGACGAAATAAAAAAAATACGTAAATAAAATAACCATCAGTACCAACATATTTTGTGATAAATAAGTATATAACATAACAACCATCAGAGGAATGAACCGCCCCCCCAAAAAGTTAGACCAAAAATCTAACGATTGGAGGTCGGTTCATACCCCTGATGGTTGTTTTTTAACATATATTTTTTTATATAGATGTGCCGATTTTACAATATCTTTATAATGCTATCCTATAAATACCCTCAGACAGCCACTCGCAAGTAAGGTATAAAGTCAAGTGGTACAAAACCGCTTCTCTTTGTTTATGAGAATCGCATCAGAACTCAGAGCTCAGAAGAAAATCTGCAACATGCATAGTTTTGATTCCTTCGTAATTCCCCCCGGCAAATTCATCTGTCCGCAAAACATACTTTGGGTAGTTATCTTTAATCTCTAAAAGCCGATCATATTCTCGTTTCTCAGTCTTTTCTGAAAGAATCCTCTCTGTAACTTGAACATAGAGTCTTTCATTCTGACGAATAGCAACGAAATCCACTTCACCATCTCTTGTTTTACCGATATGAACAGTGTATCCACGGCGACATAATTCCAGATAGACCACACTTTCCAGACTTGATGCCACTGTGTCCGCATCATAGCCCAATACACCATAACGAAGTGCTGTATCCGCCAAATAAAATTTTTCCTGTGTCTTGAGTATTTCCTTACCTTGCAGATCATAACGGGAACAGCGGTGCAGTAAATATGCCTTTTCCAATTTTTCGAGGTAACTGTATACCGTCTCATGATCCAAAGATCGATGCTCTGCTTTCAGATAGTCAGAAATAGATTTTGCAGAAAATGTATTGCCCACATTGTTGAACGTGAATTTCACAACACGCTCCAGCTGATCAATCTTACGTATCTGATTCCGTTTGACAATATCTGAAAAAATGGTTGAGTTATAAATGTCCCTAACGATAGTATATACTTCATCCTGACCGTAGTTCTGTAAATGAGTAGCCGGAAAACCACCAAGTCGGATATAATTCGCAAGTTCCACTCTATAATCTTCAAGAGATGTATAATGATTTTTAAAATCCAGATATTCACCAAAAGACAATGTAAAAATACGGAATGCCACATACCGCCCAGTCAGGTACGTCGAAATTTCCGAGGACATCATCCGAGAATTTGATCCAGTCACATATATATCCACATCAAAATCGGATGCCAGAGAATTGACTACTTTTTCCCATTTCTCGATTTCCTGTATTTCATCCAGAAAAAAATAAGTTTTGCCCTTTTCATACAATCTGCTCTTCAATTCCTCATACATCCGTTTTGCAGTCATATCTTCATATTCCATGGAGTCAAAACGGCAGCTGACGATCTGCTCTTTCCGTATACCTTTTTCCCTGTGCAGCTTTTCCATAATCATCTTCAGTATGGTGGATTTACCACAGCGCCGAATCCCCGTGAGGATTTTAACAAAGGGCGTATCTGCATAAGCCATGATTTTATCAACATACATGGGTCTGTAAATCATTTCGACCACCTCCTATTATACGTATTATACCCGAAATTATTTATAATTTCAATAAGTTTTGCGATTATAAACCGCAAAACTAGATGGTCGTGCACTAACCTAACGGCACCGTTACACTACCCTTCCGTCACATCGCCATTTTCATCGATGCCAATCTGGTGCAGGACACCGTCTGACATAAAGACACGGCACTGGTAATCCGAGGTCTGCATGCTGAAATAAATTCGTTTCTCAGTGATTTCATCATCCGTAAAGTTCTCTTCTGCGTAACGGTTCAGGCGGATGCGTGCCTGAATCGGATAGAGAGGATTTCCAAAAACAAATAGATACGGGGTAAATATGATAACCAGTCCGGCAATCAGGCAGACTACCCCGACAGCAATTTTCTTTTTCCGATTGATAAGTACGCGAATCAAAGCTCCGCCACCCATGCCGAGCAGCATAAAAAGCAGGCAGATTGGCAGCACATAAGCAAGGATTCTAAGAACACTCCCCGCATTCGTCTGTAAGTAAGTAATGGCATTGGAATCTCCCGCCACGATCTGGTACATACAGGCAAGAAGTGCTGTACCGACAGGGACTAAAAAGCTGAACTTTTTCAGCACAATTACCGATACTGCCCCTGTCACCGGCATCACCAACATAACCTGCGGCAAGTCAAAAGCATTCATCAGCTGAATATATTCCACTACACCAAAGGCCACTAGTACAAGTACAATCAGTGCTGTTTGTATTTTTATCCATCGTTCTTTCATTCAGATCTCTCCTTTACCGTTTCATACTCCGAAGCATCGCCTTGTCCTCCGGGGATACCCGGTATGACTCCGTCATTTTTTGAATCGCCTTGTTATAAGTAAAATCAGACAAATGATTTTTTCCCTGCAAAAGCGACAACGTTTCCCTCGGAAATTTTGCATACGCCGTAGCCAATGCCCAGGCAATCGCCATGCTTCCATAATAATCCCCATCATATAGATAATCAAGGGTTTTCACAGTTTTTTCAATATATTCCGGTATCAGGTACTGATCTAACAGCATAACCGCCACCACCCGCACCTCGAACTCCTTTTTGGAATCTTTATACTCCATAAGAAAATCCCAGAAGGGTTCCCTCTCTGACGGCTTCAGCTTAATCGTACTACAAAAACAGTCGTTTACCGACCAGTTCTGAATGCGGGGAATAAATTCCCGCACGGCGTCTATCTTTTCATAAATATCTGCCTTGGCATAACCGATTACCATACCGGCAATCATCGTCTCTTCAAAAAATTCATCCTGTGATTCCCGGACAAATTCACGCCAGTTCTCCTTTGCCAGTTCCTTTGCTTTCTTTCGTAGCAGAGGAATTCTTACGCCCAGCATATTATCACAGCCGGGAACCAGACTGGCAGAAAATTTTTTATAATCTACCCCCGCCTCTTCCTTCAGCCATTTCTTTAGTTCCTTATGACGGTTATCCATGCGTACCTCCCTGCTATTAATATTTCTATCTATCTGGATTTTATCACAAATCCTGACAGATAGCAAAAAAGCACCGCCAATCTGAACCAAGGTCCAAACTGGCGGTGCCACTCCCGATATAAAAAAACTTTCTCCTCCCGAATCCTGCACTATTTAATTGCGTTGCGGGTATTTTTTACTCTTTATACCAATAAAACGATTCAACAGGAGAATATGTTGCAAAAATATAAATTTTTTTATTTTTTTAATCTTGGAAAGTTCGAAGGGCATCGATTGTCTGCTGTATCAGTTCCTCTAACGTCCAGTCCAGCATATCCGCTCCCCTCTGAATCACCTCTCTGGAACAGCCTGCCGCAAAGCCCTTACTTTTATATTTCTTCTTGACCGATTTCACCTCCAGATCCTGAACGCTCTTTGACGGGCGCATCCTCACGACAGCACCAATCAATCCAGTTAGCTCATCCACAGCATAAAGAACCTTTTCCATTTCATGCTCCGGTTCGATGTCCACTGTAATGGAATAGCCATGACTGGCAGTGGCATGGATCATTCTCTCCTCCACACCCCGACTGCGCATAATTTCCTGTTCCTTAATACAGTGTTCCTCCGGAAACTGCTCAAAATCCAAATCATGGAGAAGTCCGACAATACCCCAGAATTCCTCTTCCTCACCGTAGCCAAGCTTTCTGGCAAAATATTTCATCGTCTGCTCCACAATCTGTGCATGCTCCAGATGAAATGGTTCTTTATTATATTCTGTCAGTAATTCCCATGCCTCTTCTCGCGTCATACTATCACTCTCCTAGTTCTGTTTCTATTTTAACTGCTGCTCCATCCATCGCCCCAGCGTTTCTGCCAGCCTAATCCGCTGTCCGCACAGGCCGTGGTTCGTATCCAAGGAAATCAGCTCACACTGCCCCTTCCCTGGATTTTTTATCAGACGGTCATAGACCGGCATAATCATATACTCCACCGGTGCCACCGTATCTTCCGTGGCCGCTACAAAAAGCACGTTCTGGTCCTTTAAGTGGTCATAGGTCTGGACAACAGAAAGACTTCCGCTGTACTCCATGGCATTTTCATAAACCGCACTGGCTGAAGTCATATGCAGGCACTGCCCCTCGCCTTCTATCATGAGAAACAGTTCCTTTTCCAGTCCTTTATGAAATGCCGCATACAAATCATAGGGAGCAATGGCTGCTACGCCACGGATAAAAGGTAATTTCCCCACTGCATTTAAAACCGTCATGCCTCCCATACTGTGCCCCACGAGAAAAATTGCCTTTTCATCGATCTGGTACTGAGTTGTAACTGCTGGGTTATGCGCCCATTTTGCTATGGCTATGGCATCATCCACCAAATGGGAAAATAAATAATTCCCCTCACTTCCCCATGCACCGCGGTGATTGACATGAATTACGACACAGCCCATCCGCATCAAAGCATATTCCAGATCATTGTTGGTCGTATAGCCGGGAAATCCATGAAACATGATAACCGCCGGGTGAGGAGCTTCATAAGTATCCCCCGGGGTCAGAAGATAGCCATACAGATGACAACCTCCACTGATAATATTGAGGGGAACCGCATCCGGCATCCTCTCTTTTGTTTTATATTCCAAATCCCGATATGAATTGTTTACTGAAAATTTCACCCCGGTCTCCTTTCTGTTAGTGCGCCTGTATTATGTACCGATTCAAAGAGCCAGCGCTAACACTTCCTGAAATTTCCCTTTGTCTAACGGCACATAATGTCCTACCGTCTGGGTTCCGTTTTTCGTTGCCCGGTCTGCCATTTCCTCAAAATGCTCAGAACCGATGGACAACTCCGCCAATGAGGTTTTTAAATTCAGCGATATAAAGAATGCCTTTAACTTCTCCGATAAAATTTCTGCCATCTCTTCCTCGGTATAGTTCCGGTCATCCACATGAAATACACGGTTGGCAAGCTGGGCTAATTTCCACGGTTTTACCTTCGCCATATATTTGGTCCATGCCACCAGTACCACCGCCATACCCTCACCGTGGGTAATGCCGTATTGGGCACTTAATTCATGTTCAATGCGGTGGGAACCCCAGTCCGCTACTCTTCCCGTATCTAAAAGATTATTGTGAGCGATGGAAGCAAGCCACTGGATTTCTGCTCTTGCCTCCAGATTTTCAGGATTTTTTATCAGCCTGTCCCCATTGACAAGAAGGGCATTAATCGCTCCCTCCAGCAGATAATCGGTAACATCCGTGTGGGTTACGTCGGAAAAATACCGCTCCAACAGATGAGATAAAATATCCGCCACGCCACAGGAGGTCTGATATGCCGGAAGTCCCAGTGTATACTCCGGATTCATAATGGCGAATTTCGGAATAATCCGGTCATCCTCAAAACCTAACTTCCACTCTCCATTGGAGATAATGGCACAGTTCGAAGTTTCCGAGCCACTGGCCGGCAGGGTGGTAATCACGCCAGTCGGTAAAACCTCCTCCGGCAAAACACCCTTGTCAAAGAAATCCCATACATCTCCTTCATAAGGAATTCCCAGGGCAATCGCCTTTGCCGTGTCAATGGCACTGCCTCCTCCTACGGCAAGAACAAAATCTACTTTTTTCTCCTTGCCAAGTGTCACCAACTCCCGCACCAGTTCCACAGAAGGATTTGGTACAACGGTTCCGTTTTCATAAAAGGCAATATCCAAATCCTTGCAGATCTTTTCCACTGCAGCATAAATGCCAAGCTCTTTTATAAAATCTCCACTGTAGACCATCAGGACAGAGGCGGCTTTTTCCTCCTCTAAGAGTCTGTGTAATTCCTTTTCCGAACCCTGTCCAAATACAATCTTCGCAGGGTTATGATATTGAAAATTAACCATTGTACCCATCCTTTCTCTGTTTTACTGAATATTTTCTCTCCAGGTTGCCGGTTTAAATTCTCCCTGAATCGAAAGAAGTCTGTTATCTACATCAATCTTTAATACAGAATTGAAATTGTTAGTCGCAATCATCTGTGCTCCAAATCCTACGATAACTACCAGCTCACGGTCATCAAAGAATTCTTTCAACTCGTCAATCAGTTCATCAGATACTGCTGTCGGATCCTTTACAATCTGCTGACCTAACTGTGCCAGCAGCTTTTCTTTCTCATCAAACTCCAGATTATTCGGATCCAGTCCCAGATCCTTTAAGTCACTGATAAAGAACAGTGAGCATAACAGGCATCCGTTTGTGGTGGATACCGAATGAGCATAGATGGTTGCTGCTTTTTCGCCCACAACCTCTACCAGACGAGCCCATGATGTATACCATCCCATGAACGCATCATAGGTAGCATAATCCTGCAATAATGCTCTTTTCATATTTGTCACAGCATTTCTTCCTGCCAGCTCATCATACGCTTCCTTTTCTTTCCCTGTTACCTCATTTGCCTCTACTAATTTTACTCTAGCCATTTTTTTATCTCCTTTCAATTTTCAAATTTTGTTTTAGTTAATCGGTACTACTGCACCATCATAGGTGTCATTGATGTACTTTTTGATTTCATCGCCCTGAAGCACCTCAATCAGCTTCTTGATCGCTTCGTTGTTTTCATCCTTTTTCTGCACCGCTACAATATTGGCATAGGTCTTTGCCGCTACGGACTGGTCAGACTCTACTGCCAGCGCATCCTTTACATGAAGGCCGCCCTCAATGGCATAGTTTCCATTGATAACTGCCACATCTACATCTGGCAGGGAACGAACGAGCTGCTCCGGTGCAATTTCTTTAAACTGTATATTTTTCTTATTTTCCACAATGTCATTTACGGTTGCTTTAATATCCACGCCATCCTTTAAGGTAAGAAGTCCTTCCTGCTGTAATAAAAGAAGTGCTCTCGCCTCGTTGGTTACGTTATTCGGTACAGCTACTGTTGCCCCGTCCGGAAGCGCATCCAGACTTGTTGTCTTTCCGGCATAAATACCAAATGGCTCATAATGTACATTACCGACAGATACTAAGTCTGTTCCGTTTTCGCTGTTGAAATCATCCAGATACGGCTGATGCTGAAAAAAGTTTGCATCTAAGCTTCCCTCTGCCAATCCGGTATTCGGTGTTACGACATCTTCAATTTCTACAATTTCCAATGTGATTCCATCGTTAGCTAAAATCGGTTTTGCCTGTCTTAAAATCTCTGCGTGAGGTGTCAGAGAAGCCCCTACGGTAATTGTCTGACTACTTTCTGTAGTTCCCGTATTTCCCTCGGATGTGGAAGTCTCTGTCTCTCCACATCCTGTCAAGGTACCTAATGTGAGTGCTGCAACTAATGCAAGTGATAATAATTTCTTCATGTTTCTTTCCTCCTGAACTTTTTAATATTAATTTATGAATGTCGTCGATTAACAGAAAGTCGTGTTCCCACTTCCTGGAAAATCTGCACAATGATTATCAGTATCGCTACAGTTATCCACAAAACATCTGTCTGATACCGATAATATCCATAGTTTAATGCGATTGCGCCAAGTCCGCCACCGCCGATACATCCTGCCATGGCTGAATAGCCAAGGATGGTTGCCAGGTTAATGGCTGCCCCTAAGAGCAGGGAAGGCACTGCCTCCGGTAATAAAAAGCGTGTTATAATCTCTATGGGGGAGGCCCCCATCGCCTGTGCTGCCTCGATAATTCCCGACGGCACCTCCTTTAAGGACGATTCCACCATACGGGCGATAATCGGTATGGCTCCCACTGTCAGCGGCACAATCGTTGCCGTCGTTCCAATGGACGCTCCGGTTACAAATCTGGTAAAAGGAATCAGAAATACTAACAGGATAAGAAAGGGAATGGAACGGAATATGTTTACAATGGCTCCGATAATTCCATTTACAATCCGGTTTGGTAAAATATGTCCTTTATCCGTTATGACCAGAACGATACCCAGTGGCAGCCCTACGACATAGGCTAATATCGTAGAAATAACCGTCATCTGGAGAGTTTCGACTACTCCCTGACCAATCATTTCCCAAAGCTGTTGTGTCATACATTTTCCTCCTCTCTCTCAACCTCAGTGGTAACTACACCTGCCTGTTTGAAATACTCTAATACTCTTTCTGCCGCATCCGGGTTTTTAGGCAGCTCTACTATCATCTGCCCAAATCCCACACCGCCAACACTTTTTGTATTGGCACAGAGGATATTTACCTTTTCCCCGGTATCCTGCACCAGGTTGGCAATAATCGGCTCATTGGCGGCAAGTCCGTCAAATACAATCCGGACACATCTTTTATCTGTCATATGGAAGGGATTATCCATTTCCTGCTTCGCCGGGAATACAAGATGTTTTGCTGCTTCTGTCTTTGGACTGGTAAAGATTTCCTCCACCGGTCCTACCTCGGCTAATTTCCCTTTATCAATAATCGCTACCCTGTCACAGATTTTTTCTACCACGGACATTTCGTGGGTGATAATGACAATGGTCAGCTTCATCGTCTTGTTAATTTCTCCCAGCAAAGTCAGAATTTCCTCGGTAATTTTCGGGTCTAAGGCACTGGTGGCCTCATCGCAGAGAAGAACCTTCGGATTCATGGATAGTGCTCTGGCAATGGCAACTCTCTGTTTCTGCCCACCGGACAGCTGTGCCGGATATGCTTTCGCCTTATCCTCTAATCCTACTACCCGGAGCATTTCAAGCGCTCGTTCTCTCCGCTCTTTTCTTTCTACCTTAGCTATTTTCATCGGCAGCATTACATTTGCCAGCACATTTTTCTGCATCAGCAGATTAAAGCTCTGGAATATCATCGCCATGGACTGTCTGACCTTTCGAAGTCTTTTCTCCGACAGTTCTCCTAAAACCTCACCGTCAAAGGAAATCCTTCCCTCTGTCACATTTTCCAGTCGATTCAGCGTCCGAACCAGCGTACTTTTACCGGCACCGCTCATACCAATAATGCCAAACACCTCGCCCTTATGGATACTGAGGCTGACATCATCCACCGCCGTAACTTCCGCATTTTTGTCCCGGAATACTTTGGATACATGCTCCAGCCGGAATATTTCTGTTTCTTCGCTCATGGTTATACCACCTTTCATTCCTCATCATATAAGTGGGCACTGAAATATCTGTCACCCCTGTCCGGTAATACCACAACAATATTTCCGCCCGCCTTTGTTTCTGCCAGCTTTATGGCGGCGGCCAGTGCCGCACCGGAGGAGCTTCCTGCAAATATCCCCTCTTTTTTTGCCAGCTGGCGGGAAGCCTCAAAGGCTTCTCTGTCGGACACCTTAATGACCTCATCCACAAGACTTATGTCCATTGTGTCCGCAATGAAATCATTCCCGATTCCTTCTATATTGTAATCACCATGTTCTCCGCCTCCTATGGTGGAGCCAATGGGATCTGCCAAAATTCCCTGTATCTTCGGATTTCTTTCCTTCAGATACTTTACTATTCCGGTAAAGGTTCCTCCGCTTCCGGCACCTAACACCACATAATCAATGTTGCCTTCCATGGCTTCATAGATTTCCGGTCCCGTTGTCTCATAATGAGCCAGGGGATTGCTCTGGTTTTTAAACTGCTCCAGAGAAATGGCTCCGGGGATTTCCTCCCTCAGTTCTTCCGCCTTCTTCACGGCTCCCTGCATACCGTCTTTTCTCGCCGTATGCACCAGCTCTGCTCCCAGTGCTTTCATTAACTGCTGCTTTTCTATGGAAAATTTATCCGGCACGACAAAGATAATCCGGTAACCTTTGTTTAATGCGGCAAAGGCTATTCCCAGTCCGGTGTTTCCCGCCGTAGCTTCCACGATTGTGGAACCCTGCTTTAGCAACCCTTTTTTCTCAGCATCCTCTATCATGTATTTTCCGATACGGTCTTTTACACTGCCCGACGGATTGTAGAGTTCCAATTTTGCAAATATCTCTGGCCTAAGGCCCGCTCCCATGTAAGAGAGCTTAACCATGGGGGTATCGCCAATCATATCCTGTGTAGATTCATAGTATTTCATAGGCCTCCCCCTTTCAAATCCGGGAAGCGGTAATCGCCTGCTCCAAATCCTGCCTTAATTCCTCTCTCTCCTCTATTCCGGTAGAGAGCCGGATGAGTCCTTTTGTAATTCCCACCGCATTCCGGATTTCTTCCGGAATTGCCGCATGGGTCATGGAAGCCGGATGGCAGACAAGGGATTCAATTCCTCCCAGACTCTCTGCCAGACTGATAATATGAAGGTTTTTGAAAAATCTATTAACATCATGGTTTTCCGTTAATTCAAAGGCAATCATAGCACCGCCGTTCTTTGCCTGCTTTTTATTAATTTTATATCCCGGATGCTCTTTCAATCCCGGATAGTATACCTTTTTTACTTCCGGATGACCCTGCAAAAACTGTGCCAGCTTTTCTGCGTTTTCCACATGCCGGTCCAGCCGTACACCCAACGTCCGGATACCCCGAATCAGTAAAAAGGAATCAAATGGAGAAAGCACTCCGCCGGTGGAATTTTGCAAAAAGGCAATTTTTTCTGCCAGCTCTTTATCATTTACCACAACCAGCCCTGCCACTACATCACTGTGTCCTCCCAGATACTTTGTAGCACTGTGAATGACAATATCCGCCCCTTCCGGAATCGGTCTCTGCAGATACGGTGTATAGAAGGTATTATCCACAATCGTTAGAAGCCCTTTTTTCTTTGCAATTTCCGACACGGCACGGATATCCGTAATGCCAAGGAGCGGATTGGTCGGAGTTTCAATATATACCGCCTTCACGGTTTCATCTATGGCTTCTTCTACCTTGTTAATATCTGTCGTATCTACTAACACATAGCCAATGCCAAAATTATTGAAGACCTTATCCAGTACCCGGAAGGTTCCGCCGTACACGTTATCGGATATAACCAGCTTATCCCCGGTCTGAAACAGGCTGAGTACTGCGGTAATGGCTGCCAGCCCGGAGGCAAAGGCAAATCCGGCTATTCCCTCCTCTAACTCTGCAATCAATGCTTCCAGCGCCTCTCTTGTCGGATTCCCGGTTCGAGAATATTCATATCCTTTATGTACGCCCGGAATTTCCTGCTTAAAGGTCGAGGTCTGGTAAATCGGGACATTTACTGCCCCTGTTGCCTCATCTGTGGAAATCCCTCCATGAATCAATTTTGTATTTATTGCATGATTTTTAAATTCACTCATAATAAAATTCCTTTCTGCTTTTCTTTCTCCTGTTTCACTCCGAAGAAGGTTGACAATAAAAAACGCAGACACATGCCGTGATGTATCCGCGCCGTATGTTTGCATTCTATATCACAATCACACCGGAGAACAACACGCATGAAAATAATCCATAGCCACGCACATCTGCATGAAGCTACAGCAACACATCCTGCTCTGCATCATTTTTCGTGTTGTTACTTTTTTCATAACGCGCTCTCCTTTCTTTGGATTTTTTATTTCTTAGTTTTCCTACATGTTTGCTAGGAATACTAGGATTATATCCCACACTCATTTTTTTGTCAATACTTTTTTTGAAATTTATACACTTCTTTTTGTCAAATACGACACACTACATAGGATAAGGCACGGAAACCGCGTAATTCCCGTGCCCCTTTTCCGGCCTATTTTTTTGTACATCGTAACGATTTATAAGACGGTTTTTCAGACGGTCCCACCCTGTCAACATGCAGAGCAATAATCCGACCGAGTGCATCCCCCTCATAATCTAACATATAGGACCCATGTTCCAATACCTTCAGAAGCTCTGTCTGACTTTTATCCTCGTAGGAAATACCTTCGACATCAATGGCGATTCCATGTTCTTTTGCATACGCCGCTTCCTCCAGTATCCATTGATTGTTTTGCATATGTCCTCCTATTGTAACTACAAAGTAAAAGAAGGTGTATTCCGTGATGTAAACCATTCTTTTGTAGCTTGCAGGTAAAGACTGCCTTATTTTTTTGTGAATTTTTTATTGAAATATAACTATAATGTAACTAACTGCTATGAATAAAATAGAAAAAAAGATTTGCGAAAAATATTGACATGTTCCTTTTCATTACTTAATATATGTAAAATCAGCCCCGATAACCACCTCCCAATTTTAGTGCAGCTTTACCCTTAACTATATTATACTTAACGGTGTTTTGCAAAATCAAGTGTCGTATATACGAAAATTCATACCGTTTAAACATATAATATAAATATTTCCAGATACTTTTTTCCTCTAATATGTTGACTTTAGGGCAAATATAACTTATACTTTTGATACAAATATAAGTCAGTTCGACTAGAAAGGAAGTGTGCTTGTGAAGATTGAACGAATTAGTGAAAATCAAATCCGCTGTACTTTGAGCAAACACGATTTGATGGAACGCCATCTTAAAATAAGTGAGCTGGCCTATGGTTCCGAGAAAGCGAAGGAACTTTTTCGTGATATGATGGAACAAGCCAACATCGATTTTGGATTTGATGCAGATGACATTCCTTTGATGATAGAAGCAATCCCGACTTCCCGGGACTCCATTGTCCTCGTAATTACCAAGGTGGATAATCCGGAAGAATTTGATGAAAAATTTTCCCGTTTTGGTATTCAGGATGAGGATTTTGAGGATGAAGATGAGGATGAGCTGGACATGGAAGAGGACGAGGAGGATGCTTCCTCTATTGATGCCTCAGAAATTGTAAATTGCTTTGAGCAGTTGCATGATTTGATTGAAGAAGCAGAAAGTAAAAATTCCTCTCGTGATTCATCCGAATTTATCCCGTTAAGCGAGGCATTACAAAAAGGAAAAAAAGGGAAAAAGACAAATAAGAAAAAAAGTACAGAGGCAATTCAGGAGCGTGTAAAGGTATATTCTTTCCTGTCCCTGAATCCAATTATTGAGGTTGCCCATCTGGTAAATGAAAATTATTCCGGAAAAAATACGGTATGGAAAGATACGGTAACGAACCGCTATTATCTCCTCTTAAACCGTGGCAATGCCAAAACCTCTTTCCAACTGGCATGTTCTGTTATTTCAGAATTTGGAAAAGAAGAAACGGTAACCTATGCCACTCAGGATTATTATAATGAACACTTTCAAATTATTGTCAAGGATAAAGCTTTAGCACAGCTAGCCAAATTGTAATAACCATTAACATGATTTTTCAAAAGGGTGTGATTTGACCACACCCTTTTATTTTATTAAAGGAGGGAACCCTATGTTTCAGACAAAACAACGTTGGATAGCAATTTTACTTTTGTTTACTCTGCTTTTTACTTCTCCGGTGGAATTGTCATCTGCCAAAGTAAAAAAGCCTAAGCTGACAAAAAAAGCGTCAATAACCATTGCCGGCAAAAAGAAATTAAAGGTAACCGGCGTCAAGAAAAGCCTTATTCGGAAAACAAAATGGAAAACTTCCAACAAAAAAATCAAACTGAAATCTAAAAAGAAAAATTCCGTCATTGTAAGGGGAGTAAAAAAAGGTACTGCCCGTGTTACAGCACGAGTTACATTAAAACGAAAAAAGGGGAAAAAGACCTATCGTCTTTCCTGCAAGGTTACGATTCGTGCCAAAGAACCGATAAAGCCGACTGTTACACCGACAAGGACAGCAGCAGCTACCACACCTGTTGTGAAGTCTCCTGGTCCCGGCAACACCCCAACGGCGAGCCCGTCCGCAACCCCGAGTGGCACCCCAACGGTGAGTCCGTCTGCCACCCCTGGCAATACTCCAACAGCGAGTCCGTCTGCCACCCCGAGTGGCACAGCCTCACCATTTAACCCGGGCTCCCTTCCGGAGGCAGAGGCAGTCAGTGTACCGGCAAAACCAAGCGTAAATGCTTCCTATACCGATACCATATCCTCCTCTTCAACCTACGATTTAACCACTGCTTTAAATCTAGATTCCGTAAAGGATGCCTACAGCAACTATTTCAGTATCGGTGCAGCCATTAACGGTACTTCTGCCGGCAACAGTACGGCGGCTTCCCCGGAGATGCGGCAGGTAATGAAACGGCACTTTAACAGTACGACACTGAGTAATCTGATGAAGCCTCAGTTTTTGTTAAACCAGTCGGCCAGTCAGTCAAACGCCGCCAGCGGAAAAAATGACACTCCTGCCCTTAATTACAGCCCGATTGTGGATAATCTGGAATTTTGTAAGCAAAGCGGAATCAAAATGCGCGGACACGTTCTTGTATGGCACACCCAGACACCGGATTGGTTCTTCCGGGAAGGTTTTTCCAGTGGCGGTGCCTATGTAGATAAAACAACCATGCAAAAACGAATGGGCAGCTACATAAGACAGCTTCTTGAATTTTGCCAGACCTATTACCCAGGTGTTGTCTACTGCTGGGATGTCGTAAATGAGGCAGTGGACACCTCTACCCCAAATGGATACCGCAACTCTACCTGGTATCAGATTATCGGAGAAGAATTTGTGGCAGATGCCTTCTACTACGCAAGAAAGTATGCCGATAAAGATGTAAAGCTGTTTTACAATGATTTTAATACCTTTCAGCCCGACAAGAACGAAAAAATTATTGAGATTGTTAAACCGATTAAGGAAGCCGGACTTTTGGACGGTGTTGGTATGCAATCCTATTTAAATTCCAACTGGCCCGGAGTAGCCAGTGTCAGAACGGCTATTCAAAACTTTGCGGCAGCCGGATTGGAAATACATCTGACCGAACTGACCTACCGGGTACCGGATTACAAAAATCCGACAGAGGCGGATTATACACAACAGGGAAAAAATTATCAGGCATTGATGGACATGCTCATCGATGAGGATACAGACGGAGGTGGAACCGCTAATATTACCAATGTCACCTTCTTCGGCTTAATCGATAATCCCTATAGTGTATTCGGTACGAATCCAGCCCCTGACCAGGACTGCTGGGCAAGACTGTTTGACCAGAACTTCCAGCCAAAGCCAGCCTATTACGGTGTCATGAACGCCCTAACGAATTGATAAAGAAATTATAAGTATTGAAAAGAATTTTTGGTTAGAATCTTTAAACAAGGGATACCATCCAATCAGCGAGAACCTTTAACGCGAAGCGTTATCGGTTTGAGTCGATTAGATGGTATCCCTTGTTTTAATTATTGTAAGCTAAAACTTCACTTTTCAGGCGTTCTTTGTCGCCAGATATTCATTAATCTTTCCAACCAAATCATTGCAGTCCATGCCGTGCACCATAGATGCTTCCTCTAAGCTCTCTCCCTGAGATGCCGGACATCCAATGCAGTGCATACCGGAAGCCATCAAAATAGGAGCAATGGTAGCATCCTCCTGTAAAATCTGACCAATCAACATATC
This sequence comes from Lachnospiraceae bacterium, assembly GCA_022510615.1. Classification (GTDB taxonomy): domain Bacteria; phylum Bacillota; class Clostridia; order Lachnospirales; family Lachnospiraceae; genus Eubacterium_F. The sequence continues at coordinate 82,743 of JAFLTC010000002.1, read as the reverse complement.
CTTTGTCACTTCTTTTAACATTTCTATATCCTCCTTATCGTTGCTAGCTCTATAATAAATAACTTTCTCTGTTACGATTATAGTCAGAACTTCCATCCTTGTCAAGAAAGTATTCCCCCATTTCTCTCAAACTATTCATTTCCTGTTAAATTCTACTTGTATTTTTTCGGATTTTGTATTATGATGTGAGTATGTTCAATATAATAAAGGAGGATACAAAAAATGGCTTATAAAATTACGGATGCATGCATTAGCTGTGGTTCTTGTGCAGCTGATTGTCCAGTTGGAGCAATCTCTGAAGGAGACGCTCATTATGAAATTGATGCCGATGCTTGTTTAGACTGTGGTTCTTGTGCAGCTACATGTCCTACAGGTGCTATTGAGGCATAATTATTCTGATCAAAAGAAAGAAGTTGTCATATTAAGTGACAACTTCTTTTTATTTACAGAAAATTCGGCATTTCTATTCGTAAGAATCACCCATATCCGTTCCAATCCGGTGCTGTTTTCGATATCTGCCCGGAGAGATACTCTCATGGCGTTTGAACTGCCGGCAAAAATGTTCTACATTATGATAACCACATCGGTCACTAATCTCATCAATCGTATATTTTGTCTGTAGCAATAGCATCTTGGCACGTGCCATACGGCTTTCAATCACTTCGGCAATACAGGAAATATGCGCAAAATCTTTATATAACTTTAGCAGAGAACGTGTACTCATACTTGTGCGCTCTGCCATTTTCTCTAATGTCCAATCATACTCCGGATGGGCATAAATATCTGCACGCAGGCTTTCCAATACATTTTGGTAGCGTGAACTTTCCGTGGGAAAGGCATAATCATGGAACCAGTGGAAAATGATGTGCATTAAATCCGTTATAATATGCTCTTCACTTTGGCTATGCCAGAAATTTTCGCATGCCACAAGCTCCCAGTATCTTAAAAAATAATCATAATTTTCACATAGAATAGGAACTCCAAAGGGTACATACCCCTCTGCAAACAGGGGTTCATCACAGTCAAAACGTATCCATGTGTAAATCAATTTGCCACTTTTGGCTGTATAGTGGACACGCTGGCCGGGCTTATATATAATGCCAGTATGTGGTGGATAGGCCCTCATTTCACCATTTACCTCAATTAATGTCTCTGTTTCAAAGAGCATCATTTCATATTCTCCATCGACAAAGACCAAATTATCCTCAAACCCCTCTTCCATATGTTCCTTTACCATTGCATACAATATTTTAAACATGATGCCCCCTCCAATACCGATTTTACCACATTAATCCAAAAAAACCAAGTGGATTCGTGCCGGACACGAACCCACTTGGTTTTTTGAAAAATAATTTATTATTTTTTGAAACGCCAGGAATCCATCAATATACCACATTTTACAAATTCAAAATAAATAGTATGCTTTCCTGTAACTTTTTTATCCAGCTTAACCGTTACATCCTTATAGTTATCCGAGCCTGTTTCGCCAAGCTTCATAGTAACCTCACTCGCTCCCTCTTCTCCGAAATCCACCTCTGTTACACCGACATAACTGCCGATTTTGCCGTTAAATACCGAGTAGTTTGTTAACCAGTCGGCATTGGAGTTTTTCAGTGTATTTTCTACCGTACCTGCGGTATCCGCCATGGCAAAGGTTTCAGCCTCCACTGTTTTGTATGGATTAATAGTGGATACGGCTGTTGCACCGGTTTTTGTCATCTTTGTAGAAGCAATGGATCCATTTTTATTTGTAAAATCTCCGTTTTCTCCCAGATTTAACTCATTTACGTAGGTAGTACGGAAATCCTTCTTCATTCCCAGCCGTATAGTATCGTACTTTGTATGGTAAAATGCGTAGAATTTACCTTTGAATTCCGCAAAGCAATGATGGTTGTTTCCATCTGCTCCAGAAAAGAACTTACCCGGATTCGGCATAACAGAGCCCACATACGTAAAGCCTGTCATCGGGCTATCACTTTCCATTACGGCGATGGTGGCTGCCCCTACTTTTGAATTCTGTCTGGCCTCATTTGTCCAGTTCGTACAATAGCTATAGTAATATTTACCATTAATCTTGTTGATACCGGAGTCCTCAAACATATATGGAGCATCAATGGTGACGGCATCACCTACGGTAGTTACCATATTATCTCCCAGCTTAATTACCCGGGCACATTTAGGGTTTGCATTATATTCCGGAGTATCCTTGGAGCTTCCAAAGCCGCCAAAATATAAATATCCCTGTCCGTCATCGTCTACCAGAACTGCCGGGTCAAAGAGCCATTCGACATCATCCTCGCCACAATTTCCGATTTCACGGTTAATAATCGGTTTACCAATCGGATCGGTCCATGGTCCCACCGGACTGTCTGCTGTCAGTACACCAATGCTGCTGGCATTGTTTGCAAAATAAAGGAAAAATTTCTCCTTTCCGTTTATTGTCTTGTGAGCTACTGCCGGAGCCCATGAGTTGGATGACCAGGTAGCCGCTTTCTTTACATTGATGGTTCCGTGATCGGTCCAGTTTACCATATCCGCAGAGGAATAACAGTTCAATGTAGTAATCTTGTCATAGTTATTATCCCTCTCAGGAGCCACAGCATATTGCTGGGAATCATTTGTGCCATATACATATACTCTTCCGTTATATTCCATGGCCCACGGGTCTGCTGTCAGACGAGAGGTCATAATTGGATTTCCCACCGTACCCTTTACCAGTCCTGCGCTGATATCCGGTAAGTTTTCATCCTCCCCTGATTTTGCTATACCCTGCATACTTACCTCATCCAGATAAAAATCCATATAGTTATTGGAATTATATACGGACTGCCAATAAACAATGATGTCACCTATATGGTCAGGAAGTGTGAAAGAAGCCGTACATTCCGTCCATATGTCATTCGGTAACTCATAAGATTTAATGCTATCATATTTTTCATCTCCGGAATCAGCATCTACATACTGCATACTCAAATCAATTTTTCTTTTCTCTCCGGTAGACTGCTTGGCATAAAATTTCAACTCATACTTGCTGCCTGTGACAGCCATCTTTGTAATATCAATCTGAGCACCATGCCAGTCGGCTGTACGGTCAGTAACCTTTGCACATTTAGAGGTTCCGTTAGCTCCATCCTCCTCCACGGAAACAGTTGCATTACCACGTTTTACAATCGGTGTAGTACTATCATCCTCCATTGTTGCATTAAATAACACCTGTGGCGTCGGCTTCGGCGTCGGGGTACCGGTAAACGGAGTTGGTGACGGTGTCGGAGGAGTTCCTACGCCACCTGCCTTCGCAATCAGATTATCCTCTGAAATCTCATCTGTATACACCTTTATGGAAACTTCGTCAGGTGAAAGAGGTTTATTTGGCTGTGTCGTCTTATTCGGTTGTGTTGTTTTATTTGGTTGTATCGTCTTATTCGGCTGTGCCGTCTTATTCGGTTGTACCTGCTTTTGCTTAACCTTCACTTTTACAATGCCAACCTTTCTAGCCTTTCCTTTTCCCTTTTTGGAAACCTCTTTTACGGTAATTTTGGCGTTGCCTGTTTTCTTAGCTTTAATCTGACCTTTCTTTAACACCGTTGCCACCTTCTTTTTGTTACTCTTGAAGGTATATTTGCAGGATTTTTTCTTGTTATTAATTTTGATTTTTTTCTTTTCACCCACCCTCAAGTTTACCTTCTTTGTTTTTAATGTAGCCTTTTTTGCCTTTGCATCGGATGTTGTGCCGGCCATGCCACTGATTGTCATGGATAGCACTAACAGCCCGGTCAAAACAATGCTGCCTACACGTTTTTCCTTTTTCATTTCCTCATCCTCCTTTTATTATTGTTCGAAACCTTTATGATAGTATTATTTTAAATGGGAGGAAAGGAAATTTCTATGATATTTTGCGAATAAATATTGACATATCTGGCATATTCCCGTTAGACCAAAGAACCATACAATAAGTAGGGCTCCCAGATGCAAGATATCCGGAAGCCCTACCGACTGAATAATATCTATTAAATATATCTATCCCACCTATTTTACTGTAATGGAACTTTTACTGAAAATTCTCTTGGCAAAATTGTAGAGACCGTTATTCCATACACTGAAATCGTGTCCTCCCGGCATATCATAGTAGAGATGCGGTACACCGTTCTTTTCTAGGGTATTATGGTATGTCAGCGGCCATTCTCCTACAACACCATCACTCTGTCCCTTTACAATCATAAGGAAGGTACTGTTCTTGTATTTGTCCGGCAGTGTCATGGTTTCCGTGGTAAACAGTCCACCCTCTATCTCATAAGGGAGTACACCGATAGCTGGCTCAAAGGCACCTATATAACCGAATTTATCTGCCATTTTAAGACCTATATTCAAGGACTCTCTTCCTCCCATGGATAATCCACACACCGCCGTATTTTCGCGTCCGGTTTTTACAGCATAATTCTTCTCTATATATGGCATCAAGTTATCACGGAGATCATTAATAAAATTGTCAAATGCCTGGAAGGCTTCCACGGTAAGCTCATAAGAAGCCGCATCATTCGCCCTGGCACGAATGTTCGGGAACACCATAATCATCTCGTCCGCTTCTCCTGCGGCAATCAGATTGCCAAGAATTTCCACAGGTTTGCCTTGGAACCACTCAGTATGATCACCTCCGATACCATGTAATAGGTATACAACAGGATATTGTTTACTTTCGTCATATCCGTTCGGCAAAACCACATAGGCCTTCCGGTTTTTCTCTGTCGTTGTTGAGTAATATTCAATCAGCTCTCTTTTACCATATACCACATCTGCTTTTTTCGTTGTATAATCACTTGGAGGGTTATAATCTGAAGATGTGCCCGGACTTGGTGTCGGACTTGCGGTTGGTTCTGTGCTCGGTGTCGGCGACGGAGTCGGTATATTATTCGGACTAGCTGTAGGCGCCTTTGTCGGATTATAATTTGGTGTCTCTGTTGCCTTATTATCATTTCCTGATTCTGTAATCTTCACCTTCACGGTACCAACTCTCCTTGATTTCCCTTTTCCCCTTTTTGCAATCTCTTTTACCGTAATTCTGGCAGAGCCTGTTTTGATTGCTTTAATTTTACCTTTTTTTGATACGGTAGCCACCTTTTTCTTGTTGCTTTTAAAGGTATATTTACAGGATTTTTTCTTATTTCTAATTTTAATCGTTTTTTTCTTGCCCACCTTCAGTTTTACATTTTTTGTTTTTAATGTTGCTTTTTTTGTCTTTGCTACAGATAATCCACCTGTGGCGCTGCTTATTGTCATTGACAGTACTAACATTCCGGACAGAACAATTCCGGTTATGCGTTTCCAATGCCTCATAAATTTTCCTCCTTTTATACAAAAATATCTATATTATTTTTATTTTAAGTGCTATGAGAAAAAATTACTATGATGTTTTCGGAACAAAAATTGATATATCTGGCACAAAAATTGGTTGCCACATAACAGAAGCAGGAATGAACCCATTCCTGCTTCCCAAATATCTTTATTTAATTTCTCAAAAAAGAATATTTCAATGTATTATTCCATTACATTATCCCAGTCTTGCCAGTAATTCTTTACTCAAATCCTCATAGCCCGGTTTGCCAAGCAGCGCAAACATATTCTTTTTATAGCTCTCCACACCAGGCTGGTTAAACGGATTTACTCCTAAGAGATAGCCACTGATACCACAGGCATACTCAAAGAAATAGAACAACTCGCCCAGACAGAATTCATCCTGCTCCGGAACGCGAATAATAAGGTTTGGAACATTACCGTCCGTATGGGCTAACTGGGTTCCCTTCATGGCGCTCTTATTGATGAAATCCATTGTTTTGCCCGCCAGATAATTCAAGCCGTCCAAATCCTTTGCCTCTTCCTTCAACGTAATATCCAGTGCCGGTTTTTCCAACTCCATAACAGTTTCATACATAATGCGGGAACCGTCCTGAATAAACTGACCCATGGAGTGCAAGTCAGTTGTCAAATCCACAGATGCCGGGAAGATACCCTTCTGATCCTTTCCTTCGCTCTCGCCGTACAACTGCTTCCACCACTCTGCTACATAATGGAAAATTGGCTCATAGTTTGCCAGCACTTCCACATCCTTGCCCTTCTGGTGCAGAATGTTTCGGATAATGGCATATAAAATGGAATCATTTTTTTCAATCGGGGTTTCCAGACAAAGCTTTCTCATGCTCTGGGCGCCCTCCATTAATTTGCTAATATCAGCACCGCTGGCAGCGATTGGCAAAAGCCCAACTGCGGTAAGAACGGAAAAACGTCCCCCTACGTCATCCGGCACAACAAAGGTTTCATATCCTTCCTCGTCTGCCAGTCCCTTGAGAGCTCCTCTGGCCTTATCGGTGGTGGCATAAATACGTTTTGCCGCTCCTTCTTTTCCATATTTATTTTCCAGCATTTCCTTAAATACACGGAAAGCAATAGCCGGTTCTGTCGTTGTACCGGACTTACTTATAACATTGACAGAAAAATCTCTGTCTCCGATAGTTTCTACCAACTGGGACAGATATGTGCCGCTGATGCTGTTTCCGGCATAATAAATTTCCGGTGTCTTTCGCACCGACTTGTCCACACTGTTGTAAAAGCAGTGGCGCAAAAACTCAATTGCCGCACGGGCTCCCAGATAGGAACCACCGATACCGATTACGACTAAAACCTCAGAATCCGACTGAATCTTTTCCGCTGCCTTTTGTATTCTTGCAAATTCCTCTTTATCATAGTCTACCGGCAAATCAATCCAGCCAAGAAAATCATTTCCCGCACCCTTCTTGTTCTCCAAAGTATCCCTTGCTGTCTCTGCCAGTGCCTTCATGGATGTAATTTCATCTTCCCGAATAAATTTTCCTGCCAGAGAATAGTCAAATGTAACATGGTTTTTCATTGTATTAATCCTCCTGTACAATATTCATATCGCCCTTTTTTATCAGGACAGTTTTCTAAATGAATTATACCCTTTTGTAAATCTCTCTGTCAACCTTTATCCCAGATATTCCCGGATTACCTCCCGGATTACTTCTTCTTCCTCTTTTGTAAAATCAATGGACAGTCCCGGTATTGTTTCTTCCTCCTTCGGAACAAGATTGACTACCTTTGCCTGCTTTTCTATCTCCTTATCAAAATCAAAATATTCCTGCTGATATTCTTCCATCATCTGAGAATGGAACGTCTCGTTTTCCAGTCGCGGCTTGTATATGTTTTCAAGAAAATCCATCATGTCAATACGCAAAAGCTCACGCTTACTGCCAATGCCAAATAAGCCGTCAAATAATAAAACAATCCCGTTTCCCAATACCCCGACAAACAGACTGGAAAAAATAACTTCCGGGCTTGAGTTTATAATCATCGCCCAGATTCCAAAGCCAAAACTGCCAATCATGGAAAGCAGCATACATTGATTGCAAAAGGTTTCCCATGTCTTCAAATGCAGTCCCAAAACATGATAATGTCTGAGATACTTTTCAACAAAAATTTCCACATTGGGAACACCAATTTTTAATTTATAGCAGGTCTCAAATTTCATACGCAACGACTTCATCAGCCGGTGCTCCGAATGACCCATATCTTTCGCCGCCTTTAAAAGACGCTTATATGTATGGCTAAGCATTCCCTTCGTCAGGATTTCCAGCATACAGAGTGCAATCACTCCATATACAACACCGTAGTAGTTTAAAAATTCCCTCATATCAGTCCCTCCATTTCTGACTCCCGGCTGAAATTCTCCGAGTTTTCCGTCAGTATAACAGTGAAGGGGGAAGGATACCAGATGGTATTCCTGACTTTTTAAAAAATCGTATGACACAATACGACTAACATCTTCTTATTGTTCGGCAAGAACCGTTTTATCGATAATATCTGCCACCTTTATCACCGCATTCTGCTGGTCGCTGGCAGACATGGCCGCCTGATACTCCTGTTTCTTTTCATCCACCTGACGAACTGCCTCTAAAAGCTTCTCACTGGTCAGCTCTTCTTCCCGGATCACATAACTAAAGCCCTGCTTTTCAAAAGAAGCGGCATTTAAAATCTGATCTCCTCGACTGGCTTCCAGAGAGAGCGGAATCAGAATATTCGGCTTATGCAGTGCCAGCAATTCGCAGATGGCATTGGCACCGGCACGGGAAATAACAATGTCAGCAGCATCTAAAAGGTCGCAGAGTTCCTTCTGAATATATTCATACTGAACATACCCCTCTGTCCCCTTCAGTGATTCCTCTACTTTATCCTTTCCACAAAGATGGATAATCTGGTAACGCTCCAACAACTCCGGCAAAATCTCTCTCACGGCTTCATTGACCCGCACAGACCCGAGGCTTCCTCCAATGACAAGAATAACCGGTCTATTTGCGGTAAAGCCACAAAAATCCAGTCCCTTCAGACGATTTCCGGAAAAAAGTTCGCCCCGGATTGGCGAACCGGTCAGATACGCCTTTTCCTTTGGGAGATTTTCCAGGGTCTCCGGAAAATTGGCACAAATCGCCGCTGCCGAAGAAATACACAAACGGTTTGCCAGACCTGGAGAAATATCCGATTCATGCAAAACACAAGGGACATGTCTCCGCTTTGCCGCCTTTACAACCGGCACGGTCACAAACCCGCCCTTGGAAAATACCACATCCGGTTTGATTTTTTTCATCAACTTATCTGCCTCAGCATAGCCCTTTAAAATCCGAACCGGGTCCGTAAAATTCTTAACGTCAAAATACCGGCGAAGCTTACCGGAAGAAATCCCATAGTAAGGGATGTCAAAATTACTAATCAGTTCTTTTTCAATTCCGGTTTTCGAGCCAATATAATGAATTTCATAATCCCGCTTCTGCAATTCCGGAATTAATGCAATATTCGGCGTCACATGTCCCGCGGTTCCTCCGCCTGTCAGTATAATCCGTTTCACCGTAATACCTCCCTATAAATTTGCTTTGATTTCATCTGCTATCGCTGCCATATCTAACGGCATCTCTCCCGGCTTCCAACCAATATTAATCGTATCGGTGTCGCCCTCAAATCTCGGTATTACATGAACATGGAGATGGAATACCGACTGTCCCGCTGCCTCCCCGTTATTCTGGAGTACATTGATACCGTCACATTGATAGGTCTTTTTGACAGCCGTTGCAATTTTTTTTGCCACAACCATAATGCCTGCCGCATCCTCTTCCGATAACTCAAATAAATTTGCCGCATGATTTTTCGGCAAAATAATAACATGACCTCTTGCTGCCGGACTGACATCTAAAATGGCCTGAAAGGAATCATCCTCATAAACCGTCGTTGACGGAATTTCTCCCGCTAAAATTTTACAAAAAATACAATTTTCATCCTTCATTTCTTTATACCTCCATTGCCTTTCTTAGACCTATTCTTTCAGAATACTCTACTTCCCGAAACGGAAAATCGTGTCAAAATTTCTCAATATTTTAAAGTTTCCCTGAGCGGATAACTCCCCTGACATAAATGCACTCTGGAATGTTTTTGCGCCGTTCAAGATATCGGTAAAGACCTCCTTTTTTACCTTTGCCGTGACATCTGACTCTTCCACACTGCCCAGGTAACACTCCATTTTATCTTCATTTATGTCAATGACCAGGGAAGTATTTTCGTCTGTCAAATCAATCTGAAAGATTGCCTTCATATCATCTAATGGATAAAAGTTTTCCTTTAGTTTACGAATATAAATATCGGCATCCCCATCCTCACCCAACATTCCCTTAAACAAACTTGCTAGTTCTTCGATATCTTCTTTCTGTTTCTTGACATAGTTATCATTGGAAACATAAACCGACAACTGCTCACTTTCCTGCGGTGTCAAAGAGAGAGAGCTGCTACGAAGCATCGTCTCTTTCACCTGCATGCTGCTGTTCGGAAATGCCACTGCTTTTTTAGAAATTGTGCGGTAAAAATTCTCTATCTTTTTTTCTATCATTAGATTATATTCCGCATTTGTCTCAAAATCCACATGGTTATCCACATAAGCACACAAGCCTTCGCAAGGAACTCCACCTAGCATTTCCCACGCACGAATCAGGGTATATTCCGCCTCCCGTTCTCCATAAGTAGTTGCCATGACAAGAGGAAGCATATAAATGTGAGAGATACTTTCCTTATCTCCATACAGCCAGCAGGCATCTAAAAACTGCTGTAAAAATCCCCCGATACCAAACCATTCCACAGAGGCGGCAAGAATTACACCATCGGCATCTTTTAACGTCTTTGGCAAAACAGTAATACTGCTTTTTTCCTCGTACAGATTATATCGTTCCACCGTAACCCGCAATTCATCCAGTACCTTTGTAATTTTTTCAATGGCAAATAGTGTGGGGTCATCAATCAGCCCTCTTCCTCCATAATAAATATTAACTCTCATAGGTAACCTCCATCCTTTTCTTTCTTGACATAATCAAACAAATCAGAAATCCGGTAATAAATCCACCGATATGGGCAGCGTTGTCAATACTGGTATCCCGAATTCCACTATATAAGCTAAGTCCGATAAATAAAAGGTATCGGGTTACTTCCGATGTTCCGCGGTTCCGATTTCCTATTATCAAAAGGACTAAAAGTGCCCCTGTCAGTCCATAGATTGCCCCTGATGCTCCACAGGAAACAACATACTCATTACCAACAACTACATTATAAACGATAGAGGTAACTCCTGCAAGAATTCCGGAAAGAAAATATAAAACAAAATATTTCACTTTCCCCATAACCCTTTCCAATGTACATCCCAATATGAGAAGTGATACCATATTGTGTAACAGATGATCAAAGCCAAAATGGAGAAAAAAATGAGTAATAAGCCGGTAATATTCATGGTCCTCTAGTATCAACGGCTCATATATTGCTCCCATTTTCATCATAAAACCGGTATCGTAGCTGGAGCCAAACCACTCCACAAAAACATATACCAATACATTTATCGCTGCCAGTACAATCGTAATGACAGGAATTATATTTTTTTCCCGCATCCTGACCTCCCTATCCATGGAAGAAGTATCCCTCTTTGCATTCTCCTGCTGGACTGTAATTTTTGTTTATGCTATGATTGAAATTGTAACACAGAACAAAAAACTGGTCAATGAATCGAAATATAGGAGTGAGTATGGATGAAAATTACCGTAAAGGCTGACAAAAATAATGACAAACATATTCTGACACTTTTAGAGCAAATGGGATATTCCCTGCCCTGTAATTGTCATGGACAGCACCACTGCAACGGGAAACTATATTCCTTCGACTGTTCTCTGATTCCAAAAGAACCCATTACGATAACACTACCGGATACCACCGGAGATATTACCGGGATTGCCTTAGAGGATATGGTATCCTCTCCGGGAATCGGGGATACTCTTTTAATTGACCTTGGTACAACTACCGTGGCTCTTGCCCTGATGGAAAAAAACGGTGGTACTCTGCGGCAGACTCTGAGCTTTTCCAATCCCCAGAGAACGTATGGTGCGGATATTATTGCCCGGATTCAGGCCGCCTGCTCCGGCAGCTTAAAGGATTTACGGCAAACAATTATTTCGGCACTGACAAGGCAGGTTTCTCTCCTTTGTCAGAAAAACCATCAGCGGCCGGAACAGATAACCTCCTGCTTAATCGGAGGAAATACTACGATGATTCATCTTTTGATGGGATATGACTGCAGCGGTCTTGCTGCCAGCCCCTTTTCTATCCATGTACCATCGCCGGAGCCCTTTTACTACAAAAACTGTAAGGTAACCATTCTTCCATGGCTCTCCGCCTTTGTCGGCGGCGATATTACCGCCGGTCTTTTTGCCTGTCATCTGACAGAAAAAGAAACACCGACTCTCTTTTTAGACCTCGGTACAAATGGCGAAATGGCTCTTTTTTATAACAATACTTTATATACAGCCGCCACAGCCGCCGGTCCTGCCTTTGAGGGGGGTGGTCTGTCCTGTGGCTGTCCGGCCATTCCCGGTGCCATATGCGGCGTCCACTTAAAGCCTCTCCGCCCGACAGTTACCACCATTGACAATAAGCTCCCCGTGGGCATATGCGGTTGCGGTGCTATTCAATTATGCGCGGAATTAATCCGAAAAAACTATGTGTCAAAAGAGGGCATATTAAGCGAACGCTTTCCGGCGGAAGGAATTTTTCTCTCCTCGTCGGCTGAGGGTACTTCTCTTTTCCTTACCCCGGAGGATTTCCGGAATATCCAGCTGGCGGCTGCCGCCATTGCAGCCGGCATTGAAACTCTTTCTCATACCGCCGGAATAGCACCGGAGGAAATTACAGACTTTTATTTAGGCGGTGGTTTTGGCTTTTATCTTAATCCGGCGGACTGTCAGACACTGAGAATGTTTTCTTCTGTTTCCCCTGATGTCATGCATCCCATGGGAAATACCTGCCTGCGAGGTCTGTGGGAATTTGCCGTAAAAGAGCCGGACACCCTTTTTATACCTCCGGTCAATCATGTCAATCTAGCCGAAAGCTCCTATTTTGAAAAACAATTTATCCATCATATGACATATTCCGAGTGAGTAATTTCCACTACATATTCATTTCCTGCCAGACGAAGTAAATCTCCGTCATTGAGTTTCGTTTTCTGCCACGGCACCAGTCTTTCGTTATTCCGAAACGTCCCATTTCTCGATTCTTCATCCATCACAAAAATATTTCCACCCTCTTGTAGTATCTGGGCATGTATCCGACTGATTCCCTGATCACTGAGAAATGCATTTACCTTTCCTGCCGCACGGCCGATCTGAAAAGGAAAACAGGTAACCGGTATGGGTTCCCCGGTACCCTGACAAGGTATCAAACAGGCCTTTTTCGCCTCTTTTTCTTCCCGATAATCTACATGATCAGACTCTCTCTTTTCCTGCCTTGACGGTATTGTTTTCCACACACCATAGCCGGCAACTGCCAGAAAAAAGGCTGCCATTCCCACTGTCTTTTTCCAATCCGTCTGCCCGGATAATGGCATACGAAAAAAACCAAGCTGCCAGAGAAAAAGAAAGGCGCCCACTCCCAACAAGGCGATTACGCCGGGAAATAAATATTCTTTTAAGAAGGGCTGGCCTGCCTTTTCCTTTATCGGCGGACTGGATTTTTCATCCTGGTGCGGATAAATAATCCACCCCTCTTTCTCCGGGACAGAAATTTCTTCATGTTTCATATTTTTTACATATTCCCACAAACGTGCCGGTGTAACGCCGACTTCCTTTGTCAGTTTGTGCATACCATAGACAAAAAATACCAGCTCCTGATCCTGCTGATTCATTTTTTCCATGATATATTCCAACAGTCGTCCCAATGCCTTTACATCCCCCTTTTCTGCCTCCGGACAAAAAATGCCCTCCACCTGTCCGGATTCTTTCTCGATATAAAGAAAATCTTCGTGGATGACCAACCCCCGGTTATCTAAAAGATAGTCTGTCAGTTGCTTTATCATAGCTTCTAACTGAAAAAAGATATTTTGAATATCTGCCAGAGTAAACACTGTTTCTGTCAGATAATATGCCAAAGATACGCAACCGGAAATATCATAAATGGCCTCTTTCTGTCCATTTATCCAATGAATTTCCATCGGTAGAAAACCCTTTATCTCCTGAAAAGAAAAAATCCGGTCACTGATTGTTTCTTCTGCTTTACCTATTATTTTTAAATAATTTCCCGTTCCATCCTGTAACAGTTGATATTCCATTCGTCACTCCCCCTTCTTTTCCAATAACGCTTCATGGTCCCACCGGTATTTTGCTCCACATACATGTTCTCTTTCTGTCTCAAAGACCGATAATCCACTGCCCCCGGATAATATTTTTTTCATATAGGGCAGCGAAATAGGGATCGTATAATGAACCTTCACTATAACCTTTGTCTGCCTATCCTCCGGCTCTATCTTGTTTACTTTCATCAACAATAACCGGCTTTCCAACACCTTTTCCGTCTTCTTTTTCCACGTTTCCGCTTTTTCTTCCTTTCCCTTCGACAACCACTGTGCCGTCTGTTCATTTGTTACCGATTCTATGACAACTCTGTCATGCACATGGAGTCCCTGAAAGACAAGTGCCGCAAAAATCCAGATACATATTGACACAACAAAAACTGCCTCTACTGTAAAGTAGCCTCCTTTTTTCATAATAACACCACCATCCCATAAGCAACCGCCGTGAAGGGAATAAAAGGAAGTGCGTACCTTCTCCCCACTTTTTTAATTACCAAAAGAACAAGACTCATCATGGCAGCTAACATCAGGCTGAGCATTAACAGTTCCAGATTCCGGTAAAATCCCAACGTCGCTCCGGTTACCAGATAAACAATGGCATCTCCTTCTCCAATACTGCCTCCGCTGGTTCGGCTTACTGCGTATAAAAACGCACCTATGAAAACACCGGGAAGCCAGTGGAGAACGGATTGTCCGGCAACAAATTGTCCCAATATGACAAACACAAGACAGACTACACCCGGTATGACTGGAATCTTTTTATATTTTCTATCTAGGACTGCCATGACTGCCAGATAAATGCCTGCCAAAAGAATAAGCATCTGATTCATACTACTTCCTCCCTTCTTCTCCACATTTACTACATGGCGTACGGTTTCCCACCTCTGAAAATTTTATCGTGAGAATACTGCGTTTTATCCCACTGCAGGAGCGGCTGCTGTGATACCGGTCACCAAAGTTTGTAATCCAGATGACCGACTGCCCCGTGAATGTCTTTCCTTTGCAGCAGCGTTCACAGGGTTTGTAACGCCCACCACTTTCATTTCTCATTCCGGAAACATCCCCATATAAAATCTGGGATATACTGAGCTTTAAATAAGTACAGTCCAGCTTCCTGTGATATACCCTTCCTGTCTCTGTAATATAAACGGTTACTTCCTCCTGCCCGCCTGTGCTTTCCCGGCTCTCCACTCCTGTAAAAGCACGGGTATGCACTCGCTGGGAAAGGGATAAATGTTTCGTATTCAGCAGCCGGAACGGGAGCTTAATGTGGTAACTGGCCGACAGATTAATTTCATCATTTTCCTTTAGGAGCTCAGATTCCAGTAGCGATACGGAAATTCCCATACCTTTTAAGTAAAGATTTAGCTTTGCGAGGTAATAGGCATGACTTTTAAATACCTCGCTTTTTGTGGCGCCGTATTCTGCAGAGGCCTCTCTCGCAATTCTTGTCAATGCCCACTGCATTTCATTCTGGCATTTTATCATCTGCCCCAGATAAGCAATCAATAACATGGCAAAAAGAAAGACAGGAAGAACGAGAGACGCTTCCACTGTCAATGATGCTTTTTTTACTTTCATATTTTCCTCCCCCTTACACATACCTTTTTGCATCATCCATTTGTTCGCAGACTCAAGACGGGAAAGGGTATCCTATAGTTTCGTGGTTTATTTTGCATTAATGTTTTTATTTTTATTTCAATTTGGTTAGCGTTTGGATTAACCCTCTTTTGTGTTGTTATAGAATACCCTTTCCCGCCTTGAGATTAACTAGCACGATGGTACATCGTGCTAGCATAATGGTACCGTTATGCTATAGATACCCTGCCGCTATCTCGCAGGATATAGAATGGCTGCGGATATCACGACCCAGCATTTTTTCCACCGGTACCATCCGGAAAAAACGGGAGGGAAAGGAGAAACTTCCCTTTACCCGGAAAGAAAATACACAGCTGCCAAGCTGAAAACCTGAATACCCGTTTTTTCTCATATCCCACTGAATCATATCCATGATCCGGTATAACCGGGTGCTCTGCTTTGTCATGGCAAGAAAGAGAAGAAGATATTCCCGATATCCAAAGGATTGGTTTTCTGCCTTTTTTAGTTTTTTTGCCCGGGATATAATTGCCTGTCTGGTGATTTGAAAAACCTGGGGGAATTTTGTCTTAATCTGGGCGGTAGATTTTATGACCGGCACATTTCTCTCCAGTAAAAGACCTGCCACATCTACTAATCCTTCCACCAAAGACCATACAATTAAAATTAATGTCTGGGTCAGTCGAATCAAAGGCTCTAGTCCGGTAAAGCCCACCACCGCCGCTGCGGCAGTGTATGCCTCGGACTTTTTCGCGGAGTCCTGATAAATGGCGGCAAAGTTTATCACCGTCCGGATCAAAAGAATCCTGTTTAATACCGATTCCAGATTTTCTTTGTCGGTATTTTTTCCCGAGGCAATATATTCCCACTGGTAATCCAGAGATTTTTTCCAGCCGGAGGTCCCTGTTATGTAACTGGCAAATTTATGCTGGATATACGAATCCAGACAAAATTCATCCAGAGCATAACCCCCCATATCACCCAAAATACCGGATAGCCCTACCTCTTCTTTATCTGCAATGTCCGTAACTCTGTCTCCGTAATTTTCTGATTTCTTTTCCTGCTCCTTATAAAGTCTGGCAAAGCCATCCGGAGAGGACACTTTTTTTGGGGACAGCTTATTCGGTTTTTCGCAGACCAGATTCAAAATTCCGTCCTTCCATGAACCAGACAACGCCTCTAGCGGGTTGTCACCGCCACCGCTTTCCTCGACTCCGGTATAGTCAAAGGAAATGCTGGCGGTATCATAGTTCTTCCAAAGCACCCTCAACTGCTCTTTTGTTTCCTCTGTTACTTTCTGCTTTACTATGGTTTCTGTTTCTTCCAGAATCTTTTTGTTTCCGACAAGCACAGATAAACTCTGAATCAGCTCTCCCATTCTTTTGTCGTGACCGGCAAAGGAGCTGTTCTTACCGGCACATTTTTTATAACCACTTTTTAGTTCCTCTGCCTGTTTTATTGCCTCTTCTGTCAGTTTTCTAACCTTTTTTACTTTGGCCAAAAAAGCTTCTGTATCCAGATATTCAAAATCCTTTGGCGTATCCTCCAGTTTGTTTTTCATTTTTTTCCAGACCACATTTTCCGTAATGCCAAAATTCTGGCTCTTTTTTTTACCCGTGACAAACATTTTTACAAATTCATCCGCACAGTATATTTTTCCGCCAGAAACAGTAATGCCGTCTATCTGCTTCATCAGCTTTAGCAGCTGCTTATCCAGCTTCGCCTCTTCCTTTTGCCGCTTTACGGTTTCTTCCAGCTCCTCTGCCTGCTGCTCCGTATTTACGACAGCCTCTGACTGCTTTAAAATTTTCTTAAGCTGCTCCCCGGTCACTTTTCTCGCCATATACTGTGTAATTTCCTTTTGCAGAGGCTCTGCCTTGTTATCTCCCAGATAGGTTCGGTCTGTCACCCGGATTTCATTTATCTGACCTGTGAAAAAATCTATTGTTCCCTTCTTTGCTCCCTCCATTGTACTTCCGGCATAGGAGGAAATAACAGTTTCATATGGTGGTCCGGCACTTTCCAGAAAAAATAGCCCATAATTTTCATACAAAGGAAGACTATACTCAGATAATAATGCCTCGGCAGAGGTCCGCAGTGTTCTTGCTGCATGATTTCCACATGCTGTGTACCGGGCAGTTTCCACCAGTGTTCCAAGCAGGGCAAAAATCAAAATTCCTGTCAGTGCCAAAAACACGGTAATACTGCCCTCCTTCCTAACCAATAATGTCTCCTGAATCTTTTGTAAATGCCTTAAAGGCATTATTAACCACCGTGGTTATTTTACCCTTAAAAACAAGTACAAGGGCAATTAATACCACCAATATCAAAATAATTTCTACCACGCCAATGGCATCTTCTTCCTTACAAAATAATACGAAATCTTTCATAGTGATAACCTCCATTTCTATACACTTTTATTTTCTTTCTTACATTGTCATAAATGCCGGCACCATAATGATTCCCATCACCAGTCCCAACATAATCAGCATCGGAAACAACAGCTTTGTTCCCGCCGTTTCCCCCATTCTCAGCACCATCTGCTTTTTTTGCTCCCTTGCCTCTAGCGCCTCTTTTTCTAAAATATCCAGGATGCCCTTTGCCCCTTTCTTTAAATTCTGGGAAATAACGGAAGAAAACCGCAGATAAGGCATCAGCCGGCAGCGTTTTCCAAACCTCTCCATTGCTCTTCCCTCAGACACACCATCCTTCATTTCCTGACTCAGCACGCAGATTTCTTCATAGGCAAATCGGAATAAACCACTGTTTTGTTTTTCTCTTTCATATTCTGTCGCCAGCCGTTCCATCGCTTTTCTCACCGTAAGGCCGGCACCAAGTAACAGCATTACCTTATTTACAATTTCCGGGTGGTCCATCCACATCTGTTCCTCCCGTTCCTTTTCTTTTTTCTTTTGCTGCTCTCTCCAAATCACCGGTAAAAATAAAAGGATTCCCAAAAGAAGATATACCGGTATGTAGCTTTTTTCCTCCTTCACATTTTGATACGTAACCTCCGTATCCTTAACCTTCTTTGGCAACTCTACGGTTTCCTCCGATGCCTGTGCCAAAAGTGCCTGCTTCATTGCCTTTTTTACTTCCTGAATGGACTGCTTTTCAGAAGATAATACCGGAGAAACCAGATGCACGGAAAAATAAAAGGTTTGTTTCCAGTTTCTACATTCTGCCTCCAGCATAATTTCTGTATCCGCTCCTTCCTTTGGTATGTGGGAAGCCAAAAGTCCCCCGGATTCCTTTATGTAATTTTCATCATAGCTCCACCTGAGCTCCACTTCTGTCTCCGGTATTTTTTTCACAAACACTAATGGCTCTGACACCTGCTGTAACGATGGATTTTTTCCCGGCAGTTTCTTCTCCGCATAGTCCTTTGTTTTGTTTTCCAACTCTGCCATTTCTTCCTCGGAAAACTGTCGTTTCTTTAGCGGAACGGATATGTTTTTTTCCCACTTTCCCTGTTCATTTCTCCCCTCTACCTGCAGGGTTAATGTTTCGTCCTCCGACTGGCGGACAACATAATTCCCCTCCGATAATACAGTGTTCTCCGGCTCTTCTAACAGACAGGATAACCAGACCACAAGTACCGCTAAAAAAAGTATCAGTATAAGGCGAATCCGTTTTTCCCAGATGCCAAACACCTCCTTTTTGACATCCCCCCGCCTCGCCATTGTTTCCACATACTCACGGGTAACTTTATCCCGTAGTACAAACCTCTCCAGATGAAACATCTTTATCAGGGACACTTCCCCTTTCTTTTTTCGCCTCATCCCACACCTCCTTTTAAAACTTCATAATATGGTGGCTCCAGAAAACGGCTGCTCCATATATCACCAGTGCCCCGGTCATAAAGAGCCGACCCTCCAGTCTGCTATAGAGGGGGTCTAGAAAGCCCGGTGAAAATAGCTGAAGATAAAGGATAATACACAAAGGAATAATCATCATACAGATTGACTCCATTTTCTTTCCGGCTATCATTGTCTGTATTTCCCGCTGCATCTCCATTTTCTCTCCGATGTTATCTGCGGTCCGCTTCATGACCCGGACAAGGTTCCCTCCACTTTTTCGTGCCGTCGCATAGATTTGAGCAAAGGTCAGAATATCTTCCAGCCCACTTCTTCTTCCCATATCTAACAACAGTTCATCTAACGGGTGTTTTAACCTTATCCTTTGTTCCATATTTTTTAATTCCAAGAGCATCGGCGTCTCCCTTCCATACATTAACTGTAAATCCCGGTACGCCTCCGATATGGCATTTTCCATAGAATATCCTGCTGCCAGTGCAGAGACCAGACTGTCCATGGCATCCTTAAACTCCACCATGAGATTCCACTGCTGTTTTTTGGCCAGATTTCTTTTCATGTAAAAAAGAATCCCAACACCTCCTGCCACAGAAAGCGGCAGACAAAATATAACGCTCTGATAAAAAAGATAGAATACGGCAAAGGCTCCTGCCATGCCAAAAAGCATATACCAAATAGATTCCCTTTTGGAAAACTGATAGTTTTTATAGTCCGGCATATTCCTTATACAAGCCTCCCTTCTCTGTTTTCCATGCCCGCCACCTCCACCCCGGCACGCCTGCACTTATCCACTGCCCTTAATTTCTGTCCGGTTGCCTTTAGCTCACCCAATACCCGTCCGTCTTTTTCCCCTGATTCCTCAAAAACATAAAGGGGGAATAAGCGGATTTTCCCCTCGGATACACCTCCTACTTCTGTCACCTCCAGTACCTTTCTGGACTTATCCCGTAGGCGCCCCAAATGTACGACTAGATCAATGCCGGAGGCTATCTGCTGCCGGATTGCCGCTAACGGTATGTCCATTCCCATAAGGACAAGAGTCTCTAAGCGGTTTAGCATATCGGCCGGACTGTTGGCATGGCCTGTGGAAAGGCTGCCATCATGTCCGGTATTCATAGCGGTCAAAAGGTCAATGGCAGCCGCATCCCTGATTTCTCCTACAATAATACGGTCCGGGCGCATCCTGAGTGCACTTTTTACCAGGTCTCTTATCGTCACCTCATTTTTTCCCTCTACATTGGCATTTCGTGCCTCCAGACGGACCAGATTATCAATATTCTGAATCTGAAGTTCCGCCGAATCTTCAATGGTGATAACTCTCTCATTATGGGGAATAAAATTTGACAGGATATTTAAAAAGGTGGTCTTTCCCGCACCGGTTCCCCCGGAAATAAAAATATTATACTTTGCCTCTACCAGCTTTCGAAGAAATTCTTCTACTTCCTCAGTAACCGCTCCCATCTGAATCAGTTTCTTCATTGTCATGGCTTCCTTTGGAAATTTCCGGATTGTAATGACCGGTCCTTCTATGGCTATGGGTGGCACTACAATGTTGACGCGAGAGCCGTCTGCCAGTCTGGCATCCAGAATCGGATTGGATTCATTGACAATACGGTTTCCCTCCGAGGCAATCTGCTGAGCGATGTCCTCTAACCTGCCCTGATGCTCAAATTTCATACCCGTTTCTCTTAGCTTTCCCTCCCTTTCCACAAAAATATGGTCTGGGCCATTAACCATAATTTCCGTAATCTCTTCATCCTCCAGAATATCCTGTAGCACATCCATTTTCCGTATGGAGTTAAAAATTAAATGCCTTATTTCTTTCTTTTTTTCCAACCGGATATAACAATCTTTTGCTGCCTGCTCAATTTCTCTCTCAATAATTTCCATTAGTTCATCGTCATTAATTTCCACCCCTGCCGGTATTTCTTCCAGTACTCTTTCCCGGATTTTTTCTCTTGTTTCATCCATGGTCTTCAATGATACAAACCTCCTCTCCCATTTCACCTTCCTCCAGTAATCTACGAATTTCGTCCATTTTCTGGCTGTTCTGCGACAGCTCTCTTAGGGACTGGCAGGAAATTTCTTCCTCCCATTCTTCTTTGCTAAAGGGAAGCCGGATATATTCTGCCCGCCTTTCTAACGACTCTTTTTGGTCCATTTTGCAATACTGGCGAAAGACAGCCGTATGGATTTTACCAAAAACTCCCGGCTCTCGGATAATAAAAATCCGGTCAGCCTGCTCCATTAAATCCAATGTGTATTCAAAGAGCTGTCCCATCTCCACCACAATGCTGTCATAGCCACATTCTGAAATGACAGTCTCAAAAAATGCTTTCCAGTCCTCGAAAGAACAATCTAACAAATCCTTAAAATTTGAAACCGGTGTCAGCATATAGGCACTGCCAAATGGTTTTCGCAGTTCTTCCTGCTCCTTTGAAAAACTTTTCTGGCGGACAAAGAATAAAAGCTCGGCAAGCCCCTTTTCCTGAATCAATGGATTTTCTCTTAGCTCCTCCCCGAAAAAGATAGGAAATCCGGATAAATTCAGATACAGGCACTTCCCTTGATTCCCTAGATATTGGGACAGTGATACCGCCAATGCTGTCCCTGATGTTCCCTCTGTGGAAAAGACACAGTACACACCCTTTTTCGTCGTTTCCGTATCGGTAACACCTTCCTGCTCCACCGCTATTCCCAGCTGCAAAAGCAGCTCCCGGTAAATTCCTTCTGCTTTCTGATACTGAAAGATTTTTTTCTTTTTTGCGTCCTGCTCGTTGGACAAATAAATAATCTGTTGTTTCTCGTCCTCCTCTATTTCCATGCAATCCGTCAGCACCGCCACCGATTCTTTCTCTGAGCCTACCCTCATTTTTACTTTTTCCTTTACCGTCACTAACTCTGGGTGAAGCATGGGATTTTTCTTTCCCATCAGGAAACGTAAAAGCCGTCCCCCATACTCCACATCTTTCAGATAGAGCAATAAAATAATACGTTCCATCCAACCACCTCTCTTAATACACACACAGGAGTACCGCAAGGGAAATGGCGACAGTAAAGGGAATGACACCATCCTCTCCCTCCTGTTTCTTGTCATAATAGGAATACAATTTTTTCTCCTGCAACACACAGGATACATAGCTCCATAAACACTGGAACCGTTTTCTGAAATTTTTTTTGAGAATCATTTTGATAACAGCCATAATGGCACCTATGAACAGGGAGACTGCCATAATTTTTAGAATGAGGCTGATACTGGTAAAGCTTCCCACCACAGAAAATATTTTGCTGTCCGATGCGCCTAACATACGGCACCGGCAAAAAAAGTAGCATAGGGTAAACGGAATGAGTATTCCTGCCAGCCAGGGACATATACCAATCAATCCCTGTAACTGAAACCGCCTGAATAGGCTGATAAAAAGAGCGGATACAATCAGTGCATTCGGCACCTTGTACCGCGAAATATCGAATAGGGATGCCGGCAAGAGAACGAGAAAAAATAACTCGCTGCCTGGGATAATTCCCCACCTCCTATTGTGATGTGAGTACAACAATACCACATAGTTTTTTTCTTGTCAACACTTTTTTCACGTTACAATAAAAATACGGAAACTAAAGATTTTTTATCACATGAATACTTTAGAAAATTTTGACTATACTGATAATAGATGAAGTGTTCCAAGCAGTTCGTAATCCAGAAAGGAGAAATTATGAGACGACGGAAAATAAACCCTGTCAATCAGGCAAAGGAGGAATTGATGAAGGAAATTGAGGCACTCAATCAGTCCATGGAAATTGCCAATTCTAACTTTGAAAATGTGTCAGATCCTGATCTGATTGACAGCTATATTTATGAAATGAACGCCATAACCTTTCGCTATAAGTATCTGATTCGACTGATGAAAAACATAGAAGCACAGGGAAATTTATTGTAAAAAAGGGGCGGCTGAAAAGCGCGCCCCTCTGAAAAAGAAGCAGGAACAAAACCGTTCCTGCTTCTTGAAATTTTTCTGTTTTTCACGCTTCAAACCCACGATTATCTGCCACATCCATAGCCGTGGTTTCATTCAAACTGCCACGTCCATAGGTAAGTCCGGCATAAATCTGCTGGGTGTTTCCCATCACGGCATCGGAATCATCCTGCTTTGCCACTTCCCGGAAAGAAGGGAGCAAGCCCTCCAGTACATCCGATGCATGGGTAAATAGCTCCGGCTGGCGTAGAGCGATTCCATGACATAGCTCATGATAGGCATAAATGTACAACTGGCGGAGATAATGGGAAATTTCATACTGCATATCCAGGCTGCTCATCAGCTCCGTCAGCATTCCCTTGGCACGCTCAATTTCCTTTCGTGCCTCACTGATTTCATTTTCTTCCAGCCGGGTTTTTCCCTCAGCTATGCTGGCTAATGCTGCTTCATATATTATCACTACCAACTCACTTCGGTTTGCCTGGGAAACCCTTGCGGCAAACTCCTGAAGTCTTTCTTTTTCCATATTCACTTATCCTCTCTATCAGCCTTGCAGAAGCTGTAAAATAGTCTGTGGCTGGTTATTTGCCTGGGCTAACATAGAAGTACCTGCCTGTACCAGCACGCTATACTGGGTATATCTAGTCATTTCCTCGGACATATCCACATCCTCAATACGAGAGCATGCTTCCGTCAGATTCTGAGAGGAAGTATCCAGATTTGCCACAGCAGAATCCAGACGATTCTGATAAGCTCCCAACTTGGCGCGAATTGCGGAAATCTGCTGAATGGCATCATCAAATGCCGTAATGGCCTCGGAAGCCCCTTTCTTCGTGCAGACATTGCAAAGGTCAACTGCCAGTGCTTTCGTATTTACCGATGGTATAGAAAGATCAATGGTCTGACCCTCATTGGCACCAATCTGAATTGCCACATAACCGGCATCCAGCATCGTAATATCGGCAGGAGATCCTGCCTCAGCCCCAGATACATCAAAGAGCATGCTAAAGCCGCCTCTGTCCGATACGGTTACACGGGCACCGTCCACAAATACTGTTGCTGTAGTAGAGAATCCGGATTCTGTATCCAGGGTTACCTTTGCATCCTTTCCCTCTGTAGCGGCGGCACCGTCTACACCAAGCTTCTGCGCCAGTATCGGATTATCCGTTGTCATTTCAATTTTCTGGGAAGAACCATAACGCTTAGTGATAAAGGAAAGATTTGTGGCATTTGCCAGGTCGCATTCTTCTCCCGCCGCATTTACCGGCACAACATCAATATTCATCATCTCACAGTAATCACGAATCGAAGCAAATACACTCTCATAAGTCTCTCCTTCTTCGATGCGGAATACCTCACCGTTAATCTCAATCTGTCCGGCAGCATCTGCTGTTACCTCTTCATCCGGGTCAAAAGCTATAGTTCCGGACGTAAGCGTTGCCTGAGTAGCCTCTTCATCCACAGTAAAGGAATAGGTAGTAAGGCTTACATCATCGCTTGCTGAAATCAGCTTCACTCCTACATTGTTGGAGGAGGACTGCCGACAGCAGGAGCCATCTAATACTGTCATCGTATTGAATTCCGTCTGTTCGGACAAACGGTCTATCTCTGCCCGGAGAGAATCAATCTCTCTCTGGATTGCCATTTTGTCATCTGTTGTGTAGATACCGCTATTTGCAGCCTGTACGGACAATTCACGGCAACGCTGTAAAAGAGATTCAATCTCCGTCAACGAACCCTCTGCCGTCTGAATAAAGGAAATTCCATCGGAGCCGTTTTTCGACGCTCTCTCAAGTCCCCTTATCTGAGCATGCATTTTCTGGGAAATCGCCAGACCTGCCGCATCATCTGCTGCCTTGGTTATCCGGTATCCGGAGGATAACCGGGAAGTACTTGTCGTCAGCCGTTTCTGCACACTGTTCAAATTAAAGTTTGCACGAAGTGCTGTTATATTCGTATTGATTTTCATGCTTCATCGTCCTTTCTGTCTTGTTTTCACTAGGTAATGTTTACAATAAACATTTTTGCTATCCGGTACAAATCCTGATTTTTTGCACCCTCTGATTTATTTCCTACATGAAGAGAACGGCGGCTGCCCTGAATCAGGCTTTCACTATCCATTGTGAACCCACTCTCCTCCAAATCCTTTTCAAAGTTATCCAGAATGCTTCTGCATTCCTTCAGGCTGTCGGCGTTTTCCGCTGTCATAAATCCTTTGACGTGCTTTCCGCTCAACTTAAAGGTCGCCTGTACACTGCCGAGAGATTCCGACTCCATATATATTTCTACGGTTCCCTTTTCCCGGCTTTTGCCTCCTTCTATCGTAACATTACAGGTTGTAATCCCCCGCTCCGTTACAATCGGCACTTCATATACCTGATGGCTCCGCAGATTCTGGTAAAAGGAAATGCTATTTGCCATTTTAGCCAGAGAAACAACGCCATCATATGTTATATCGTCACCTTCCCTGCTTTTCTCAAGGCTTTCTGCATGATTTTCGTCCATGCTCTGGTAGAACTCATCTAGTTTTTCCGGCTCATCAAAAATCTCCTGAAGTTCCTCACTTTCCTCTTTCTTCCAAAGAGACTCATATTCCTTTGCACCGCTATTCATATATGCCTGTGCCATTGCCAGATTATTCAGTGTATCCGGTAAATCCAGCTGTTGCAAAAACTCCTGAAGACGCTCTCCCGCATCTGCCATAATTGCCTTCACTTCATCTGCCAGATGATTATAATACTCTGCCATTCCAGTTTCGTTCTCTGCCTCACATGCCTCTAAAAAGGCCTCCAATGACATATCGCCTTTATCATGGAGCAGCTCACTCATCACCTTCGGAGACAGGTTTTTCACCAGTCCCGTTGTCAGGGTAGTATCGTATGCCGCCTGAATCTGGTCGGAAATCGACTCTTTGGTAGTGATAACCTCCTCTAAGCCTCCAAAATCATCATCCACACGGAATTCCATTCCCTCTGCCTTTTTCGTCCGCACCGCCGACAAAAGAGAGGAAAAAGATAATTCCCTGCCTTCTTTTATTACCTTACCAATGGCAGCACCATCGCTTTTCTCCACCTTGTCTAACAAACGGTAAATGCCTATCATACTCTTTCGTTCCTCTTCGCTTAAGCCCCCTTGATGGTCCATCTTCCAGAGGAACTTACGGAAAGAAATGTCGTCTGTATTTGCTTCTGTCTGCACTTCTTTTACCGCTTCGGATAATTCTTCCAAAGACATCTCTAACGGATTGATTTCCTTTTTTATCATTTCCGAAACAACAGCCGGCTTTAGACTTTCCATAAGAGTCGTTACACGACTGTCATATTCCTTCATCTGTAAAATACTTTCTTTATCAAGCGGCATCTGGTTATATGCCAGAATCCGCACTGCCCTCTGATTTCTTCCGGTGATTTCCAAATCCAGCTCTTTCAGTATGTCATCCACATTCTGAAATGCCTTTGTCATGGAATCGCCCAAATCCCGGCGGACCTCTGTTCCCACTGCCTCATAAGACTGCTCTGCTTTCTGGTACTGCTCGGTTAAGGTCACGGCGGAATCCGACAACTCTGTCAATGTCTGGACATATCCCGCTTGTCTTGTCTGACCAAGCAGTTCCACCGGTGCAAACAATACATTTTGCGCCGCCTGTACAGTATCTGTCATAACCGTAAGGTTCTTTTCTTCTATCGGTGTTCCCGTCTCCGCCAACAGAGCTTCCTTTGCCTGCTGCTCCTGGAGCTTTAGCTCCTCCACAATTTCTTCCAAGTAAGAAATATCTAAAGTGATTCCCTTTGCTGACATGGTCCGGGCCGCTTCTATCGTCATTGTCAAACGGATTTCCTCCATCTGGCGTTTCGCCCGCAGGAAATCTGCTTCTGTCGGGTATTCCCGGTGGAATACCTCCTCCTCTGTCGCCAGAAAGGCATCTATTACCTCCTTTGCCTCTGCGGTGGACAGCTTTGTCAAATCTGCCTTTTCCGGTTTCACTCCATCCACCATTCCATCGACAATCCGGGCAATCAACGTATCCGTACTTTCATTTTTTAACTGCTCAATCTGCTGATAGGTTAAGACGTTTTCCGCCGTTACCGGCAAATCATTTTCATAGAGCCACTTTGCGATTCCCATTGTCTCTTCCGTAACCGGCAGACCACCTTCCTGCAAAATATCTTCTGCCTGCTTTTCTATCTGGGAAAAATCCTCCTCCGGCTGGGTGGCAGGTACACTATCCTGTATCCCTGTTGTAATTCGACTTCCGCCTATCCCTTCCGGCGTAATCCGCTCACCTCTGGCAATAAAAAACTTCATCGACGCAGCCGAAAAAGTATCCAGTTCTGTCAGCATATTGACAGCATTAGAAAGCCGTGCTACATTTTCCGGAGTATCCGGCAGCTTTTTCATCAGATGGCGTTCTCTGGCATCTCTTTCGTCCTGTACCTTTTCCACCTGTTTTTCCACTGCCTGTTCTTTCTCCGAACGTTGCTTTTTTACACGGCTTACCGCTCTTTCCAGCTGGGATGAAGTATATTCCTCCAACGGAGTTTCCTCTTCTGACAACGCCTGCATATCCTCTCCGGTCATACAACTGTTAATAAATGCTGCCGGAGAAATACTTCCGTCATCAAGAAACTCCATATCTTCCTTATGTAATTGTTTTGCCTGTGCCTTTGTATACACAATGCTTCCCGAATCCTTTTGTACGGCACAATCCTTTGTCTGATCCAAAAATACATTGGAAACGCTGCCATCCTTGGCATTCTGTACTGACACGCCAAGCTTCTTTATCGCTTCCGTGCCGTTGAAGTCAGGGGAAATCTTGTTTGACTGTATTACCATAGATTTCACTCTCGCTTTCCAATTTCTTACCGTATATTTCGGCTGGAAAGCGAGAAACCTTTAGGTCTTATTGATATGCCTTTAATAAATCCGGGTCCAGTTTAATTCGGTTATCCATCGTTTTCATAACATCCGTAATCTGAAGTTTCTCTTTTATTGAAGGCCGGGACAAATCATACAGCTGATTGTCTTTGAAATTCAATACCATCGGTTCGAAAAGATTGTCCTCGTTTTCGAGAATAACCAGTCCGGTTTCACGGTTTGTCAGTTCCACGCAAACTCCCGGATACAATATGTTAATCGCTTTTATAAGCGAATTTACAACCTTCTGGTCATATCTTTTCTCCTGCTCCAAAAGCTCTCTGATTGCCCTTACTTCTGAAGTGGGCTCCTCATGGGATTTCATCGCCGTCATCCGGTCATAGGCATCTGCTATATAAAGAATATTGGCATTTACGTTTGTTTTTAGTCCCTCCGGTATCTCCTCATCAGAATCCTCTCGTGTATATAGCTCCTGCATCTGTCCTATCAATTGCAGAATCTCTTCATCTAATTCCGGATACTGCTGCAAAATTTCCTGGGAGTTTTTCTTAATGGCTTCCTTGACCTGCGCATCCTCTTCGTCATCCGGCATTCCCTGTATCTTCAGCGCACCTATATCATGAAGGATAGCACTCTTAACCAACATGTTTATTCTTCCCAGAGGCAACCCCATCTGTCCCCCGATAAGCGCAGACAGAATTGCCACATTCAGCACATGTTTATAAACATAATCCTCACTGCTCCGAAGACTTTGCACAAAATTTATTTTGTGATTTAAATCGCCATAATTTCTGATAACAAGGCTGCACAGCCAGTCCAGTCCCTTATCCTTTTTTCCACTGGCAATTAACTCCAAATCCTCCCGGATACTGAACACTGCCATTGTCTGGAATCGCTCAAAATTAATGTCTTCCTCCGTCATTGGTGGCAGTGGCTCTGCCGGCTCTAAAATATACAGCCCCATTAATCCGAAATTTTTAATACCGGAAATTGCCTGCCTCGTCAGCTTGGTGTCACGGTCATGCAAAAGAACACCATTTTTGTTATAAATCGGTTTCCCCAGACGCATACCGGTTTTTAATTCTTCTGTCTTTACAAATATCACTGTAAATCCTCCAATCTTTTACGCCCTCTGGCTAAATTAATTGTTTTATCATATTTCCGTCACAAAATAAATGTATCATATGTATTAATAATATCAGTAAATAGGGCTGGACGCAATACTTTTCCTACGAAGTTTTTGTTTTTTTGCATAGAAAAAGGAGGTACTTATGCTAAAAAAATTTATTTCTATTACTTTGTCTGCTTTTTTGCTTTTCCTCACATTGGCAGAAGCGGCACCGTTTTCCTCCCATGCGGCAATTTTTGATTCCTTTACGTTTTCTTCTGAGGAAGAAGGTACCCATATCGAGGGACAAGTTATCGTAACCCTGGCCGCACCATCCAAAACCTCTCTGGCAAAAAAGGGGACTACCTCCTTTGATGATGAGATTCAGGTAGAAACTTCCTGGAACTTTGGAAATGCTGATACACTGGGGAACACAGAAGAGGAAAAGGAATTTTTGGAAGATAAGACAATGTATGTCTCTAAGGTTTCCTCGGATATCTATTCGACAGAGGAGTTGATAGAAAAGCTGAAAAAGAAGGCCTATGTCGTTTCTGTCGAACCGGATTATTACCAGAAAAAAATGTCCGTTACCAATGATACTCTTTCCGATTTTCAGTGGTATCTGGACGGAACGGGGAAATTCTCCGGTTCCGGCAAAGGAATCCAGTATTCCAAAGGAAAGAATATTTCCAGCTCTAAAACTCCCATTGTGGCTGTAGTAGACACCGGAATTGACTATACCCACGAGGATCTGTCCGCCCGGATGTGGAAAAATCCATATTCTTCCTTGCCGGGTGTGTACGGCTATGATTATGGGGACTATGACAGCGACCCTATGGATGAAGATGAGGATGGGCATGGCACTCACTGCGCCGGCTCCATCGGTGCCATCAGCAATAACGGCAAGGGAATTGCCGGTGTCAGCAATAATGTCCGCCTGATGGCGCTCAAAGTAGTTGACTCTTCCGGAGATATTTCCAATTCCTCCATTATTGGGGCTTTTAATTATATTTATAGGGCACAAAAACTGGGTGCCAACATCGCCGCTATAAACTGTTCCTGGGGGGGAGGAGGCTCCTCCGAAACAATGAAAGAACTTGTGAAAAAAATTGGTTCTGCCGGTGCTCTGTTTATTTTTGCCGCGGGAAATGACGGGAAAAATCGAGATGCTACCTTTTCCAGCCGAAAAGAATGCCCTTATGATTTACCGGATACTTATACCGTAAAAGTCGGCGCCTCTACGCCAAATGATTTACCTGCTTCTTTTTCCGATTATGGCATCTCCAGTGTCGATTTGTTTGCCCCGGGAAGCGATATTGTATCTACGGTAAATAGAACGGAATTTTTTCCGTCTTTTTATACACGGGAAGAACAGAAGGCACTCTGTGCCTATTACTCCTCCTGTGGAGATGAAGAGACAGCTCTATACACACCGACGGATATTGGTATCCAATCACCGGATACGGAATACATGGGAATTTCTCATTCTGCGGAGGACTATTTCGGAAACATAAGCGATGGCTCCCTTCAGATATTCATCCGGGCACCTTATGGCACCTCCTCCTTTTTCGTATATATGGATGTGACGGATTTGAATCTAGATGCCTCAAAAACCCACTATGTCTCCTGCGATATCGGTCTTTCCGAAAAGGGAGAAATATCCTGGGAGCACTATAGCAGAAAAATATCCTCTTCCTATTTTATTACACAATCGGGAAAGCGCTATGTAAGGTTATTGGGGCTATCTGGTCCTCTCTACAGCCAGGCCGCTATTTATATTGATAACCCGGCTATTTCTGTTGACAATCCGGACACAACCCGGTTCGGAAAATATAGCATTATGGGCGGTTCCTCCATGTCAGCTCCCATTGTTTCCGGTGCTGTGGCAGTTATGGCTTCCCATTTTACTACCGATACCGCAACAAAACGAAAGAGCAGACTGCTTTCCTGTACCCGTAAGTTATCCTCTCTTTCCTTGCACTGTAAAACAAGTGGGCTTTTAGACATGAGTAAAATTGCCTCCTCTACCGTGCCAGAATCCAAACAAAAGATACTGGTAAAAAAGGTGAAGCTGAACAGGAAAAAGGCAACCCTGCGGTATAAGAAAAAATTAAAACTAAAAGCCACCATCACACCAAAAAATGCGACAAATAAAAAAGTAAAATGGTATTCCTCCAAAAAAAAGTATGCAACAGTCACAAAAAATGGTATAGTAAAAGCAAAGAAAAAAGGTATCGGGCATACAGTAAAAATATACGCCCGGGCTAAAGATGGCTCAAAAAAGAAAGCCTACTGCAAAGTAAAAATCAAAAAGAAAAGATGAGGAGGAACAAATGAAAGAAAAATTTGCACAAATGATTATCCGCAATGACTCCCTTGTTCAGGCACCCAATGATATCATTAGTGGATATGCCAGGGGATATTATACGGTGATTCAGTTTATGAACAATTCTTCGGTGCCGGTCACTACAATCAACATCAATGCGAAGGAAGGCAGCTATGCACCTGCCGTGCCGATGCAACAATATCTGACAGAATTAAAAACGACTAATAAACGTATTCTTTCTGCTAATTATATTGACAGCCGCATTGAGATTTCTCTTCGCAGGCCGAACCTTCTAAAAAATGTGCCGGAAACGGTTACGGAAATTTTAGATGAGGTGTGGAACTATCTTTCCCGGAATGGCTACATAAGCTGTTGCGGTCTCTGCGGCAAGGAAGAGGCATCCCTTTCTCTTTGCAGCGTACAGGGAAGAGCACATTACATCTGCCCGGACTGTGGTACCCAGAATGAACAGATTTTAAATGCGGCAAGAGAAGAAGAAAGCCGCAGACCAATCAATTATGTTACCGGTATCGTCGGTGCCTTTGTCGGTGTTTTGATTGGTGTAATTTTATGGATTGTTTTTTATCAGATGGGCTTCATTGCAGGAATCGCCGGTGCCGTTATGATGATTTGCTCCTTTAAGGGCTTTGAGCTGTTAGGCGGCAGAATAAATATTGCAGGAATTATTATCTGCATCGTTCTTGACTTTGTAGCGGTATACTTTGCCCACAATATTTCTGTTGCCGTCAGCATGATGCAGGAAGTAGAAGAATATTCCTTTTCCACAGCTTACCAGAGTATTTCATTCTTTATCGAATATTCTTCGGAATTTGCAGAAGCCTACTGGCATGACTTAATTATGGGTTATGCACTGGCTGCGATTGGAATCATTCCATCGTTAGTCAATTATATAAAAGGTGCACAGGCACAGTACGAATACAAAAAGTTGTCTTGAAGTAGAATAACGGCGCCATTTGGCGCCGTTATTCTACTTAATTTTGTTTTAAGCCTGATAGTCAAACTTTAATACCACAACCGATAACGGAGGAAGATACAATTCCAGTTCATAGCCGGTTTTCTTTCCCTCTCCTTTGTCGTCAGCGATTTCAACCTTTCTTGCCATAATCGGCTTTGTGTTTAATCGTCCCTGCCCACCGTATTTTTCATCATCCGAGTTTATAATCTCTGTATACTTTCCTTTACACGGTGCCTTTACGGTATATTTTTCATGGGCAATCGGCGTAAAGTTTAAAATAAACATCAACTGGTTTTTCGCGGTTTTTCCTCTGCGGACAAAGGCCACGGTACTGGTTTCCGGGCGCCGACAATCCATCCACTCAAAGCCCATGACATCAAAATCGTTATAGTAGAGGGCATGATTCTCGGTATAAAGGCGATTCATATCCCGGATATAATCCTGCATTTTTTTATGACGCTCATCCTCTAAAAGGAACCAATCCAGACTCCGCATTTCCGCCCATTCCCGTTTCTGGGCAAATTCCTGTCCCATAAAGAGAAGCTTTTTCCCCGGATGCCCGTACATAAAACCATAGGCCGCTCGAAGGGCAGCATATTTATCCCCTTCCAGTCCCGGCATTTTATTCCACAGAGAGCATTTTCCATGTACGACCTCGTCGTGGGACAATACCAGAATATACTTTTCGCTGAGATAATAGTTGATGCTAAAGCACAGCTGGTCATGGTGGAACTGCTTAAAATACGGGTCTAACTTCATGTACTCTAAAAAGTCATTCATCCAGCCCATATTCCATTTATAAGAGAAGCCCAGACCATGATTTTTTACCGAATCCGTAACTCCCGGCCACGCCGTGGATTCCTCCGCAATAATGTAGGCTCCCGGCTGTTCCTGTGCCATAACCGAATTTAAATGTTGTAAAAATTCCACTGCCTCGTAGTGTTCATTGCCCCCATCTTTGTTCGGCAGCCATGCACCATCTTGTTTGCCATAATCCAGATAAAGCATGGAAGCAACGGCATCCACCCGGAGGCCGTCAATATGAAATTTATCCACCCAGAACAGGGCATTGGCAACGAGGAAGTTCATAACCTCTTTGCGTCCGTAATCAAAAATATAAGTACCCCAGTCCGGATGCTCGCCCCGGCGGCGATCCGGATGTTCATACAATGCCTGTCCGTCAAAATTTCCGAGACAATGGGCATCCTTTGGAAAATGTGCCGGTACCCAGTCTAAAATAACCTGTATCCCACGCTTGTGCATTTCATCTACAAAATACATAAAATCCTTTGGCTCTCCATATCGGCTGGTAGGTGCATAGTAACAGCCTACCTGATAACCCCAGGAACCATCAAAGGGATATTCGGCAATTCCCATTAACTCGATATGGGTATATCCCATATCCACCACATAATCCCCCAACATGGAAGCCAGCTCCCGATAACTGTAATTTCCGTTATCGTCATCTTCCACCTTCTTTTTCCAGGAGGCCAGATGAACTTCATATATATTCATTGGCTCCCTGTCACGCTGTGCCACGGATTTCTTCCTGATTTTTTTCTGGTACTCCCCATCCTGCCACTCATAACCGGATAGGGAAGTAATACGGGAAGCGTTATCCGGTCGCAGCTGTGCATAATTTCCGTAAGGGTCGGTTTTATAATGCCTTTCTCCGTCTCTTGCCGTAATCTCGTATTTATAAGCTGCGCCTTCCCATGCACCCGGAATAAACAGCTCAAAGAAGCCACTGCCACCGTGCAGCATCATCTTGTGCAGGCGACCATCCCACATATTGAATTCGCCAATGACACTGACACTGCGGGCAGACGGTGCCCAGACAGCAAACCGGGTTCCTTCTACGCCCTCTATCGTTTCTAAGTGGGCTCCCAGTTTTTCATAGATTTGATAATGCTTTCCCTCTCCAAAAATATAACAGTCAAAGTCGGTAATCTGTTTTTCATAGGCATAGGGATCACATAGCTCCACTACATCATCTTCCGTATACTTGACCCGGAAGCGGTAATCGGTCAGAAAATCTTTCTTCTTTTCGATGACAAAGCCAAACAGTCCCTCGACCTCCATCGGCTCCATTTCACCTACGACGATTCCCTTTGTATTTAAAACCCAGATGTTTTCCGCACAGGGACGGTATGCCGTAAAAATCTGCACACCCTCCTCTTTAAAAATATGACATCCCAACAAATCCTGCGGAGCGTTAATGGTTCCCTCTTCAAGCTCCGCCATAAGCTCCTTACCGGCCCATTTTTCCAGATATTGATTCATACTTATCCTCCCCTATTAACCGATTTTATCTAACAGCTCCTTTACAATCGCAGCCAGCTCCTCTGACTTTTGTTCTGCGTCAGAAAGACCGTTTCCTACTACGCCAAAGTATATTTTAATTTTCGGCTCGGTTCCGGATGGACGTACACATAACCAGGCGTCCTCTGTGAGTTCAAAATACAACACGTTGGATTTTGGAATTCCCGTCGGCTTTGTCGCGCCGGTTTTTACATCCTTAATCACATCCAGAAGATAATCTCTGGTTGCTGTCACCTGATATTTGCCAAATTCCATTGGCGGATTTTCACGGAGCCCGTCCATGATTGCCTTAATCTTTGCCAGCCCCTCAATTCCCTTATGGGTAATGGAAATGACACTATCTTTGTAATAACCGTATTTTTCATACATCTCTATCATAGCATCCCAGATGGTCTTGCCACGAAGCTTATAGTAGGCTGCTGCCTCACAAAGTGCCATGGATGCCACGATGGCGTCCTTATCTCTGGCGTGGGTACCGATCAAACAGCCATAGCTCTCCTCAAAACCAAAGAGATAGTGACCCTTGCCGGTAGTCTCCATGCGAAGAATTTCTTTTCCAATCCACTTAAAGCCGGTGAGACATTCTGTTACCTTAATGCCATAATGCTTTGCCATGGCATCTACCATATTGGATGTTACTACGGTCTTAATCAGCTCGCCATCCTCCGGAAGTTTTCCTTCCAGTTCCAGCTTCTGTCCGATTTCATAGTCTGCCAGAAAGCAGCCGGACATATTTCCTGTCAGGCAGATGTACTCGCCGGATTTTGTATCCTTTACATAAACACCGAGACGGTCGGCATCCGGGTCTGTTGCCAGTACCAGATCTGCATCTTTTTCCTTTGCCAACTTCAGTGCCAGTGCAAAAGCTTCCTCTGCCTCCGGATTCGGATAGCTCACTGTCGGGAATTCACCGTCCGGCAGCTCCTGTTCCGGCACAACATATACGTTCGTAAAGCCAAGCTCCTTTAAGATACGGCGCACCGGAAGATTTCCTGTGCCGTGAAGCGGTGTATAGACAATTTTTAAATCGGCAGAAGCCTTTTTAATGCAGTTTGGATGGAGAACATTTTTCTTCAGCTCCTCCATATAACGGTCATCAACCTCTTGTCCGATTACCTCGTATAGACCGGCTTTTTTCGCCTCTTCTTTCTCCATCGTCTTTACCGTAGCATAATCTGTCACGGCTTTTACCTCGTCCATAATGCCACTGTCGTGAGGCGGCGTAATCTGAGCTCCATCCTCCCAATATACTTTATATCCGTTGTACTCCGGCGGATTGTGGCTGGCCGTGATATTAATACCCGAAATGCAGCCTAACTCGCGAACGGCAAAGGAAAGCTCCGGTGTCGGGCGCAGTGATTCGAAAACATAAGCTTTTATTCCATTGGCAGCCAGACAGCAGGCTGCTTCATCGGCAAACTCCGGTGACATACGGCGGGAATCATAAGCAATCGCCACACCCTTTTTCTGTCCGTTCTGCTTTACAATATAATTGGCAAGACCCTGTGTCGCTTTCCGCACAGTATAAATATTCATACGGTTCGTTCCTGCCCCGATAATTCCCCTAAGTCCCGCTGTACCAAATTCCAAATCGGCATAAAAACGCTCCTTAATTTCGTTTTCATCCCCAGCGATACCTTCCAGTTCCTTCTTTGTCTCAGCATCAAAATATGGATTTTTCAGCCAAGCCTCATACGTTTCTTTATAGTCCATAATTTCCTCCTATCCGCCGTGTTCCGGCTTCCTTATATAATTTATTTCACTCCCTTGCGGGAAAGTTGATTCATCTTGTCATAGCACTGTCTTATCATCCGCTTCCCTTCGTTTTCAAATCCGGAAAACTCCAGCTAATGTCCTGGCTGTCATCGGGAATCTCAATGCTGTAGCTTTTTGTCTCACAGTTTTCCTTCGTCAGTGTCACGGTCACATTTCCCAGCATTTTTGTAAAACTGCAGGGGATTTGTCCCTTATAGGTTCCATTGACATATACTGCCGCACCGCTCGGTGCACTTATCGTAATTTTATGGTCCGTGTCATAATCAGCACTGGAAGGTTTTGAGGAGGAATCATCCGAAGAAACAGAGGAGTCGGAATCATCCTCGGAATCTACTTCTGCCGTTTCCTCCGCCAAATCAATGCGGATAATAGGGGCCGCATCCTTGATATCAATAATGCCATTGTAATCATTATAGCCCTCTAAAATAACTTTTAGCGAATGCTTGCCATATTTCATGGACACCGTCTTAGAGTAGTCCATCAGGCTTCCATTGATATACAACTCGGCGCCATTCGGTTCTATGATAAATTTTACCCGTGCCGTATCCGGCAGTTGGGACTGGTATTTTGACATATTCACGTTCGTTACCTGGTTTCGCTCTACCTCGACAGCCGCTGTGGAAGTCAAATCCCCATTCTCCATCATAAGCGTCTGAGTTCCCTCCGGTACGGTTAAGAGCATTCCGTTTGACACCGGAAGAATCGCCTCCCCTTGCACCGTCAGGGTACCACCTATAAAATCCTTATATCCGGTAGGACGTATATAACCGTGGCCCTTTGTCACCACAAGAGAATAGGCCTGTCCTTTCACACCCCGGAAAGTCACCTCATCATTTTCCGTAAGCTCCATGGGCTGAATCTGCCTGCCCTCTGAAAAAACAGCAATCTGCTCCGAATATCCGTAAGTTACTCCCTGTACGGTCATTCTCTTTTTGTTTGCATCCACCAATACCCTTGTATTTTCTACCTCTATAATATCTGCGGATTCCTTGATTTTTATTATTTTTCGCCCGTCTCCACTGGTATACACATCACAGACATCCCCTGCCGCCATTTCCTCCATCGACATATCCCTGTCATTCTTGGAATAGACAAGAGTAGCTCCGGAATATCCATAGCTCTCATCTGCGTCCAGCATCGTATTGTAAAAAACGATCCTCTGATTCAGGGTATCCACCGACTTAATGACACCGACAAAAGACACACTCTCCTCCGATGCAGGAGAACTGACAGGGCTCTCCGTCGCCGCCGTTTTCCTTTTGTTCATAGAACAGCCACTGAACCAGACAAGGACAACTGCCATACAGATTACCAGCATTACTGGTTTAAAAGCTTTCATTCTGTCACCTGCCATTTTCTTTTTGTGCTCCTTTACATATCTCACTCACGTACATTGATTGTATCATAATTTTGTCATGAATTCCAGAAAATGTTTTTTTGCTTTTTCCTGTTCTCTCACACCAATGAGTTTTTCTATGTTTTTATTCGAAATCCATGATTTTTTACTATTGATGTACTGATTTAAAAGCTTCCAGTATTTTACCGGATATCCAAGTACAATAGATAAAAATTCCTGTTCTTCTTTTTCCAGATATAGTTCATTTTGATATGCCTCCAGCACTACCTTTCCCTTTTCCGTGCTCCAGCCGTTTTTTTCCATGACCTTACGGAAAAAATAGGCAAAATCCATTAACTGCATACCAAAAGCCGCCCGTTCAAAATTTGTCGTCGCCACCCCTTTTTTTGTTATAATCAGATTGTGATAATTATATTCCCCATGACAGACATCTCTTGTCTTGTAACCGTTTTCCTGAAAATAAGCGGATTTTTCCAATCTCTCCTTTGCCTGTTCTGCCTGACGGAAAAATCCGTGAAAACATTCCATGGCAAATAACTCAAACTCGCTTTTACGCTTTTTTTCTTTCATATATCCATATACCCGCTTCATCTCCCGGTTATGGCGTTCATATTTTGTCAGAAGGCATTCGGCGACGGGAACCTTTTCCTCTGACACCTGCCGTAGGTTTTTATGCAGACGTCCCAGATTTTCCGCTGCTAAAAAAAGCCCCTGGCGGCTTTTGTAATCACATTCATCCCCATAAAACCACTGATAAATTACATACTTTTCGCCACTCTCCCACTCGGTTACCAGTTCGCCATCCCGATTGGGAATCACAAAATCGGTCAGGCCCATCCCTTTTTCCAGCAGATGATTTTTGATTTGATTTTCGAAGGCAAAATGACTTTTTATTTCATTGTACTCACGCATCAGACGGGGGCCTTCGTTCGTATCCAGAAGTACCGCCCCTCTTGCCCGGTAACGGTTTTTTACCTGAAAACCGTATTTTTCTATGGTCTGTTCCTGCTTATCGTCCACAAAACCCCTCCTTATTTGCCACTTTGTCTGCCTTAAATTCTATGATTTCTTTGAAAAAATATGCCGAAATCATATTTATTTTTTTCCTGTCGTATACTAAAACAAAACCCACGGCCAAATTACACCGTGGCACTTCAAATGGAGGTTACCATGCGGATACGTTATCTGATTGCCACAGTCTTTCTTTTTGTCTCTCTGACCGCCTGTGGAACCGTTACTTCCGAACCAGACCCCTCAAGCAGTTCTTTTACTGAATTTACCGATGAGTTATTTCGCTCACAGTCCAGCTCGGACTCCCTGACCCTCGGCTATACCCTTGCCAAACCGGAAAACTTTGGAATTACTGACCTGCCGGACGGATTTTCTTCTTTTTCTTATGAAGATTTGAAAAAAGAAGCCCTGTCTTTAGAAAATCTTCTGGCCACCCTGCACCAATTTGATAAAAACTCCCTGTCCTTTGACCAGCAGGTTCTCTATGATACCCTGGAGGAGACACTGGAATTAGATATACAGAAACAAAACTACATTGCTTTTTCCGAAAGCTTTGGTCCGACTACCGGAATTCAGGCGCAACTTCCTGTTTTGCTGGCGGAATTTCGCATGGAAGATAAAAATGACCTGACACAATATTTTTCCCTTTTAAAAACTGTTCCGGATTATTTTGACTCCCTGCTTTCCGTAGAAGAAAAAAAGAGCTCCTTAGGGACACTTCCCTGCCGCTCTACCCTCCGCAATATCCTTGCCCAGTGTAATCAATTTTTGTCGGATTCCGGCACTAATGTCCTACTCAATACGTTTCAAAAAAAAATTACAGGTTGTTCCTTTTTGTCACAAACGGAAAAAAAGGAGGCCATTATTCAAAATAAAACCTATGTAAAGACCTATATCCAGCCGGCCTACCAGAGCCTGTGCGCAGGACTTACCCGGTTATTGTCCCTTGCCGGGGAGGAAGGTTCCCTTTCCCAGTACCCGAATGGAAAGGAATATTATCAACATCTGGTCCGCCGTACTACCGGTTCTTCCCTTTCTCTGTCGGAGCTTCAGGCTCTGATGACAGAACGTCTTCGCAGAGCGCAAACCACACTGCTTCAATATGCCGCCAAAAATCCGTCTCTATTTTC
The DNA here is from genome assembly GCA_022510615.1 of Lachnospiraceae bacterium. GTDB lineage: Bacteria > Bacillota > Clostridia > Lachnospirales > Lachnospiraceae > Eubacterium_F. The sequence goes on along the minus strand of JAFLTC010000002.1, from coordinate 42,775 downwards.
CACCTGCCAAAGTTATGTGGTCCGGTATTCCTCGCCGGATGTCATTTTATCCTACCTGCAAAAACAGATTGCGGAGGATTTTCCGGTTTGTGGGGACACAAGCTACGAGGTAAAATATGTGGATGAGTCTTTGGAAGACTATTTAAGCCCGGCCTTCTATCTTACTCCTCCGGTAGATGACAGCACTGCCAATGTCATTTATATTAACGGCTCTGACAAATACGACCGCACAACACTCTTTAATACGCTGGCACACGAGGGTTATCCGGGACATCTGTACCAGACCTGTTATATGCATGGCAAAAATCTTCCTATGCTCCGCTATGCTCTGGATTATGGCGGATATACGGAGGGATGGGCAACCTACGCAGAAATCTATTCCTATAAATATACCGGCATTTCCAAGGGAGAGGTCGGCATCCTACGAAATAATATGGTTGCCTCCCTCTGTCTGTATGGACTTTGTGATATTGGTGTACACTATGAAAACTGGGATGAGGATAAAATAAAAAATTTCCTGAACCAATACGGTTCCTACAGCCAGAAAACAGCAGCTTCCATTTATTCTGCCATTGTAGATGAGCCGGCCTCCTATCTAAAATATACGGTGGGATATCTAGAAATTGACCGACTAAAAAGTACTATGAAGGAAATGTTAAATACCGGCTTTACAGAAAAAATTTTCCATACCTACCTGTTAGATATGGGACCTACTTCCTTCGATATATTGAAGCATTATATTTCGGACTGGTACGCACAAAACGGTTGCAAATAACCTTTTTTATTGCTATACTTTCAATAGTCATATCATACTGTTTATGATAATACTCTGCGACATCAGACAGGAGAAAGGATTTGGTAGAAGCATGTCCAAAAATGCGGCTAACGGGAAATCGAAGAAAAAACGTAAGATGCCTCTTTCTATAAAGTGGCTTTTCTTTCTGTTTATTTTATCCGGGATTGCCTTTATGGTTTTTTATTTCTATATGCATCGGCAGACGAACCCGAACCGCATTGTCAGACAATATGTGGAAACCTTTATGTCAAAGGACACCTCGGCGCTTTTCAATCAGTTAGGTTTTACGGAAAGTGCCTTTAGTACTCCTGAAACCTTAAAAACTTCTCTGGAAGAGCTTCACAAATACAGCACCCTTACTTCCTATAGTCTGGTGCAATATGAATCCACCAATCCGGACCTGATACAATACAGCATTGAGTACGGCAATAATAGCCGTGGTGGTACCTTCAATCAGACACTTACCTTGAAAAAATCCCCGAATAAACTTTATTTTTTGTTTGATAACTGGGAAATTGACACGACGGATTTTGTAGCGAAGGATTGTAGCCTTGGCGTGCCGGCAGGGGCTACCGTCTACATGGACAGTAAAGAGCTGACACCTGATTCTGCCCGGACTCCGGAAGAAAAGAGTGGCAATCTTTTACTTTACCCACTGGGAGATATGTTTCCCGGAACCCACACCATTAAAGTTTCTATGGAGGGCTTCAATGACTATACTACCTCCTTTTATTTAAAAAACGGAAACTACGAAAATCAAAACATTTACACTGTGACGCCAAGTCTGCTTTCCATTACCGAAGAGTCCAAAAAGGAACGGCTGAGGGAAGCAGAAAAACTGGTTAAATCCATTTATGAAACTGCCCTTTCGGAAAAACCCTTTGATAAAATTACCCAGAAATATACCTTTGAAAATTCGGAAAAGGACCGATTGGCGCAGGCATATAACGCCATAGTGACCAACCATATCAAATCTGCTACCCATCTGACAAAGGTATCCTTTACCAGCTTTGACGCAAATACCGCCGTTACCTATGCCGAAGATGGATGCTATGCGATTAAAGTAACTGCTGATATGGACTATACGGCAGATAGTGTTGTTGTCAAGGGGGCATCGTCTACGGACAGCGCTTCCGGGACTGCACCGGGGCAGAGCAAATCTACCTCCGGAAGTTCTCTGTTTACCACGATCTTCCATTATAAAGACGGAGTCTGGTCTATTTTTGACACCACAGCACTGGATACCTGTATATACTATATAAAATATTAATCAAATGCTGTTTCGGTAACAGCAGAATGGAGGAAACCCTATGGGAAACTTTTGTACAAATTGCGGCCGTCCGCTGGAGGAAGGCGAGGTATGTAACTGCACACAAACAACAGAGACACAACCGGCTCCGGAAACTCCGGAAGCAGCTTCACAGCCTCAACCACAGCCAGTGGCACCTAGTCAGAGTGCCACAGAGTTAAAATCGGGCTTTCAGAATCTCCTGACCGCCATAAAGACAATCTTTAAAAATCCGGAAGAGACCGCTAACACTCTGGGAAAAGAGGAGAACTGGCTGACAGCTATTATTTTAATTGCCGCCCAGGCTGTTTTATCCGGCCTGTTTGCACTGGCCACTACCGGTATCAGTCTGGCGATCCTGTCATTTCGTGCCGGCGACCTTGCCGTTGTCTTTTTCTTTACCTTTATCTGCTCCCTGCTTCTCTCGGCAGCAATGTTTGGATTATATTTAGGTCTTGGCAAAGCCGTAAAGGGGCAGTCGACTCCTAAATCTGCACTGGCTGTTATAGGTACCCGCTGTTTCTTTACTGCTCCACTGACAGTAATTGCCATTTTGCTTACCATGCTTAATGTGGTTTTGGGTATTATCTTTTTTACTGCAGGCGAATTTTTTGCTTTGCTTCTTATTTTCATGACAATACAGAAAAGCTTTGCTATTTCTGCTAACAAAGCATTTTTAATTGTTGGTTTAACTGCAGTAATTATATTTATTGTATTTATCATTATGTTTTTTGTCTATTGCAACTTCAATATGGCGGATTTATTATTTGGCGGCTTCTCGTCTTCCTTTGGTAGCGGTTTTAGTAGCTACTATTAATAAATTCCGTTGATTTAGAAATTTACAGGATTTTATTGATTTTTACTACTTCATCATGTATAATGATGTGGGAGTTTTGGTATTTTCCTTTATTTACCCAAACTCAAAAAATATTAAAGAAAAGAGGTAGATTGTAAAGTGGCACAGATTGATTTAAGCAAATATGGTATTACCGGAACCAAAGAAATCGTTTACAACCCTTCTTATGACTTGTTATTTGAAGAAGAGACAAAGTCGAATTTAGAGGGCTTTGAAAAAGGACAGGAGAGTGAACTTGGTGCAGTTAACGTAATGACAGGTATCTATACCGGTCGTTCTCCACAGGACAAGTACATAGTAATGGACGAGAATTCCAAGGATACCGTTTGGTGGACTTCTGACGAGTACAAAAATGATAACCACCCGGTTTCAGAGGAAGCATGGAGTACATTAAAGGATATTGCGATCAAAGAGCTTTCTGACAAGAGACTTTTTGTAGTAGATGCTTTCTGCGGTGCAAACAAAGATACAAGAATGTCAATCCGTTTTATCGTTGAGGTTGCATGGCAGGCTCATTTTGTTAAAAACATGTTCATTCAGCCTACAGAAGATGAACTGAAAGACTTCGAGCCTGATTTCATCGTTTACAATGCTTCAAAAGCAAAAGTTGACAACTATAAAGAGCTTGGTCTTAACTCTGAAACAGCTATCGCATTCAATATCACAAGCCGTGAGCAGGTTATCATTAATACATGGTACGGCGGTGAAATGAAGAAGGGTATGTTCTCAATGATGAACTATTATCTGCCATTGAAGGGTATTGCTTCCATGCATTGCTCTGCAAATACAGATATGAACGGTGAGAATACGGCTATCTTCTTCGGTCTCTCCGGTACAGGTAAGACAACCCTGTCTACAGATCCTAAGCGTCTCCTGATCGGTGATGACGAACATGGCTGGGATGATAACGGTGTGTTTAACTTTGAGGGCGGCTGCTATGCTAAAGTTATCAACCTTGACAAAGAATCCGAGCCGGATATCTACAACGCAATCAAGCGTGACGCACTTCTTGAGAATGTAACATTAGATGCGAATGGTAAGATTGATTTTGATGATAAGAGTGTGACAGAGAATACACGTGTATCTTATCCGATTAACCACATTGAGAAAATTGTTCGCCCTGTTTCTTCTGCACCGGCAGCTAAGAACGTAATCTTTTTGTCAGCAGATGCCTTCGGCGTACTTCCTCCTGTATCTATCCTGACTCCTGAGCAGACACAGTATTATTTCCTCTCAGGATTTACGGCTAAACTTGCAGGTACAGAGCGTGGTATTACGGAGCCTACTCCTACTTTCTCCGCTTGCTTCGGACAGGCATTTTTGGAGCTTCCTCCTACAAAATATGCTGAGGAGCTCGTTAAGAAAATGCAGCAGAGCGGTGCTAAGGCTTACCTGGTAAATACAGGATGGAATGGTAGCGGAAAGCGTATTTCCATTCGCGATACCCGTGGTATTATTGATGCAATCCTGAACGGTGACATTCTCAATTCACCGACTAAGACAATACCTTACTTCAATTTTGAGGTTCCAACAGAGCTTGTGGGTGTTGATACAAACATTCTTGACCCTCGTGATACCTATGCAGATGCTTCCGAGTGGGAGACAAAGGCAAAAGATTTAGCACAGAGATTCAATAAGAACTTTGCAAAATATGAAGGAAATGATGCAGGAAAGGCATTAGTTTCTGCAGGACCTCAGGTATAATAGTAACTGTACGGATTATAGATATTATAATAGGTTAAAATTAACAGGCTGTGTACCGGTTTGGTATACAGCCCGTTTTTTTCCAATTCGGGAATAGCCGTTTACAAAAATTGTGGAGCGTGTTATTCTTTTATTAGGACTGGCTCAGGAAGGGGTTCTAAGCTTTATGCTAAGAACCTTTTTAAACAAGGAGGTTCCTGTATGCGACACCGGAACACACAGAAAAAATATATTATGTGGGTTCTTCTGGCAGCTTTGATTCTTTCCGGTATTCATTCCGTAAAGACATCTGCTGTCATATTTTTGCATGCCGAAAACGGAATTCCTCTTTCCCAGAGTGCTTGCCAGCCTGCATCCTCCCGGCTTTACCGGGACATGTGTAACAGTGAAATCATTGGTGCCGACAGAACAAGAACGGTATTACAGGCATCCCTTCGGAACAGGGGAAGACAACTTTTCTATTTCCCTTATGTATCTGTTTTAACAACAAACCATAATTCTTTTTCCTTAATGCTAAAAACGGTCCTTACCCGTTATTTGGAAACAGAAAACAGCGGAATCAGTAAAATCATTCGCTATATTCACAATCAGGACGGCGAGAAAGGAATTTCCTTTCCTAAAATATTAGGAAAGGAGTTTGTCCATGATTGTAAAAATTGCAATTGGAGTTGTCGTTGTCCTTGCCATTTCCATATGGGCATATTGGATTGACAACAAGTAATTGATTGAAAACAAATTTTATCCAAAAATAAATTAAAAAATAGGTTTTATGTAAACTCGGCTATCGTTTTCGATAGTTTTAAATAATCAAGAAAATCCACTAATCGACTCGAGCGGAAATAATGCTTCGCATCAAAAGCTCTCGCTGATTAGTGGATTTTTTTATTTTGAAAAGACGCTAGATCACCAAATCTGTTTAGTACCGTAGCTTCTTTTCATAATGATAACTCTCTCCCTGTTTCAGAGATAGTTCTGTTTCTCTTTCATTTATTATCAGTTTCAGCTTTTCCACCTCACACAACGCCGTGGCGGTCAGTTCCGTCACCTTTCCCTTTTCCCATGAAAAATCATATTGAACTCCGCCCCGTCCCCGGATTCCCCGAATTTCCCCTTTATCCCAGGCTTTCGGAAGTGCCGGCAGAATAACGGTACGCCCGCCATTTGACTGTAACAGCATTTCTCCTATCGCCGCCGTAGCACCGAAGTTTCCATCAATCTGAAATGGCGGATGGGTATCTAACAAATTTGGCAATGTTGATTTTTTTAACAGGGCAATCAGATTCTGATACGCATTTTCTTCCTCCCAGAGTCTGGCGTACAAATTAATCATCCACGCCCGGCTCCAGCCGGTATGTCCCCCTCCGTTTTCCAGCCGAAGGGCAAGAGTAACCCTGGCGGCTTTCGCAAGCTCCGGCGTCTTATCCACCATAATCTGTGTTGACGGATATAAACCATAGAGGTGGGAAATGTGCCGGTGCCCCGGTTCTGCCTCCCCATATTCCTCAATCCACTCTAAAAGCTGGCCCTTGGAACCAATCCGCATTGGCGGCAGCTGCTCCAGACGGTCACGAACCTCGCTAAGAAAGTCCGTATCTTTCTCCTGTAAAAGTTCTGCTGCCTGTAAAAACTGACAAAATAAATCCCGCAAAATTTCATTATCCATTGTCACGCCAAAGCTGTTACAGCCCCTTGTCCCATCCGGCAGAATATAAGTGTTTTCCGGTGAAACCGACGGACAGGTGACATAATATCCCTGATGCTCCACTAAAAAATCTACAAAGAACAAAACGGCATCTCTTAATACCGGATACATCTCCCTTAAAAAGCTTTTGTTCTTTGTATATTCATAATGCTCCCAGATGTGGGTGCAAAGCCATGCACCGCCCATGACCCAGTAGGTTGCCGGGATATACATATCCTGCGGTGCCGTATCTGCCCAGATGTCGGTATTGTGGTGTGCCACAAAGCCCCGGCATCCGTACATTTCCTCTGCGGTTCTTTTCCCTTTTTCCGCCATTCTCTTGATTAAATCAAAAAGAGGCCTCTGGCATTCTGACAGACCAAGACTTTCCGCCGGCCAGTAATTCATCTGGGTATTGATATTAATGGTGTACTTCGATCCCCATGGCGGATTTAGACTGTCATTCCATATTCCCTGTAAATTTGCCGGCAGAGAACCCGGACGACTACAGGAAATCAGCAGATATCTTCCATAATCAAAATAAGTATTAATCAGACCGTTATCGATTTTTTCCGCCTTCAGGCGTTCATCGGTCGGTACTGTTTCCTTCTCTGTATCATACTCTAACTTTAGGCGGCAGGCATGAAAGTAATGCTGGTATTCTTCTATATGACGCCTTTTTATTTCTTCATAGGTGTACTGTGACGCCTGACAAAGACACCGTTTCACCGCTTCTTCAATTTCTTTCTCCCGAAAGGTAGTGGCCGCTGTAATAAAGATGGTAACGGCATCTGCCTGTCTTGTAATCACATGCTCTCCCAGTGCCTCCACCCCGGCACCCTCTGCCACCATTTTTATGCCGGCACAAAACTCCACACCGCTCCCTCCGGTATTTCCGGAGAAATATGCGGTATCGGTATCATGCCATGCCCTGTTATAAAAACACTGTCTGCTAATCATGGCTCCTGCCGAAATGCTCCCCGGACGGTCCGCACTAAGACGGATTACAATGACATTCTCCTCTTTCGCGGCAAGGGTTTCCCGGGCATAGGTAATCCCGCTTTTTTTATCCTTTACTTTTACCCGGTGGATTGCCGTTTCCAAATCCAGCTCTCTCTCATATTCCACGGGTTCTGTCACGGTATCCATCAAGTCCAGATACATATCCCCTAACGTCTGGTAGGAGCGCTCACTTTGGGGTGTCCCGGTAAAGGCATACTTTAACAGCCGCTCCGCCTCAGGTATCTTCCCCTTAAAAATAAGTTCCCTTATCCGTTCAAGATTTTTCCTGGCATCCGGGTTTACCCTGTCCATTTCCCCTCCGTACCAGAGGGAATCCTCATTCAACTGATAATGCTCTGTAGCTGCCTCCCCGAAAATCATCGCTCCCAGCTTTCCGTTCCCAATAGGCAGCGCTTTGTCCCAGTTCCCATTCGCTGGCGCATTATAAAACAGCCGGCTCATACTTCCCTCCATTTGCACACTTTTTTCCCACCATGTACAAAAAAATAAGAACATCTGCCTGTGCGGATGTCCTTATTCCATCTTGTGCTTCTGAATAATTTCCTCGAACCTGCGATTAGAAGCCTCCATTTCTACTTCCATAATCTGCATCTCTGCCTCTTCCTGGTCTAACTCCTCCAGCAAGCCGAACAAATCATCATCCGTCAAAAACTGCTCCATCGTCCCCCTCCTTCGCTACATTACCATATTATTTGATATAATCATAACACAAATTTCTTTCGACCACAAGTAGTTTCCCTTGCAAATTTTAAAAAATTATTATAACATTTAAGTACAGAATTTTACAAAATGAAAGGAGTTTCTCATGGAACAGGAAAATATTGTATTTAACACAGAAGATGTAAAGGGCAATAAAGTATATGGAGTACTTGCTTATTTTGGCATTTTATTTTTGATTCCTCTGTTTGCCGCCAAGGATTCACAATATGCAAAATTTCATGCCAACCAGGGCCTGCTGCTTTTTATTTTTAATATTGCATTACAGGCAATCGGCAGGATTGCCATTTTTGCGGCTACAATTTTATCCTTCGGGGTACTGAACACTTATATTCGTATAACTGTTAATACCGCCGTGGGAATTATCTCTCTTGTATACTTTATTATCGGCATTGTCAACGCTTGCTCCGGTGAAGCAAAAACGCTGCCGGTTATCGGAGGCATTACTTTAGTGAAGTAACTACCAGTAACGGAAAAAGATATACCCAGCAAAAAGGAAGTGAGCTTTTATGTCAATGAACAGCACACCAAAGGGCGAACGGATTCATATTTCCCTGTTCGGGCGGAGAAATGCCGGCAAATCCAGCCTTATCAATGCCATTACCGGACAGGAACTGGCGATTGTATCAGAGGTAAAGGGCACCACCACAGACCCGGTCTATAAGGCCATGGAGATTCTTCCTCTCGGTCCGGTTATGCTGATTGATACGCCCGGTCTGGACGATGACGGCATTCTTGGCGAGGAACGGATTAAGAAGGCAAAGAGTGTACTGAACAAAACCGATATTGCCCTGATTGTTGCCGACGGCTCCCACGCCGCCAGTGATTTTTCCTTTGAAGAGTCAATTTTAGATTTGGTTAAGAAAAAAGAAATTCCTTATATTGTCGTACTGAACAAGCAGGATGAATGGAAGGAAAAAGAAAAAGAAATTTCCGATATGGGAGATATCTGCGTCAGCTCTCTTACCGGATATCATATCCATGAATTAAAGGAATTGATTGCCGGGAAAATACCGGCAGAAAACCAGACCGGAAAGATTGTCGGCGATCTTTTATCGCCGGGAGATTTTGTTATACTGGTCATACCGATTGACTCGGCAGCACCGAAAGGACGACTGATTCTGCCCCAGCAGCAGGTAATCCGGGACGTTTTAGAGTCCGGGGCCAGTGCCATGGTCTGTCGGGATACCGAGCTGCCTTCTACTCTGGCGGAAATGGGAAAAAAGCCAAAGCTTGTCATAACCGATTCCCAGGCATTTGCCTCTGTATCGAAAAATACGCCGGAAGAAATTTACCTGACTTCCTTTTCCATTTTATTTTCTCGTTACAAAGGCGATTTGGCGGAACAGATTCGGGGAGTAAAAACACTGGAAACCCTGGAAGATGGAGATACTCTCTTAATGGCAGAGGGCTGTACCCACCACCGCCAGTGCGATGATATCGGAACGGTAAAGCTTCCCCGCTGGATTCGGGAGTATACCGGAAAAAATCTGAATTTTGAGACAAGCAGCGGAGGCGGATTCCCAGAGGATTTGACAAAATACACCATGGTCGTTCACTGCGGTGGCTGCACATTGAGCCAGAAGGAAATGGCCTTCCGCATTGCCCAAGCAAGGGATCAGCAGGTTCCGATTGTCAATTATGGAACTCTTATTGCCGGTATCAACGGAATTTTGAAACGTAGCATCCAGCCGTTTCCAGACTACCGGGATCTTTTATAGGTGATACTAGTATGAGCCGCTATCGCAGCGGCTCATTTCTTCTTTTCTTATTTTCTATTTTATTTTTGTACATAATCTCGTCGCTTTCCTTTATGTAGGTTTCCATGGAATCCTTTTCCCCCGGTATTCGGCATACATAACCGTAGCTGGCATGAATATCATATTTCTTCTTACCGCTTTGATTAAAGGTCGTCAGAAAGGCATCGATTCCCTCCATCCACGCCGCTCCCTCGGATTCATCAATGTCCTTGCCAATTACGACAAACTCATCTCCGCCAGACCGGGCCTGAATACTTTCCTCCCGACAGGAGGTAGAAATCGCCTTTTGTATCATCTTCAGGGCATAGTCTCCCTCCACATGACCGTGATTGTCATTAATTTGCTTCATGCCATCCAAATCGATAATGGAAAGGAACAACGGTTTTTTCTCCTCTCTCGCTTCCTCAAAGAGCTTACCTCCCCGGTCTTCCAACCCACGCCGATTATACATACCGGTAAGAGAATCCCTGTCATATAAATTTTCCAGTTCCACAATCAAATTTTGCATCTGATGATAAATCAGAGTGTCCTGTATTTTTTTGCCGATAATAATATTCCAATACAAATACAGATTTCCGGTGATTTCCGGTGTCATAAAGCTGGTGGCCTCATACCCAAAGGTTTTATCCTGAAAATGAAGCGGAGTAAAGTACCAGATTTGTGGACCTTCGTCTGTTATTTCCGACGGAAGCAGTTCCTTTTTGTCAAACGGTATATTGATATGACCCATACTGACACCATTTCGCATTCCAATGCGCATTTCCATGGTATCTGAGTAATCGGAAAAATCTTCTCTGTTTTTTAAATCCTCGCAGAAGCAGACGCAATAATCCTTAATCCCCTCGATATTTAAAATAAAATTCTGTATATGTTCAGACATTTCACTGATTGTATGGCTCGCTGACAGATGAATCGTCAAAAAGTGAAACTGCATCTGGCGGTTCTGGTCTACCTTTGCCTCCTCGTGCCAGTCACGTCGCATTTTAACTATTTCCGTCCCATTTTCCTTCATGCAGCCGCAGGATTCCCCTGCCATAAGCCGGATATCAAAATAGTAATCCTGAACCTGTTCCGGTGTTTCCTGCTTTTCCTCAATAACAGCAACGGCTTTTCTACCCATTTCATAAAAGGGAACACTCATGGTTGTAATAGACGGGGTAAACTTCAGGGCATCCTCCATACCGTCATATCCGCTGACACAGATTTCTTCAGGAATCCGGATTCCCCGCCGAATGAGCTCACTTGCCACGGCAGTCGCCATATAATCATTGGCGCAGATAATTGCCTGTGGCATCTGCTGTCCTTCTAAAAACCAGTCACAGGCCTCCCCCCCTTTGTTCTTCCAGTAGTCACCATAAAACAGCTGATGCTCTCCCACCGGGAGCTGATACTCCGCCATTACCCTTTTAAAGCATTCCATCCGCTCCACCGCATCCCAGTGGCTCTCAGGCCCCGACATAAAACACAATCTGGTAAAGCCATGTTCTTCCACAAAATGTCGGATAATTCCTTCCATACAGGTAGAGTTATCCACAAAAAAATTATTGGCATTCTCCACCAGTTCCCTCACGCTGATTACCGGACAGTGGCATCGGTTTTTTATATGTTCCAAAACTATCTGCCGGCTCTCTTGCTTCTGCATCGTGTCCAACGCTACAATAACGCCGTCAAAATCTTCGTAGGGTGGCAAATGATATAGCTGGTTATCCCCTTTAAAGTAACGCTCATTTTCTCCATAATTTCCGTAAGGGGTAAAAATGGCAACATTATACCCTTTTTTCTCCGCCTCAGAAATGACTCCCTGACACAGCTTATTAGAAAACTCGTTGATTGCGCTTTCCACAAATACTCCAATGGTTTTTCTGTGATTTGAAAACATGGCCTTCTCCTTTCGAACCTACCGCTTTATTATCTCACTTGCCATTTTCAACAGAAATTCTTCTGTATTTTTCTCTGGTGCTTCTAACACCGCTTCTAACAGTTCCTTTAACACCCTTCCTATCTCCGGTCCCGGTTTTACTCCCAATTCAATAATCTGCTTACCTCCCACTGCCAAATCCTTTATGGTAACCGCCTCGCCTGCTGCCATAATCTCTTTGTAGCACCGCTCTCCGGCAGCGAGCTTCGCCAGTTTTTCCTCTCGTTTATAGTCACTCTGTGCCAACAAATCCGCCCGCTGTAATAAAAATAACAGCGGCATGGCATCCGCTCCAATCTGGTTTATCAGACGGCGCATCGCCTTTTTACCCTTTTCCGAATATATTCCATTTACCAGACAATTTTCATGCCTTCTGTCGTGGAAATAAATCAGCCGCCCCACCATGGATATCGTCTCATTATCAAACTTTAACCGGCGCAGTATTTTTTTTGCCTTCTCTGCTCCCATTTCGTTGTGATGGTAAAAGTGATCCATTCCCTTTTCGTCCGTTGTCAAACATTCCGGTTTCGCCACATCATGCAACAGAGCACTGTATACTAAGGCAATGTGGGCCTTTTCTCCCAACTCCCGGTTTTCCCTCCACAATTTGTTTATGTGCAAAATCGCCTGTATGGAATGATTTCCCACATCAAAACTGTGGTGCGGATTGTTCTGCCTGGTGGCAAGCATGGCATCCAGCTCCGGTAGAAAATACCGGCTCAGCCCTGTCTTTACCGCCAAAAGAAGCCGATCGGCACCTTCTGAAAGAAGCAGCTTTGTCAGCTCTGTCCGAATCCGCTCCGCACTGACATTGACAAGCAATGATGCCTTTTCCTCCATCGCCGCCAGCGTACGGGGTTCTATCGTAAAGAGAAGCTGTCCGGCAAAACGGATTCCCCTAAGCATTCTGAGAGCATCCTCTTCAAACCGTTCCTTTGCCTCTCCCACGCATCGGATACATTCCCTGCGAATATCCCCGGTTCCGTCAAATTTATCTACCATCCCGGACTTCGGATTATATGCCATGGCATTGATGGTAAAATCCCTTCTTCTTAAATCCTCTGTCAAATCCGGCGTAAATTCTACTTTGTTTGGGTGTCTGTGGTCCTCATACTCGCCATCCAGCCGATAGGTCGTGACCTCATAGCCCTTCTCCCCTAAAAGAACCGTAACGGTACCGTGTAAGATTCCCGTATCCACGGTACGGCGAAACAGGGCTTTTACCTGTTCCGGCTGCGCAGAGGTCGTAATATCCCAGTCGCCCGGTTCACGCCCCAATATCGTATCACGAACACAGCCCCCCACGGCATAACCCTCATAACCATGTTGTTCTAATGTTGTCAGAATAAATGCTACCTGTTCCGGAATTTTTATTTTCTCATCCATGCTTTTATTATATACGTTTTTCTTTTGACAAACAAGCGTTTTTTCGGTACAATATACTATCGAAAAAAAGAAAGGAGGATATTATGAAGTATTCCTACAAAACACAAGGAACCTGTTCTCGCCAGATCGATTTGGAAATCAACGGAGACGTTGTTACCAATGTAAAATTTTACGGCGGCTGCGACGGTAATTTACAGGCCATTCCGGTTTTGGTAGACGGATTGACGGTGGAGGAAATTGAAAAAAAATGTTCCGGCATCCAGTGCGGATTTAAAACCACCTCCTGTGCCGACCAGCTGGCACACGCCGTTCGTGAAGCCTACGAACAGGCAAATTAATGAATTCGAGTGTTCGAAACCATCCACTCGCTAAAAAAAACTAAGGAGACTCTATTATGAATAAAAAAATATTCTTTATTTGTCAGGCAGCTGTTATCGCTGCTCTTTATGTCGTGCTAACTCTTATTTCCAATGCCTTCGGACTGGCAAGCGGAGATGTTCAGGTCCGCTTTTCCGAAGCGCTGACAATTCTTCCTTTTTTTACTCCCGCTGCCATTCCGGGATTGACGATAGGCTGTCTGTTAAGCAATCTGCTTACCGGCTCTGTTCTGCCAGACATTATCTTTGGCAGCCTTGCCACTCTTATTGGCGCCCTTGGCTCCTATGCCCTGCGCCGTTTTCCATGGCTTGTTTCCCTTCCTCCCATGTTGGCAAATACCATTATCGTTCCCTGGGTGCTACGTTTTGCCTATGGCGTCTCCATCCCTATCCCATATATGATGCTTACGGTGGGTGCCGGGGAAATCATATCCTGCTGTGTATTGGGAATGATACTTTTATTTGCCTTGAAAAAATTTGACCACTCTCTGTTTGAAATACATTGATTTTTCCCCTTTTTAAGGGTATAATGCTTTCATAGATGACTGATTACTTTTGATAGCATTGTACCAGAATAGAGGGATTATATACACATGAAAAAAACAATGATTTTATTTTTAGTGGCACTTGTGCTGGGAATTGCTGGATATTGGTTTTTCCAAAATGAACCAACCGTCTCTGTGTCTTCTGATATACACACAGCGGACTCCCCTGCTGCCGCCTCGGTCTCTACCAGCGCCGTATCGGGAAGTGCCCTGCTGCCGGAGGACATCAGTACGATTCTTGATAATTCGGATACAGTACCGTTAGATACCATTCCAAACAGCATTACCGCACTGGTAAACCGCAATTATCTTCTTCCTGCAGCTTATACACCATCGGATTTGACAGAACCAAATATTCTTTTCAGTTTCAGCTTTCAGGGAGACAAGAGGAAAATGAGGAAAATTGCTGCCGATGCACTGGAAAAACTGTTTAACGCCGGGAGGAAAAAAGGGGTTATCCTTTACGGGGTTTCCGGTTACCGTTCTTATCAAAGGCAGAAGCAGATTTATGATGGCAATGTAGCGACACGGGGAGTTTCTGCCACGGATGCTGTGTCCGCCACTCCCGGAAGCAGTGAGCACCAGTCCGGGCTGGCCATTGACGTTTCCGCCCGCAGTGTGGACTGCCGCTTAGACCAGAGTTTCGGCGATACGAAGGAAGGACGCTGGCTGGCAAAAAATGCCCATAAATATGGGTATATTGTCCGGTATCCTTATGGAAAATCTAAGGTGACCGGTTATCATTATGAGCCGTGGCATATCCGGTATGTAGGGATTACCGTTGCCACCTATCTGTATAAGAATAAACTTACTCTGGAAGAATATTACGGAGTCAGCTGTAATAAACCGGAGGAGGATACCGGTGTAGACGTTGAAGAACCGGACGAGGTAAAATATGCCACACCAAAGCCAACCAAAAAATCCTCCGGGACACCGGCTCCGACGAAAAAATAATTAGGCAGGAAAGAGGACGATTATGAGAACAATCATCATTTTAATTTTATACATAATTATTTCTATTTTGAGTATTCCTCTTTATCTGGTGGAATTCATCATACGGAAAATAAACGAAAAAGCTGCAGCAAAAATTGCCCAGACCATTGTGCGATGGGTCTTCACTTTTGTCTTGTTTATTTCCGGCTGTAAAAAAACGATTATTGGTGTCGAGCGTATCCCCACCGATACCCCGGTTATGTACGCTGCTAACCATCGGAGCTTTTATGACATCATTCTTGCCTATTCCACCGTGCCGAACCAGACCGCCTTTGTATCGAAAATGGAAATTAAGCGAATGCCCTGCGTGGCACAATGGATGTATTTTCTGAACTGTCTGTTTATGGATCGTGGAGATGTAAAGCAGAACCTGAACACCATCCTTGCAGCCATCGGACTTGTAAAGGAAGGCTATTCCATTTATATTGCACCGGAGGGCACAAGAAATGCTACCGACACTCTGTTAGACTTTAAAGAGGGAAGCATGAAAATTGCTACCAAAGGAAAATGTCCTATTATTCCCGTCTGCATTCGCGATACAGAAAATATATTTGAGAACCGTCTTCCCTGGATCCATAAGGGAAGCATATCCATTGAATACGGCGAACCAGTTTACCCGGATCGGTTAGATCCGGATGATAAAAAGCATCTTGGCAGATATATCCGGAGTATTATTTCAGAAATGTATAAAGCCGGAACAAAATAAGTATTTATTTTTCCCACAATTAATGATAGAATATACTTTGTGAATGAAGGAAGGAGGATTATACTATGAGTACCGTGTTGATTGTACTTGGCATTATTGTGCTGGTATTACTCATTGCCATGGTTATCCTGTATTTTGTCGGAAAAAAAATGCAGAAAAAACAGGACGAATCTCAGGCACAGATGCAGGCTTCTGCCCAGACAGCTTCCATTCTGGTTATTGATAAAAAGCGAATGAAATTAAAGGATGCCGGACTACCTAAAATTGTTTTGGATAACACTCCCAAATATCTTCGCGGTTCAAAAGTACCGATTGTAAAAGCAAAGATTGGTCCTAAAATAATGTCACTGATGTGTGATGAGAAAATCTTTCCATTGCTCCCGGTAAAAAAGGAATTAAAGGTTGTCATCAGTGGTATTTACATTATGGACGTAAAGGGACGTAACGCTCTGGAAAGCCCACAGGAAAAGCTGGGCTGGTGGCAGAGAACCAAGCTAAAAGCATTGCAAAAAACCGGAAATTAAAAAACGATTCCCCGCTAAGTCTAACGCTTACGCCAGACTTAACGGGGGAATTTTTTGCTTTTCCTTATTTTAACGGTTCAAAGCCTGTAATATACAGATTCGGATCCTCGTGCTCCGATAAATCTATCGTTGTGCCGTCCTCCAGCAAGCGGATTACCGGATACAGTGTATTGTGCTGGCGGTTTTCCACCACTACCGCCACTCGTCCATCGGACAAAATCACATTTCTTCCCTTTGGATAAATCGGTATATAAGTAATGAATGCCTTGACATATTCCGGCTGAAACATATTTCCTGCATTTTTCATCAGGAATTCTATGGCTTCATTTGGGGGCTGTGCCTTTTTATAAACACGTTCACTTGTAATGGCATCATATACATCCGCGATATGAATAATTTTAGCAAACATATAAATCTGGTCCCCCTGCAGGCCTAATGGATAGCCGGTCCCGTTAATGTTCTCATGGTGCATATACACGCCCATTTTCGTTTTGGAACTAATGGAAATATTATCTTTAATTTTATCATAGCCGAACTCAGAATGTCTTTTAATCAGTTCGTATTCTTCTTCGGTCAAAGCTCCTGGCTTTTCCAGTGTTTCCACCGGAATATTGATTTTTCCCACATCATGCAAAAGACCGGCGGCTGCCAATTCTTTTAATACAGGTTTTTTCAGACCAATTCCCATGCCTGTCAGAACGGATAATATCGCCACATTAACGGAATGTTTATAGGTGTAATCCGAATTTGTCCGAAGACTGACCAGATTCACACTAATCTCACCATCCATACTCAGCTCATCGGTAATCTCATTTGCCACATCCAGAGCCGCATCAACATCCATTTTCCTCAGGGCCTGAGCTGCCTTTATCTCCAGTTCATCGCTTATGAGCTCTTCAATCTCAATATCCTCTGACAGAGAGTCCTCAATATATAAGCCATTAAGCCCTTTTTCTTTCATGCGGGAAATCAGCTTGTCCGTCAATGTTACCCGGTAATTAACAAGCACCCTGCCTGTCTCATTATAAACGGATTTTCCGACTACCATGCCGGATTCCGCCTGATCCATTTTAATATACCTCATACACTTCTCCATTCCGAAAATATGTTTTTACACAATAATATCCCCATCAAATACAGTAGTGGCCGGTCCTTTCATCAATACCTCTCCGTTTTCCTGATAGGTATCATACAGCTTGCCGCCACGAATTCGTACTTCAATTTCCTCCCCCCGCTTACAATAACCATTCAGCACCGCTGCCACCGTAGAGGCACAGGTTCCCGTACCGCAGGAAATCGTCTCACCGGAACCCCTCTCCCACACCCTCATCTTAATGGTATGGTCATCAATGATTTCCACAAACTCTGTATTGATCCGGTCCGGAAAGAGTTCATGGTTTTCAAACCATGGTCCCAATTTTTCCAAATCCAACTTATCAATATCCTTGGTAAAAATGACGCAGTGAGGATTTCCCATGGACACACAGGTTGCCTCATAATCTATTCCGTTTACGGAAATAGTCCGGGAAATAAAATCCTCTCCCTCGGCTTTCACCGGAATCTCTGACGGCTTTAGCACCGCCTCTCCCATGTTCACCTTAACGTATGTAACAATACCCTCTTCTACCGTCAAATCCAAAAACTTAATTCCACTCTTTGTCTCAATCCGCATCTGGGTGTTGTTTACAATATCATGTTCGTAGGCATATTTTGCCACACACCGGATACCATTTCCACACATGGCCCCCTCCGAGCCATCGGCATTATACATAATCATCCGGCAGTCAGCCACCTCAGACGGAGCTATGAGAATCAGTCCGTCCGAACCAATCCCAAAATGTCTGTCGCTAATTTGTACTGCCAGCTTTTCCGGCTCCTTTACCGTCTCCCGAAAAAGATTGACATACACATAATCATTACCGGTTCCGTGCATTTTTGTAAAATGTAGTTTCATACGCCGTACCCCCTTTATACCTCAACGGCTATGTTCACACTGCAACTGGAAATAAATGACTGGTTCATCTCCAAATCATACCGAAGCTTCAGCCCAAACCCGTTTGACCTTTTGCTCCTGTCAATGCTCCTTGTATGAACGCCCACCTCCAACTCTCCAATGGGGGTGGAATAGTAGGTATAGGTTGTCTGCTCCGGCACAAAAACCATATGGCTCTTTACCGGCCCCTTTTTTATCACCTCTACCTGCTCATCATTTATTTTAATCAGATTCTTTACTACCTGAACCACTCCGTTTTCTTCTTCGTCCACTACCTCATCATAAGTAACACAGGTAAAATTATCCTTTTCATACATCTGACCTACCGACACTACCTGAATCTGGTCATTTCCTACGTTCTCTCCCTGCATTCCACTGATAATTACTTTTACTTCCTGTTTCAAGGCTTCTGCTCCTTTTTATCTTATATAGGCAAGCTCAATCAGAGAATCAATTAGTTTCTGCTTATCAAGTCCCATGGCCGCCCACAACATCGGGTACATACTGATATCGGTAAATCCCGGCAACGTATTGATTTCATTGAAAACGATTTCATTTGTATCCTTTTCCACAAAAAAGTCTACTCTTGAAAGACCAAATCCGCCTACTGCCTTAAATATCGCCACCGCATTTTCTCTTATCCTGTTTTTTATCTCTGCCGGTAAATCCGGATCTATTACTGTCTGGGACTGGGCATTATTGTACTTGGCATCAAAGTCGTAAAACTCCGCCGCCGCAAGAATTTCTCCCACCTTGGAGGCCTTTACCTCCCCGCCGCCAAGTACGGCACATTCTACCTCCCTGCCGGTTATACATTCCTCAATTAAAACACGATGGTCATGCTCCTTGGCAAGGACAATGGCTTTTTTTAATGCCTCCCTGTCGCGTGCCTTGCTGACACCCTGAGAGGATCCTGCATTCGAGGGTTTAACAAACATCGGATAGCCAAGCTTTGCCTCTGCCTCCCGTACGGTTCTCTCCATTTCACTTAAATCCTCTGCCGTATCTGTCACATAAGCCGCCTGACGCACCCCGATGCGGTCGGCAAAAAGTTTCGTAGAAATTTTATCCATACTGACGGCAGAGGCCAAAACGCCGCAACCTACATAGGGGATACCGGACATCTCAAACAACCCCTGGATCGTACCATCCTCACCATACAAACCATGAAGCACCGGAAATATCACATCAATGGGAATTCGTTCCACGGCACCTTCCTGCATTTTCCAAATTCCCTGCCATCTCTGGTCCGGGGAAATCACAGCAGTCATATCCCCCTCTCTCCAGCTTCCGTCCTTTACCTTGGAAAGACTGTCTACGTATAGCCAGTGGCCTTCCTTCGTAATACCAATCATATGTATGTCATATCGATTCAAATCAAATCCTTCTATTACATTTGCTGCCGAAACACAAGATACATCATGCTCCGAGGACTGTCCGCCAAAAATCACTGCCACCTGTTTTTTCATGGTCTGATGCCTCCAACACAAATTTACATATAATTTTCCTATTTATCTAAGTTTACTTTACCATGGAAAGGTTGGAAATTCAAGTGAAATCGGCGCTGTTATGCTATATTTTGTAGCCACTCAAAAAACCGGAAAGAATAGCTTACTTCCTCTCCACCATCCAGAAGAGAATCGTATTCCTCCCAGGTCAATGTTTCTTTTAATTTCTCTTTAGAAGAGTCCGGCACAACCTGATAGGTGGAATCCACAAAGCACAGTGTCGGATACATCACACACCACCAGTTTTTTCCCTCTCCTTCTCCCAGACTGACCCGCAGGGCTTCATAATCTCCGGCAGGAAATGTCATGTCGCCGTACTGTTTGACCGGGAAGTAGCACACACCGAGGGATGCCTTTGCCCGATAATCAAAGCCCTCCTTTGCCATTTTTTCATTGGCAATTTCCTCAATTTCCGATAAATTTTCCCGGATTGCCTGTCTTGCCTCTCCTACCGTCTGTGCATCCTTCATCTCCCCCCGAAGGTAGGTAACGATGGTTTCCTTTACCTGTAATTTTAACTCCTGGTCCTTAGGACTGTCGCTGTTTGCCACCACATGCAGGCGGATAATTTCATCCGCAATAGCCCTCTGCCTTTTCTGACCCTTTACTGCCTCTCCATACAAATGCATAAGAACGCCTGTCACCACTACGACAAAAGCAGCTCCCGCTATCATTAATTTATGTTTTTTACTCACTTTTGTTCCCTCCAAAAAAAAATTTTTATACCAAAAGCATTGCCGGGTATTTCCATTTTATACAAAAATGTGATAAACTATTTTCAAAGAAAGTATGGGTATACTGTTATACCGAAACAGAAGCGAAAGGAAGGTGGTCTTATGGACTCAACATGGATTAATGCCCCCGCCAAAATTAATATTGGGCTGGATGTTATCCGCCGCCGGGAGGACGGATACCACGAGGTGAAAATGATTATGCAGAGTATCCGGCTCTTTGACCGCCTGACCTTAACAAAATCCAAAATACCGGGCGTTCATTTGAAGACAAATCTTCGCTTTCTTCCTGTGGACGAGAACAACCTTGTCCATCGGAGTGCCAAGCTTCTCATGGAGGAGTTTAAGATTGAAGGTGGTGTAGACATCCAGCTGGATAAACGCATTCCCGTGGCGGCAGGTATGGCGGGAGGAAGCACCGATGCCGCTTCCTGTATGCTTGCCATGAACCAGCTTTATGATTTGGGACTGGGGAAACGCCAACTGATGAAACGGGGATTACGTCTGGGTGCCGATATTCCCTACTGTATTTTAAAAGGAACCGCACTGGCCGAGGGAATCGGCGAAAAGCTTTCCACTATCCCCCAGACACCGGACTGCTATATTCTGATTGCCAAGCCGGGCATTCATGTGTCCACTAAATTTGTCTACACAAATCTCGTTCTGGATGAAAACACACCCCATCCGGATATTGACAGCATGATAGCCGCCATGAAAAAGCGGGATTTAAAAGAACTCTGTGATAATATGGGAAATGTACTGGAAACGGTGACAATTCCGGCGCATCCGGAAATTGCGGAAATTAAGAAATGTATGTTAGAAAATGGTGCCATGGGCTCTCTGATGAGCGGAAGCGGCCCATCTGTTTTTGGTGTTTTTGATGATTTGGACAAGGCTAAAGCGGCAAAGGCAAAATGTATGAAGCTGCCATTTCGCTGTTTTGCTTTTGTAACAGACCTCTACCGATAAAGCAAGGCACAATAAATATTTTTTATATTTTTTCAAATTTTATCTAAAGTATTAGTAATTACTGCCGATATATTAGATAAACCATTATATCACTATAAAAATATACGTGCATGAGCACAGAAAGGGAGGATACTATGAGTGTAAATGGAATTACTAGTACGGTGGCAAATAACTATACAGCACCTGCTACACAGACGAAAGCAGCAGAGGTAACAGAAAAAGATACCGCTAAGGATACCGGTGTTGTTTATGAGCCATCTAACAAAGCTACGGATAGCAAAGTGAAAGATTATTCTTCCATTGTTAGCAGTATGAAACAGGAATTGGCAACTAAAAATCAGCAGCTTCAGAATCTGGTGACCAAACTTCTTGGCAAACAGGCAGACAAATATACAAACTTGGCTGATTTATTCAAAAATATTAATGCTGACCCTGCTACCGTGGCACAGGCACAGAAGGATATCAGTGACGATGGTTACTGGGGCGTTGAGCAGACCAGCGAGCGTCTTTTCTCCATGGCACAGGCTCTCAGCGGCGGAGATGCTTCCAAAGCAGATGAGATGATTGCAGCTGTGAAGAAGGGATTTGACCAGGCAACAAAAGCCTGGGGCGATAAATTGCCGGATATCTGCCAGAAGACGGTAGATGCTGCTGTAGACAAACTGACAAAATGGCGCGATAGTCTTTCTGTAGAGAGCGCAGAATAATTAGAACATAATAACAGACTTAAAAAACAAAGCTACCATCCAATCGAGTTCAAAGAGTTCTCACTGATTGGATGGTAGCTCTTTTTTGTTGTCACGGCATATTAACCTCTTTTAATATCAGTAGAATATCGCCCTCCTTTACTTCATTTTTTTCCATATGATTGATTTCTACAATGGAGCTCATAGTTGTGAAGAACTTCTTTGCAATATCCCAGAGTTCTTCCTTTCCCTGTACCACATATCCGATAATACCCGGCTCACGGCTTCTTGCTTTCCAGTCGATTTCTTCTTCCTCATAACCGGTAATAATCGGTGCCTCAATTCTCTCAAAGGCAATTAATTCCAATGCTGCCACTGCCTTAATTTCAATTCCCTTATCTCCTGCCAGAGAGCCACTGATTTGCTCTAAGGTCCCCCGTAGCCATATATTACTATTTTCTTCCAAACCTTCTGCCTCCACCAGCTGCTCAAAAGGCAATGACCCTTTTACAGAAGTCAACGGTATCCGGTCATCCTCTGTCAAATATAACACACTGATATCAATAACGCCCTCTACTAAAAGCCCATTCTCCTGCTGCTCTTTGTGATCAATACGCAGCTCTCCGTTTACATCCCATATCTGCAAAGGCGTCCGATCGTTGTCTGCCGAAATCTTTCCACCGATTCGAACCTTACTCTTATTCTGAACAATCAGGTTTTCAAAATAAGAATCCTCATATACCGGCTGGCACTTCCGGGAGGTGGAATAGAAATCCGTCAAAAGTTCCATCTGGTCCTGGCCATATACCTTGATGTCAAAGTCAATTACCAGTTCCACATCCAGGACACGACTCTCTCCGTCCTCGTCCTCTTTAATTTCCAGATCCTTGCTATGAATGCCTGTCACTACCTGTGCCACCATATCCGCCTCACAGCCATTGCATTCAATTTTTCCTTCAATCGGTATTGTATTTTCGTAAAAATTCATCTGCGGCAACTCCTCGTCACTCAAGTATATGACAAAAAGCTGTGCCTGGCCGTCTACCTGCAATTCGTTATCATTCATCCGGGTATTGATTTCTCCCAGACGGATAGTGGAATATAAAATCTGCCCGATGGCTTCCTTTGTCCCAGGAATTTTCCACTCATCCCTTACCCGAAGCGTATCCTTTTTGCTAAATACCAGTCGGGAAATGGAAAGCGTTTTTTTTCGGGAAAAGACATCTTCAGCCTCCTCGATTTCCACAGCACCTTCGCCATCACAGACAGTCTCTGCCACTACTTCCAGCGTCAGCACTGCTTTTAATCCCAGTTTCCGTGAATTAATCAGTTCACTCCGTAAATCCTCTACGGTAGCATTTACTGTCAACTCATCATCCCTGTCTGCACAGGATAGGGGAATCATTTCCTCAAAGGGAATACTGCCGCTCATTTCGTTTACCGGCATTTCTCCGTCCACAGCGTAAAGAAGCTGAAACACCAATTCGCCTTTTATGCTTGCCTTGCCGTCCACCATGCGGACCTCCTCAATCTGTATATTCCCCTGCTCCTTCATTATGGACAGAGCATCCGGCTTTGCATCCGGCACATTGAAATCACGGTCCAAAGTAATCTGTCTGCTGTCCCGACAATTACATTTATTCATATGAACCCGCTGTGTTATCAGTCTCAATTTTGCTGCCTCCTCGTCCTTTTTTTACTGCCTGGCGATTACCGACAGGCTTCCATAAATTACAATACTATATATTCGAAAAAATTTTTAAATAGAACCCAAATTTACCACTTTATAAGTGGGACAATAAAAAGCAGGCATAAATTATGCCTGCTTCGTGCAATCGTTTTTTATTATCATTAACACAATGTCAACTGTACATCTCTCGTAATAACATCGGTATAACTATAGGAAACTGTCTGAAAACTATCCTCAGCTTCATTTTTTACTTTTATCAAAAATATGCTGGGATATATCTCTGCGATAACACCCTCTGTCACATCATACTTATGTCTCCCCAGATTACTACGCACAAGTACTTTACTTCCTACATGTTTCGCCACCGCACGCCGAACGCCTACTACATTGGCATTTGCCATATCATATCCCTCCGTTCCATAACCACTATATCATGTCTATTTGCGAATAATTATACCATAAATTGTGGTATATGTCAAATTTATCCTGGCACGATCGAAACATCGTGCTATTTTTGAGTTCCCGGATATTTTTTCTCGCTATAAACATTATATGTAAGTTCTGGAATTTTATTCATACATTATTCGTGGGACAGTAAAAATTTTTCTAAATCAGACACGGTATCTACAAGATAGGTGGCACCTGCTCTTTCCAGTTCGTCCCCTTCCGAATACCCGTACCGAACGCCGATACAATCTATTTTATTTTTTATGGCACCCGTCATATCATATTCCCGGTCTCCCACCATAACTGCCTTCGCTCTGTCCGCTTCTGTCAGGAAAAGCTGACGAAAAACCTCTGCCACAACCTCAGCTTTATCCGACAAAGTACCGTCTAGCTCGCTACCTACCACCACAGAAAAATACGGATCCAATTCATATTTCTCCAAAATACGATCGGTATAAATTTTAGGCTTGGAAGTCGCCACCGCTAACATTTTCCCTGCCTTTTTCAACTTTTTCATCATCGGTATCACACCATCAAAAACACAATTTTCAAACAAGCCTATGGTAGAAAATCTCTCCCGATAAATTTCCGTAGCCTGTATGGCAGTTTCCGAATCAAAGCCCCCATATTTCTGAAATGAAATTTGTAATGGCGGTCCCAGATAGCAGTTGAGCTTATCCCGGTCAGACTCCGGACGACCCAGCTTTTCCAGTGCATACTGGATACAATTTAAAATACCCGGTTTTGAGTCGGTCAGAGTTCCGTCCAAATCAAATAATACATATTGGTACATTGGCATCTATCATCCTTTCTGTTTCCGCCCAGACAAAATAGCATCTAAAATAGCCGAGGCAACCTCTTCCTTGCTCATCTGAGGAAGATCGGTTGTCGACGAGTCCGTAATGAGAGTTACCACATTTGTATCCGTGCCAAAACCGGCACCCTCTACTTTCAGATTGTTTGCCACAATCATATCCGCCTGCTTTTTCTTCAGTTTCGCTCTGGAATTTTCCAGTACATTTTCTGTTTCCATGGAAAAGCCACAGAGAAATTGTCCCTCTCTTTTATGCTCTCCCAGCCATGCCAGAATATCTGTTGTGCGTTTCAGCGTCAGGGAAGAAGTTCCTTCCTTTTTTTTCACCTTCTCCGCACTGATAGTTTCCGGTGTGTAATCTGCCACCGCTGCTGCCTTAATAATAATATCCTGATCCTTTGCTTCCTTTTTGACTGCCTGAAACATATCCTCTGCATTTTCTACTGTAATTACCTTTGTATGAATGGGCGGAGTCAGATTTGTCTGACCGCTGACTAATGTCACCTCTGCTCCCCTCCGCATTGCTGTCCCGGCAATGGCATAGCCCATCTTTCCGGTGGAATGATTCGTAATATAGCGCACCGGATCGATAGCCTCACGGGTAGCGCCGGCTGTTACCAGCACCTTTTTTCCCACCATGTCCTTTTCATACTGAACTTCTTTCAGAATATATTCCAGCAGGGTTTCCTCAGAAGGCATCTTTCCTTTCCCCACTGCTTTACAGGCAAGCATTCCCTCTGCCGGCTCAATAATTTCCATGCCAAAGGTTTTCAGCTTTTCCAGATTGGACTGCACAATGGGATTTTCATACATATTTGTATTCATCGCCGGTGCCACAATTTTTTTACACTTGCAGGCAAGTACTGTCGTGGATAGCATATCATCCGCAATCCCATTTGCCATCTTCGCAATGATATTGGCAGAGGCCGGCGCCACCAACACCACATCCGCACGGGTTCCCAGGGCCACATGTTCAATATTATAATTGAAATTTCTGTCAAAGGTATCTACCAGACACTTATGTCCGGTCAGGGTTTCAAAGGTAATGGGATGAATAAAATTTGTGGCGTTTTTTGTCATCAGTACATGGACGTCACAATTTAATTTTGTCAGCATACTTGTAAGGTTAGCAATTTTGTATGCCGCAATACTCCCGGTCACTCCCAGAACTACCGTTTTTCCTCTCAGCATTTTCTACTTCCTTTCAAAGTGATAGTTGTCCGTGCTTTTCATAGCTGGCTATCCGCTCAATCTGATTTTTTTCATCTACAAAAACAACCGCCGGCTTATGACTTTTTGCCTCCTCCGGTGTCATGTCACAATAGCTCATGATAATAATATGGTCTCCCACCTGTACCATCCGTGCCGCCGCACCGTTTAAACAGACCATACCGCTTCCCGGCTCCCCGGCAATGGTATAGGTTTCAAACCGGCTCCCATTTTCCACATCCACAACCTGAACCTTTTCATACTCTAAGATTCCGGCAGCCTCCATTAACTCGGGGTCAATGGTTATGCTCCCCACATAGTTTAACTCTGCCTGTACCACTATGGCACGGTGGATTTTTCCCTTCAACATCTGAATCGTCATATATACCTCCATTTGTACACGTTGCATTCATAGATTGCTAAACGGTTATAATAAAGTTGTCAATTAAACGGGTCGTTCCGATATACACGGCAACTGCCGTAAGTACAGTACCCTGGATATTTTCCAGAGATTCCATGTTATCAAAATTAACCACCTCAACATAATCTATTCTTGCCAAAGGCTCTGATTCAATGGTTTCCCGGATTACTGCCTTTACCTCCTCTGCACTGCGTTCTCCGTTTCGAATCCCTTCCTCGCCCTTTGTCAGACCCTGATGCAAAATGACAGCAGCCTTTCTCTCCTCCGGTGACAAATAGGTGTTCCGGGAACTTTTTGCCAGTCCGTCCTCTTCTCGGATAATCGGACAGCCTACTATCTCGAGATTAAAATTCAAATCCCTCACCATCCGGCGGATGACTGCCAGCTGCTGGGCATCCTTTTGCCCAAAATACGCCTTGTCTGGCTGGACAATATTAAATAACTTGCCAACCACCGTGCACACACCGCGAAAGTGTGTCGGCCGCGTCTTTCCGCAAAGACCTTTTGTCAACTGCTCCATATCTATATAGGTACAAAAATCATCAAAGTACATATCTTCCTTTTCCGGGTGAAAAATCAAAGCAGCACCGGCACTTTCACACAACTCCTTATCCCGCTCCAAATCTCTCGGATAGGTTGCCAAATCCTCTGTAGGGCCAAACTGAATCGGGTTGACAAAAACGCTGACAACTACCTTATCATTTTCCGCCACTGCTCTATCAATCAGGCTCTTATGTCCCTCATGCAAATATCCCATAGTGGGAACCAATCCTACACGGAGTCCCTTTTTTCTCCAGCCGCTTACCTGCTCTCTTACTTCCTCAACGGTTGATACTACTAACATTTTCTCTAATCCTTTCTAGCATAACGACGTTATGCTAATACAATTTTTCTATAACATCATCATCTATTTTATACTCATGCTCTTCCGATGGAAATGCTCCGCTACCGACTTCCTTTATATATTCCCGGAAGGCTCCCTTCATAACTTCCCCTACATTGGCATAGCGCTTTACAAACTTAGGGGTAAAATCAGAAAACATACCGAGTAAATCCTGATACACTAAAACCTGACCGTCACAGCCATTTCCTGCACCGATTCCAATCACCGGAATCCGCAATTTTTCTGTTATCAAATCAGCCAGCTTTTTCGGTATTGCTTCTACAACGACAGCAAAAGCACCTGCATTTTGCACCGCTTCTGCGTCCTCTAACAGCTTTCTGGCTGCCTCTTCAGATTTTCCCTGAACCTTAAATCCCCCAAAGGCATGAATGGACTGCGGTGTCAGACCGATATGGGCACATACCGGAATTCCGGCATCCACAATGGCTTTAATCTGCGGACATACCTCCTGTCCGCCTTCCAGCTTGACTGCACCACAGCGTCCCTCTTTCATTAACCGTCCTGCATTTACTACCGCATCATAAACGGAAGTCTGGTAGGACATAAAAGGCATATCAATAATAACCAGTGCCTCTTTCGCCCCTCTTGCCACTGCAGCCCCATGGTGAATCATATCTTCCATGGTAACCGATATGGTATCCTCATATCCTAACATCACATTTCCCAGCGAATCTCCCACTAAAATGCTGTTTACTCCGGCTTCATCCATAAGCTTTGCCGTGGAATAATCATATGCCGTCAGCATCGTCAGCTTTTCGCCCTTCTCCTTCGCCTGCAAAAATGTCACAACTGTGTTCTTCATTTTTTCCTCCATTCCAAAGCGTTTTGATAATCGCAGTATAATCTCTGTCCGGGTTTTTCCGTCCGGCAATCTCTGCCAGTACCCCGCCCAGATTCACATAAACCTGTTTTTCCTTTTCCGTTAGTTCCGTCAGATGTTTTTCCACGGTGTTTTTATCGTTTCGCTCTATCGGACCTGTCAACGCCTGTTCCGGCGAGGTTTCCAATACCGCCTCCAGATTTCCCCTGACTAACGGTTCTATCAAAGTTTTTGCAGTTTCCGCCTCAAACCCGCAGTCCATAAGCATTTCCAGGCCAAGCTGGTACAAACCAATCATCATGTTACTGACCATGGAGGCTGCCGCATGATAACGCACCTTTTTTTCAGGAGGAATCACACATACCCGGTTTCCCGCCTTTTCCAACAATGGTTTAATAACCGCAAGAGCCTGCTTATGCCCCTCTACGGTAAAAAGCACCTGATTCAATTTTTCATAAGATGTGAATTTACTGCTGAACGCATACATAGGATGAATGGAACAACCGAATGCTCCGGTCTGCTCCATATCAGAAAAAACAACGGATGACAATGAGCCACTGAAATGGCATATTATTTTGTCCTGAATCGATTCCTTTGCCAGGCGATGCCATACCTCAGATATACAATCATCCGGTGTGGTAATAAAAAGAATATCGCTGGCCGCCAATAATTCCGCCAGGGAATTAAAGGCTTTTGTTTCTGTAAAAGTCGCGGCAGATTCCACGCTTTCCTTTGTTTTACTAAAATATCCGGCAACCGGTATGTCCTGTTCTCTCAGATATTTCCCGATGGAACAACCGACCTTACCTGCGCCTACGATTCCAATATCCATGTCATCACCTCCGTAACCAGTGACAACACATTATCATCTGATGCAGTTTCCTACGAATACCGCTCAAAGTACAGAATAGCATAGACGCAGATTTTTTGCAACCCCATCACGAATCTATCTTCAGGTCATTCTCCTTAATCCAGCCAATTTTACGGAATGGAATGGCAATGAGCCATGTCAATGCTGCCGGTAAAACAAAGCATACTAACAGCAGTCCCAGCCAGTCCATCGGTGTGATGGCACTTTTGACACCACTTGCCATGTCGCTGACCCAGCCACTGTATACCCCTATCTGTCCTACCAGTCCGCAGGTTCCCATACCCGAGGCAACTGCTGCCCCGTTCATCTGCATGCCAAAGACACAGGTCGCTATCGGTCCGATAATGATAGAAGATAAAATCGGCGGAATCCAGATTTTTGGATTTTTCACGATATTTCCCATTTGAAGCATGGAGGTTCCCAGTCCCTGTGCCACCAGTCCACCGACACGGTTTTCACGGAAGCTCATAACCGCAAAGCCCACCATCTGGGCACAGCATCCGGCCACCGCGGCTCCTCCGGCTAGTCCTGTCAACCCTAGTGCCGCACAGATAGCCGCACTGCTGATTGGCAAAGTCAGGGCAATTCCTACAATAGCCGCCACAATCATTCCCATTAAGAACGGCTGAAGCTCCGTTGCCCACATAATTGCCTGTCCTACGGCACTTGCCGCCTTGCCGATAGCAGGTGCACAGCCCATGGACAGTAAAACTCCTATGGCAATGGTGACAAACGGGGTAACTAATATATCTACTTTTGTTTCTTTTGAAACCGCTTTGCCACATTCCGCTGCTATTATCGTCACTACCAGTACCGCTAACGGACCGCCGGCTCCACCCAGCTCATTGGCAGCTCCACCGACACATACGAGGGAAAAGAGGACCAATGCCGGACACTTCAGTGCATAGCCGATAGCAACTGCCATCGCCGGTCCGGTTACTGCCTTGGCATAGTTTCCTATGGTTACTAATGTCTCAATACCAAGCTGCTCTCCCAAAGTACTGATAATGGTTCCCATCAGCAGGGAGGCAAACAAGCCCTGTGCCATAGCACCCAGAGCATCTACACCATATCGCTTTAGTGAAAATTCTATATCCTTCCTTTTTAGAAATGTCTTTATCGCTTTCATTTTTCTTTGCTCCTTTTCTTGTTTTCCCCATAAGAAAAAATTTCGCAGATAATTTCGTCTGCGAAATCACTTACGGTAGAATTTACTGTGTATATTTTCTGTATTATAGCAACGAACCATATGATTGTCAAATTATGCTATCGAGTAAATGCTTTTCCTTGCCAAAATATCCAAAATATGTCATTATAAATATAGCAAATGATTCTAGCGCGATGGCACCACTGTGCTAGGTGTACATTCGTTTAGATGGATACCGCAGCTTAACTTATTAAAAAGAAAGGAATGAAATAAAATTATGAAAAACATACTAAACAAATGGAATCAAATGAGTCTGATTCTGCGTATTCTGATTGGTCTTATTATCGGTGCTGTTCTTGGTCTGACACTTCCCCAGGCTACCGGCATTAGCATTCTGGGTGATTTATTTGTAGGTGCACTGAAGGCCATTGCCCCTGTACTTGTTTTTGTACTGGTTATCAGTTCACTGGCACAGGCCAATACAGGAATCGGGAAAAAATTTCGAACCGTTATTTTTCTATATATGGCAAGTACGTTTCTTGCTGCTGTAATAGCGGTTTTTGCCAGCTTTGCCTTTCCTGTTACAATAAAGCTGACAGATGCCGTCAATGAAACGGCTCCCGGCGGTATCTGGGAAGTTCTGAAATCCCTGTTGTCAAATATTGTTTCCAACCCTGTTGAGTCTTTAATGAATGCTAACTATATTGGTATTTTAGCATGGTCAGTCATATTGGGACTGGCACTGAAAAAACATGCGGCAGATTCTACAAAGACCATTTTAAAAGATATTTCCGATGCTGTTTCCCAGGCCGTGCGCTGGATTATTAATCTGGCCCCTTTCGGTATTTTAGGACTGGTATATGGCTCTGTTTCCAGCAACGGTCTGAGTATTTTTACCGATTACGGAAAGCTTCTTCTCTTATTAGTTGGCTGCATGCTTGCTGTCGCTCTTATTGTAGACCCACTGATTGCCGCTATCTGCCTGCGTAGAAATCCATATCCACTGGTACTGCGCTGCTTTAAGGAAAGCGGTATCACTGCCTTCTTTACAAGAAGCTCTGCTGCCAATATCCCGATTAATATGGCACTCTGTGAACGTCTCGGACTGGATAAGGATGTGTATTCCGTTTCCATTCCTCTCGGGGCTACGATCAACATGGACGGTGCTGCCATTACAATTACCGTAATGACTATGGCAGCCGCTCATACTATCGGAACCTCTGTAGACATTCCTACCGCTATTATTCTCAGCGTTTTATCTGCTCTTGCTGCCTGCGGTGCTTCCGGTGTTGCCGGCGGCTCCCTGCTGTTGATTCCGATGGCATGCTCGCTCTTTGGTATTCCGGGTGATATTGCCATGCAGGTTGTCGGTGTCGGCTTTATCGTCGGAGTAGTCCAGGATTCCTTTGAAACCGCTATTAACTCTTCCGGCGATGTACTTTTCGCCGCTACGGCAGAATTCAGAGAATGGATAAAAGAGGGACGGGAAGTGAAATTTTAATTTACAACAAAAGCGGTCAGCCTCTGAAGGTTGACCGCTTTTCTTATGAGTGCTATAATGTATTCCATGCAGATATGGTTCATCGGTAGAACGCTAGCTTCCCAAGCTGGAAAGGCGGGTTCGACTCCCGTTATCTGCTTATCTGGCAAAACAAGACACTATCGAAAAAGTACACAATTCCCACTGTCCCGGTAATACTGGATTCGTTCCTCCAGTATCTCCCTGCCGCACTCCAGTTTTTCTCCCAGACAATCCAAACAAAGAAATTCTGTCGCCGTCCAGCAGACTAACTTCATATAAATCGCTTTTTCATCCGTGGTAAGGCGGGTACCACAATACTTGCAATGATGATGACCCGTTCCCATGCTAAAATACCAACTTTGCCCGCACAACTACACAATCACAGGATGGCACCGTAGCGGCAAACCTTTCTTTAAATTTTCCCAGTTCTTTATGTTCCCAGCAATCATACAAAGAAAGCGCCGCTCCTGAAGCATAGGGAAGACCCATATCCCAGAACTGGACTGTCAGCTCTCTTTGGGTATCGCTGAGATTAAACATCCCAATGGCAAGCTCACCGTTTTGTAATACCTTTACCAGCACAAAGGCCTCGTCCTCATGGAACCATTGTGGTTCTACCTTGATGCGGTAGGCTCCCCTTGCCTCCGGATCCTGATTTATGGCTATCATATCTTTATTTTGTAAAATATTTTTTGTAGCTGCGTTCGCCGAACGGATATCACAGCCAATCATTAACGGAGAACCCATCATACACCAAAGGGAAAAATGCGTTTTGTACTGGGTATCGGTACAGCCTCCGATTTTACCACTGCTGATAAAATCATCATTGCTGCCCCCATACATACCCACAACCAGCATATCCATATCGTTGTGGCAATAGTTTCCGGTAAATGGGTTTTTCTCAATCTGGGAAAGTGCAATGCTGCAGATGGAATCCCAGTTATCCTGAATGTCCGGCGTAGAGCGGTAGAAATGGGCACCGGATTCCCGTATCCACTGATGCACACTGTCCTCACCCCAGTTACAGGCAGAAAAGAGAATGTCCCTGCCACAGTTTCGCAGAGCAAGGTTCATCCGCTTATACAAAAGCTCTCCGGACATGTGGCGCGGTTTAAAACAATAATCATATTTCAAATAATCCACACCCCATGCGGCAAATTGTCTTGCATCCTGAAATTCGTGTTCGAAGCTTCCGGGATATCCGGCACATGTATGTGTACCCGCACAGGAATACATACCGAATTTAAGTCCTTTTGCATGGATATAATCCCCCACTGCTTTCATGCCATTCGGAAACTTTTCCGGGTCTGCTACAAGATTCCCTTTGTCATCTCGTTCTTTTAAACTCCAGCAGTCATCAATTACCACATATTCATAGCCGGCTTCCCTGTACCCGTTTTCCACAAGGCAATCTGCGGTTTCCTTAATTAACTCTTCGTTAATGTCCCAGGTAAAGGTATTCCAGGAATTCCAGCCAAGAGCAGGCGTAAGTCCTAATTTTGTATCTGCCATTTTTATCCTCCCGCGGTAAAAATATTTACAAAAAGTTTTTTAACTTCAGTGCCTGTTCAATACTTCCCTCCACCTTCAGTTTACCAATAGTAAACGCTAAAACCGGGTCGGTTTTTCCGGAAATAATTTTAAACAACGTTTCCGCCTTGCAAATGAAAATGGCATCTCTGTCATAATATTCGTAGGGCTCAATATGAAGCTGTCCGTCCTTTACCTCCACATAAAAAATCCCTTCTCCCTCTCCCGTAATGTTAAACTGATATGCCAGGTGCTCCTGAATATGACTTACATCCGTATCCTGAAACATATCCTTTACTTTGTTAAAAATCTCTTCAAATGTCATTTTTGTCTCCTTTCTTTCCTGTTCGATTTAGCACGATGGCGCCAATTTGAACCCTGTTTAGTCTTGCGCTAGCGTGCTAAGCACAACCTTACTACGTCTAGTATAACAAATATGGCAGAGGCTAACAACTTTTTTACCGGCTAAAATTCTTTTTTCTTCATAATGGCACAACTGATAAGGAAAGAAATATAGGTAACTGCTGCCGATACCACAAGGATAATAAGCTCTCCGATTCCCAGCCAAAAGGATTCCAGAGCGCGGATAAGCTGATCAATATCAACTCCGGTTCTCTCCATCCAGCTCACCACAAAATAACCGATGACAGCTACTGTCATCATAACTGCGATGCTAATCAGTTTCCCCTTTTCTGCACCAAACTTCAACAGGAACGGAATCATAATCGCTAAGAAACACAAAAAGATCGGAATACAAATCATTAGTGCCTGGAAGTATTCCCCAAAAGCCACAGAAGTTCCCTGGATAAATAAAAATCCCAGAGAAAGCAGCACTCCTATAATCCATGCTCCGCCGCCCACCAAAATTCCAAAAATATATTTTCCCCTGACATAGGCTCTTCTCTCCACCGGCAAAGTCATTAAAAAGGAAAATCCATTGTCAAATTCATCATAGCTGATGGTGCTGAGTGCAAAGGAAGAACAAATAAACGTCAGGTAAGCAATAACAAAGATCCCTCCCACAATATAGTGCAGCCATATTGATATTAAAAAGAATATAATAAAAAAACGTTTTTGCTGTAACATCAGCCGCATATCCTTCACCAGCATTCCTTTCATACTTCCTTCCCTCCTGTCATCATAACAATAAGCGAATCCAGACCTGCCTTTTCCACTACCAGCTCCGGATAATTTTCCAGATAAAACTGCTTTTCCTTTGTCAGGCAGCTATAGCCCCAGGATTCTTCTTTATATTTTACAAGATACTGTTTTTCTAATTTAGCAAACTGTTCCTCATTTGCCTTTAATAGGGCATAGTCGCTTAACAGCTTATCCGTCTCCTCATGCAGTACAATCTCCCCGTCAGAAATCATGTAAAAATCATCACAGAATCCCTCCAGATCCGAGGAAATATGAGAACTGATTAAAATGGAACGGTTTTCCTCCTCCGCCATATAATCTCTCAGCATTCCCAGCAGTTCATCTCTGGCAACAACATCCAGCCCCTGCGTCGGTTCATCCAGAATTAACAGCGGCGCCCCATAGCTCATCGCCACGAGAAGTTTTAACTTTGCCTTCATTCCGGTAGAAAATTCCTTTAGCTTTTGATTCAGTGGCAATTCAAACTGCTGACACCGGGCGAGAAATTTTTCCCTGTCATAGTGCGCATACATATTTTTCAAAATATGGGTAATGTCTTTCACCGTCAGATAATTACTAAATCCAGAATCGGACAACACCACCCCCAGCTTTTGTTTCTCTCCGGCTGTAAAGGTTTTTATGTCCTTTCCGAAAAGCTCTATGCTACCACCGTCCATATGAATTAATCCAAGCACCGCCTTAAAGGTTGTACTTTTTCCTGCCCCGTTACTGCCAATTAGTCCGGTTACATATCCGGGTCTGACCTTGAGAGAACAGTTCAGGGTAAAATTCTTATATCTTTTTACCAAATTATTGACCTTTAGCATAATATTCCTCCATCAAAATTTCAAAAAGGCTGCGAACTTCTTCTTTTGAAAGTCCACACTGTCTGCCTTTCATAATTGCCTGCTCCAGTTCCGCTTCTACTTTTTTGCGATGTTCCTCCTGTAATACCTCTTTGTCTGTCGCCGCCACATAAGTACCTTTGCCATGAACCGTTACGGTAAAGCCTTCCTTCTCTAAATAGTCATAGGCCTTTTTGACTGTTAGAGCACTAATTCTTAATTCCTTAGACAAACTACGCACTGATGGTAAAACCGTGTTCTCCTCCAGTTTCCCGGTTATGATTGCCACCTTGATTTGCTCCATAATCTGTTCATAAATCGGTGTCATGGATGAGTTGTTTATTATAATATGCATATTATCCTCCATTCCGAAACGTCAGCAAAGGAGGTACGCTGATCGCTTCTGTATAACAGTATATAACAGCATGTATCTGTTGTCAACTGTTTTATACTGTTATACAGGGAAATTATTTTTTGCGTAAAAAGAGCGGTGCTAAATAGCACCGCCCGTTTTAATTATTATTTTTGTAGATGGATCATAGATTCTTTCAACGACTCTATAATTCCTGCCCGTAGTTCATCTACATCCAAGGCATCCAGGATTTCTTCTTTTAATTCATCCACATCCAGATCACCCTCAATTGCTTTTCGAATAACATCCTGCCATGCGTCTGTCTTTTTTGGATGGGCCAGTTTCTCCGTAGAGTACCATTGGTTTACCGGCCAGCCATCTTCAAATACAATATTGTGACGCTGTGGTCGCTCCGCCTCATAAATATCCGGAACATCCGGCAAATCCTTATAGACCTCCGGCTCCTTCGCCGGCATAACTGCCATCGGTGCCCGGTCTGCCACAAACTGCCACTGTGTATATTTCGCCTTTGTAGTAGTAAAAGGGATGTCGTAATATTCCCAACCCTTATACTTTTTCAACGGCTTAATATAACTACGATTCAGCCGGAAGCAGAGTCCATCACTAAATTCTGCATTAGTCGCCGTCACATTGCTGTCTGTAAACAAAATCTGCAACTGACAGGTTTCATCCGCCCGGTCATTTTCTCCTCCGTTCAGCCAGAAGATAAGATGATATTCCGTTTCCGGTACTAACTCCTGAAACCCATTAGTAACACGGCTGGCACCTTTCCATTCCCATTGACCCACCGAAAGTATTTCCACCATACTCTCTTCTGAATCAACTGCTCCGGCAAGCGGATTGCTGATAATAAAGCAATCCCACACGGTTTTTTCCCCGGAACTCGGATTTTTCTGCCACTCCCGTGGATTTACGGTAATAAAATTATAGTTCGTTTCTGTATTATTTGTTAGATTATCCATCTCTTTGTCCTCCATATTTTCATATGTCGGGCCTTGCTTGTTTAGACGGATTTCTTTGTCAGACACAAACTCTGCCCGACATTTCTTAACAAGTCCTTTTGCTCTCTTTGGATAAGTATAACCAATCAATGTGCCCTGCTCATCCAAAACACGCACAGTCTGTCCGTTTTTTTCCATGGGTGTCCTCCCCGTATTGATTATTCTTGTATCTGCGTTTTTTGTTATGGGTGCCTTCCCCGATACATTTTTATCATACAAAAATCATGGGTGTATGTCAAAGGTTTTCTTTTCCCTTTCCTGCCCGGACTGCTACCTGCCATTTGTCCTCGTATATAATTTCTCCAACAAAATTGGTATAAATTAAATCATAGGGTTTTTTGTATTTCTCCAGCAGACACATAACTGGTTTTAATTTTTCAAGCATATCCTTTGTTGTTTCTGTTTTAAAATATGTAATCACTGCCTCGTTTCGTTGGCATGGCCCCGGTTCCGGCAAATATTCCTTAAACCAGTCATCAATTTCCCGGAAACGCTCCTCATCCCCTTTTTCCATCTGTCCGTCATAAATCATCCGCCAGCACAAGGCAAAAATTCCCTTTGGATTTCCCGTAGCATACGATATTTCTCTACCCTGAATTCGTGCATAGTTAAAGGTCATATATTTCCCCCTCCTTTACTTCCAGTACTCCAAAAGCTTTTCATCTATCCCGTCAATCTTTTCATTTTTGGGAATATTCTGATACAGACATAACTTTCCAATTTCTTCTTTGTCCCTGCGTAACTTTTCTGCTTGCTTTAATTGTTCCAGCCCATAAGATAATCTCCTCCGACCTTTACCACCGCCAGAGAATGTGTAACCGGTTTATACAGATTAACCTCTCTTTCTGACACATAAAGTATCTCCTGCAACTCATCCCCATTTACATCTCGAAAAATCATTTGGTACCTCCTTACAAAAGAAAAACGCTTGTCAGAGATTTTCCCTAACAAGCGTGGATCAGATTTTCATCTACTATCAACTTCATCCTATATTATTTTCTCTCTTTTGTCAAGTTGACTTATACCCTTTCCATCAGGTGTTCAACAGTATTACATATCGCCTTCACACTCTCCGGCTTCTGCATCCAGTCAGCCACTTCTTCCTCTGTACCATGAAAAATATAATTTGTTACCACTCGGTCCGAAAATTCCCTGTATAATCCCAGACTGACATTATAGCGGTTTGTAACGGAAACCCGAAAACTCCCCTTAAAATTTGTTCCGGGAATATTGAATGTTATACTCTGATCAGGTCTCCATTCATCTCTGTGCTCCAGCATTTCTTCCAACAAAATGGGAACACTATTGTTTTTAAAATTTCCAAACATTTGCTCACTGGTAAGATTACTGCCATTGCTCTCCTGCGCACCGCGCTCCAGTTCCCACTTGCGCTGTTCCTCCAAATCAGTACCCATAAACATCGTACTGCCAATTCTGCGAATACGGAACGGACCTTCAAACCGTCCCTCATCATCAAGAAAGGCATACAGTTGAATTTCACTCTGATTCTCTGCACCAAACCCGTCATCATCTGCATAATATCTGCCGTCTGGCTGTATCATCCAATACATGATAAACTGAGGCTTCTCCCTGTCATAGCATTCGCAGCTGTAACCGAATCTTGTAATCGGCGGAATGGTCTTTCCCTCCTCATAATATGGCATAATCAGCTCTTCATTGGCAATACCGGGAAAATCGCAGATTTTGCGATTCTCAATAATGGTGCGCTTGATATTTTTCTCCGGATTGTAAAATACTACTGTGTTCCTGATGTCATCTGTTTTAAATCCCAGTGTATTATGGCTTTTCAATAAATCGCCTATATTCTTAAAAAAATGACCCATATTTACCCCTTCTCTAAAATCTACTACTTCCTCTGCCAAATCATAACTTTCTAATCAGATATTATACACTTACAAAAATTATTATATCACTTTAATGCCAAAGGGGCAAACTTCAATCTGTCACAGTTAGCGCAATGGCACCCTTTGTCAAGTCTTGCTTGCCAAAATCATCGGCGTCCCATCTCCTTCCAGAGGCCAGGACACATCGATATCGGTAAAGCCCGCCTCCCGCAGCAGATTACATTCATGTTCCAGCGTCAGCGGTGTGTCAAAATGGACATATTGCTCCGCCGGGATATTCCACTTTTTCCTCCGCCTGGCACATTCCTCCATTAAAAACTGTCCCCATTCATCGTCATCCGCCACATAGTCTACCTCCAGATAGCAGCCTCCCTCTTTCAGACACTTATATACTTTCTGAAAAAGTTGTAATTTTTTCTCCGCTGTATAATGATGAAGCGTTTCAAAGGATACTGCCACATCATAACTTTCTGTCCCAAAGGGTTCTAAAAAATAATCGGCCGTTATCAGCCGCAGATTTTTATTCGGATGCTTTTCTTTTAAAACCTGCAGCATCTCCGGTGACAAATCAACGGCGGTAACGGAAATCTCCGGATGATAGCGGAAAATTTCATCCAGCTCCAGTCCTGTTCCACATCCAATATCCAGTAGTGTCCGGGACTGCTCCGGCACTTTCTTTCCCATTTCTTCATATAACTTTGCCCAATGAGCCATGTGTTCCTCATAATCTCCTATACGGGCAGCAAAAAAATCTGCCATCTGCTCCAGTGGTTCGTCTTCTATACTTTTTAACCAACGCTTAATGTTCTCTAATTCTTCACTCATTTTTTCCTCTCATGTATAATTCTTTGAATACTTTTCACCGAAAGAAAATATTTATCTGCCAGCTCCGAAACCCGCACACCCTTTTGGTACTCCCGGAAAATTGCCTGATTTCTGTCCCGGAGTAGCTTTTTAGTGGCAGTCATAGCTCCCCAGCTTCGTTTGTCTTCTTCCTTCTGCGGTATATAAAGACATTCCCCACAGACATACCGCTGCACTTCCTCTAATAAATCCCTCGGCAAAACATCCTTTGCATTTTTATAGCTCATGCCGCCCTCCTAAAATTTTATTCCTTAGGAATCGCATAGGCTATACAAAACATTTACTGCATCAGCCTATGCTATGCAGCGTAAATAAGTTTCATCATAAAGTAAGTCCCCCTTTATTGAATTCGGATTATAATTTCTCTTTATATTTTATAAAAAATGGGAGAGACTGCAACCTCATAAATGATTGGAATTATTTATAAGCCTTAGTAGTTCCAAAATACAGTTTCGTCAATCCTCAGTTCCCTCTCCAGCACCGCTACTATTTCCTCTACAGTCGCTGCCGGTTTTTGCCGCAAAATATTTTCTGTAATTTCAATGACCTTACTAAAATACCGGCAGCTGTTCCCTCCTGCGACAAACCGTTTTAATATATCTGTCAATAATCCATAGGAAATCCGTTCCGGAACGGTTTCATGGACAAGGGCAGGATACTTAATCTGTAAATTATCTACCAGCTCCTTTACGATATCAGGACTTAAAATATCCGCATATTTTTCACGAACTGTTTTTTCCAGATGCATCATAATGTGCTGGCATATATTTTCCTCCGCACCGTCAAACTCCCCTCTATATAAAACCTTCTGATAGGATAAAATCACAAATTCCTTTTCCTCCAATGACAAGACGTCCCGAACCCGCACAAGAGGCATCAAAATTCCTTCCTTCGACAGCCTTTTACGAACTTCAACAATCTTTTCCTGATAGGAGTTATCCATAAATGCCGTCACCAGCTCTTTTCCAAAAATTAACTCTAATGGCTCCAGACAATTCCGAAGATTGTTCCATATTTCATTCTGGGATTTACTGTCGCCATTTTCTGTCACGTTTCGGATTTCCACCCCTAATAAATCGTCGGCACTGATTTCCAATACCCGGCAAAGCTCCGCCAGCAATACCGCATCCGGAATACTCTGGTCCCGCTCCCATTTGCTGATGGCCTGTGGTGTCACACCAACTCGCCCTGCCAGCTCCTTCTGGGTCATATTTTTGTTTTGCCGTTCTCTGGAAATTTTATTCCCTATACTTAATGGACTCATTGTTTCCCTTCCTTTCTTTATCAGTTTTTCACTTTCTAAAAAAAGTATAGCAAGGAAAATCCTCGTTGTAAAACAACGAAAGATAGAGAAGACACTCAACCACAATGGCAAAATGACTGTTTCCAACCATAAAGAAATGGTAAAAATCTCCGCCTTCTTAACTTCCTAAAACAAAATCGACGGCTGCCTGATATGCTCTTTCCGTTTCATCATCAAACAACACCCACATGACCAATTCAAATTGTTCCGGCTTCTCATTTAAATACTGATTCACCGTATCCACTGCAATTTTCGCAGCTCTCTCAACCGGAAAAGAGTAAATCCCCGTGGAAATTGACGGAAATGCAATCCTTCTAATATTATTTTCTGCTGCCAGTCTGAGAGAGTTTCTGTAGCAATCTGCCAGTAGCGCATCCTCGTTAAGGCTTCCCCCGTTCCACACCGGTCCAACTGTGTGAATAATATATTTGCAGGGAAGGCGATATGCTTTTGTAATCTTTGCCTGCCCTGTCCTGCAGCCACCCAGCAGACTACACTCAGACAATAACTCCGGCCCAGCGGCTCTGTGAATGGCACCATCTACACCACCTCCGCCAAGTAAGCTGCTGTTGGCAGCATTGACTATGGCATCTAACGAGTCAACCTTTGTAATGTCACCTTTTATTAATCGAATCATATTCCTTACCTTCAAAATCCTTTCCCCATCAATACTAAAAACCTATAGCTTTATCTCACCGAGTTCCACAAGCACTTCCAGTAACTTTTTCTTTTTCTCCGTGTCCAGATAGTAATATGACTGGGGAACAACAAATCTCTCCGCTTTCTGCCGAATCGTTTCCAGTGATATTGGTTTAATTTCCACAACCTTTTTTACAGGAATCGCATAGCCGGTTCCCTTTGAAAGATATTCCATCATGTACGAATACGACCCCGGATTTATTTCCTCCGAAAGCCGGCTGATTTCCTCTGCACTGCCGATAACCGGCTTACCGAAAAAAATAATCCCGCACACTGCCTTAACTTCCCTGCTCACATAAATAAACGCAATGGTTTCCGAAGCCGTATACCGGGTCCGGAACTCATACTTTTTCTTTCCGCTCAATATTTCTCTCCATGGCTTTTCTTTTAAACTCATAAGAACCAGTCTTTTTTCACTCATATTTTCCTTCCGTCCCTCACTTATCCAGTTCAATATCTACCTTGTACTCTTCATCAATTAATATCATTTCACAATTGTATTTTTTGCAATTTTCCAGACAAATCCGGTTATCCCGTAATAGCCATTCCTTCTGGCAGTCTGCATCCTCCCCACGGTCCTCGATAATACTTGCGTACCTACGAATATCGTCAAAATGATTTTCAATATAACGCTCCGTCATTACCAGACAAACCAGCCGTATATGGGACAAATACTCTTCCTCAAAATACCGTCTCCAGTCATAAGGAAAATAACAGCCCTCAATTATCATGTTCTGATTATTTTCCACTGCTGTCTTTATCATTTCCTTGACAATGGGCCACAAGAGGTCCGTCATTTTATCATCATCCTCCGGAGTCAACGTCGTTTTCCCGCTTCGAATCAGTCCCATCTTTAAATGGTCCAGAGAAAAGCACGAAAAATGATATTTCTCAATGAGCCTCTGTGCCAATGCCGTCTTTCCGGTATGTGTACTTCCCCCGATTAAAAGAATCATAAATCCCTCCTGCTCAACAAAAAAAGTGGAAGTGCCGTTAATTCAGTACTTCCACTCATAAATGAGACATGAGGCATCGGGGACTCGAACCCCGGACAACTTGATTAAAAGTCAAGTGCTCTACCACCTGAGCTAGTGGCCCATACTGGGCTAGCTGGATTCGAACCAGCGCGTGAAGGAGTCAAAGTCCTGT
>JAFLTC010000019.1 GCA_022510615.1 Lachnospiraceae bacterium | reverse complement strand
ACACCATTTGACTGTGAGGATACCATCTCCTGCGTGCTTTGCACTCACAAAGATGATACCAGAGAAATTGTGAAAGAACTTGTGAAATTAATGCAGAATCAATACCGATAACTTTTATACTGTTCCACCCCATAAAAAAGGTACCAGCTGTTCCGTGTTCACAGCGCATTCATGTTAGTCGGAACTGGACACGAACAACACCCAGAAACTTGCCTGGATGCTCCTGCAAAGAACTGATACCTATATAATCATTATAATTAGCTGTACAGAAAAATACAAGGAATATGTTTTTATTTTATGTCTTCACTCTCCGTCATGGCTGCCCGGTATTCTACACAAAGCATCGTAATATCATCAAACTGCGGTGCCTCTCCCACAAAATGATTCAGATCCTCTTTCACGGCAAATAACAGTTCTGCAGGAGATTTTGCAGAATTTTCCCCGAGTATTCCGGTCAGTCTCTTCATTCCGTAAAGCTCATTATCTTTGTTTGTGGCTTCTGTTACACCATCGGTATACTGGAAAACCTTATCACCTGGCTCAAGCTGCATGGTACCGCTTGTATAATGCATTTCCTCCATACCGGCAAGAACAAAAGCAGCCGGTATTTTATGGGGTTCATACACACCACCCTTTTTACAGATATAAGGTATTTCATGACCCGCATTTACATAGCGAAACTCACCGGTCACAAGATCCAGTACCCCTTCAAAGGCAGTAATAAACAAGTTCTCGCTATTAGACTCGCACAAAAGCTTGTTGACTTCGGTAAACACCTCTCCCAAATCTCTGTCGGGTTTTGTATGGTCCTTGATTAGCGTTTTTCCAATTACCATAAACAGCGCGGCTGGAACACCCTTACCAGACACATCTGCCATCACAATGGCAAGGTGTCTTTGATCTACCATAAAGAAATCATAAAAGTCACCGCCGACCTCTTTCGCCGGATTCATGGTGGCGTATATATCAAATTCCGAACGTTCCGGAAAAGCCGGAAAAATACTGGGCAGCATATCCGCCTGTATCTGTGTCGCAACAGAAAGCTCCGTGCTGATACGTTCTTTCTCCCGGTTAACTTTATCCTGTCTTTTCAGCAATCCATGAGTGCGCTTGGAAAGTGTGGCACTAATCAGATATGCAACCACCAGTATGACCACACGGGGCATATAGTAAAAATTGAAAGTACGAAGAATAATATTATCTCCTGCCGCTGCCTGTTCTCTTATATATTCTGCTCGTAATGCGGCACCGTTAATTACCTCACTGCTTCTCATCATGTTAGCATCCCATACACCATAAAACAAGCCTATGTAAAAGGAACATAGCATACACAATATCACTGCTACAAGAGTATACCGTGTAAAACGCGGAGAATAACAGTGACAGGACAGTACAAGGGGACATGCCCATGCAAGAATCATCTGCAAGGTCAAAATCCCTGCCATACAACCGATACCTAATATGAAACAGAGCATAATCAGATATTTTTGAAACTTCCGTTCTGCTCCCAAAATCCGGATAAAGAGCGTAGGCAGCAAAAAAAACAGGATGCCCACCGGCATGATAATATTCATCATAACCTTATCCACAATGAAAAAACCCAGTATATTTAATATCCACATCAAAGCAGAAAGTACTGCCGCACATCTTAAACAGTATGCCGCATAATTATTAGCATGTTTTTCATTGTCCCTAAATAAGTTTTGTGTACTGTCAGCCATAATTTCCCCTCATTTTCTTTTACGCTTTATAAACAACAGGGCGGCTCTGTTAAGAAACCGCCTTGCAAATTGCTATCATATATTCTCTCTTTTTTATCTCTTTTTATAAATTTACATTTTATTTACT
Source organism: Lachnospiraceae bacterium (assembly GCA_022510615.1). Taxonomy (GTDB): domain Bacteria; phylum Bacillota; class Clostridia; order Lachnospirales; family Lachnospiraceae; genus Eubacterium_F. Next base: position 32,801 of record JAFLTC010000019.1, on the reverse strand, counting down.
CATGGCTTCTACCGTTGAGGAAATCTTCTGGACAATCTCTTCCACTTCTGTGTATACCTGTGCGCTCTGAGTTGAGAGCTTTTCTACCTCTCCCGCAACCACGGAAAATCCTGCGCCTACCTCGCCCGCTCTGGCTGCCTCGATGCTGGCGTTTAATGCAAGAATCTTCTGTTTGCTCTGGAGAGACCTCAGCATTGCATTCTTCTTAGTAATCTGCTCCACCAGTTCATTGGTAGCAGTCACGCCCGATGACAGTTTGTCGATAATGGCAGTGTTCTTCTTTCTTGAATACTCCGCATTGATAAAATTGTTCAAAACCTCGCCAAGAAGATTAGCAGATGCTTTTATCGCTTCCTCCGTACGGACATTTACTTTATGCAGGGCGTCAATATAACGGTCCTCATCTACATCAATCTCTCTTGCCACCTGACGGAACTTCTCCTCGTCGGGATCATCAGGAAGAACTTGTCCGCCAATCACAGTGCCCACTGTCTCATCCTCTACCACTAAAGGAATAGCAAAATCAAGCAGTCCGGCATGGCAATAGTACACACCATCAGCTTCTCTATCATTCTTTTCACATCTTGCACATCCCTCTTTACTACCTCTTGTTAATTTCATGCAGAAATCCGTAAAATTATAACACTCTGAGATATATTCGCCACTACTGCTTACTGCTACTGTTGCAAGACCGGTTGCTGTAGCCCAGTTCGCCATAATGTCTTCAAATTTTTCCATATCGGTAAACTCTCGAATTTCCAAAATAAGACCCCCTCGTATTGTTTCTATATTTCTACCATTTGTAGATTTTTTTAAATACAGTCATACAATTATATTATACTATCTTTTGAGGAATATGTAAAGAAATTTATGATAATACTTTCCTGAAACACCTTACATTTTCCTCGATATTCCCCCGAAACACCTTCGTACCCACCACGAAAACATTCGCTCCAGCTTCCATTATCTCCCTTACATTTTCCAAATTCACGCCACCGTCTACTTCAATATCCACTTCCAGATTTCTTTCCGTAATTATGCTACGCAGTCTCCTTACTTTGTCAAAAGTTTTTGTAATAATTTTCTGACCGCCATATCCCGGATGCACCGTCATAACTAGCACCATATAAATTTTATCCAAAACCGGCAACAAATCATCAATACCGGTATCGGGACTGATGGCTACTGCCGCTTTTTTTCCGTGGCGTATAATCTCTTCCACCGCCTGTTCCAAATCATCACAGGCCTCTGCATGAACGGTAATGCCATCTGCTCCTGCCTCAGCAAAACGTTCTATATAGGCCATCGGATTCACTATCATAAGATGAACATCAAAAAACAAATCTGTACACTTCCTCAGGCCCTTTACAACAGGAATCCCAAAGGAAATATTCGGCACAAAAACTCCGTCCATTACATCAATATGAAGATAGTCCGCTCCCGCTTTCTTAGCAGCCTGTACTTCTTTACCCAATTCAGAAACATCAGCCGCCAGAATTGACGGTGACAACTTGTATGTCATTTCCTGTTCCTCCAATTTTTTCTTCTCTCGGTCTCCGCCAGCTCCTCAAATATCTGGATGTAATTTTCATAACGGCTCTGACAGATTTCTCCTTGCTCCAGTTTCTCCTTAATCATACAGTCCGGCTCATGGATATGGGAACATCCCAGATATCTGCACTGTCCCTCATAGGGAACAAACTCTGTAAAGTAATGATGCAGTTCCTCCTTTGGTATCTCCGGTATCTTTAAGGAGCTAAATCCAGGTGTATCAAACAAAAAGGAATTTCTCCCTATATGGAACAGCTCGGAATGTCTTGTGGTATGCTTGCCACGACCTATTTTTTCACTTATTTCCCCGGTTTCTGATTCTGCCTTTGGATAAATCCGGTTTACCAGACTAGACTTTCCAACTCCGGAGGGTCCTGCCAGTACTGTCGTCTTCCCGGCAAGCATCTCCTTTATCTGTTCCACTCCTGTATTTTCTTTATTGCTGAATGAAAATACCCGGTTTGCACACTTTTCATAGATTGTCTGTAATCTTTGTTCTTCTTCCTCTGATACAATATCCTGTTTACTAAAACAGATTATCGTTTCCACTCTCTGCCATTCCATCATGACGAGAAAGCGGTCCAGCAGATTCAGATTCGGCATAGGCTCTGCCATGGCAAAAATAATCATTGCCTGATCCACGTTGGCAACGGCAGGCCGAATCAGCTCATTTCTTCTCGGCAAAATGTTTTCAATATTCCCAAGATGCCTGTCCTCATTTAATACATGGATTTCTACGTCATCTCCGACTAAGGGCTTTACTCCGTCCTTGCGAAAAATCCCCTTCGCCTTGCATTCATACAGACAGTCATCCTCGCACCAGACATAGTAAAAGCCGGCGATTCCCTTTATGATTTTTCCCTGCATTAATTTGCTACCCTCTTAAAGGTAATATTGTAGGATTCCACACGTTTTCCGTCTTTGTAGACAATAACTTCTCCCTGAGAAGCACTTCGCCCCTGTACACCTTCCAGCGTCAGCGGGAAATCACTATAAGAAAGCTGTCTGCTCCAAATCTGGGTGTTCCGCCCATCCTGACTCAGCACAAGCTTAATCGTAGCCGAGGCATCCGTTTCATAATCAAACGGATTATCAATGGTAATCGGGTTATTAATATAAGAGTATGTCACTTCCGGTCCAAGACTCAGGGTAATATCTACGGAACTACCTTTCTTTACCGCTGTACCCTCTGCCTTACTCTGTACACATACGCGGTTTTTACTTACATTTTCCGAATGGCTGTTTGTTACCTTTCCTAACACAAGTCCCTTCGCCTTTAAGGCTGATTTTGCCTGACTCTTGGTCATTCCTATTAAATCAGGAACCTCTACCTTTTCCGTACCCTTGCTGACATGCAACGTGATGGTGGCTCCCGGCGCTACTTTAGCACCGCCTTTCGGATCCGTGTAGGCAACCAGACCGCTCTCCACTGTATCACTGTACACGGAGCCACCTACCTTTACGGTATATCCGGCATCCTCCAACATCTGCCTTGCCGAATCCTCTGTCTCACCGGTCACACTGATCAGATTATTTTTCTTTGGCCCCGAACTGATATATACTTCCACTTCCGTTTCCTTGCTGACAGTAGAACCGATTTCCGGATTCGTGCCGATTACTTTTCCTTCTTCCACTAAATCAGAATCCTGTTCGGTAAATTTATATCGCAAATCATTGTTCTGTAATTCAACGATAGCCTCATCTTTAATCATATCCGTAATATCCGGAATCGTAGTCGGATTATCCACGTCACTTGTTGGAGAAGCACTGGCTTCTGTACCGGCAGACGGTGCCGGAGTCGCTGTTACTACCGGATTACTGCTGTTCGGCCACAGACCAATAAATTTGCCAACCATATAAATTAAAACAAGACCGATAATAATCGCCACGGCAATACTTCCGATAATCAATGCCTTTTCTAATTTCGGATCCACATCTCCACTGGATTCCTCGTCCTCATCCTCTAACGGTTCCTCCTCCGGAGAAATTTTACTGGAGGCCGCCTTTAAGGCATCTACATCCCCGCTCGGAATAAAAATCGTTTCAGAATTTTCATATAATGACTTGACAACCCCGTAGTCGCCAGATGGATCCTGTAAAAACATTTTCATGTCGGCAATCAAATCTGCCGAGGTCGGATAACGCAGTTCCGTTTTCTTCTGCATACATTTTGCCACAATATTACTGAGTCCGCGTGGAATCGTGGCATCTATCGCCGCTAACGGAGTGGCATCCTCCTGAATATGCGCCAGGGCAACCGCCACTGCGCTCTCGCCGGTAAACGGTAAAGTACCGCTTAACATCTCATACATCGTAACACCAAGAGAATAGATATCACTTTTTTCATCGCTGAAACCGCCTCTTGCCTGTTCCGGTGAAATATAATGCACGGACCCCATGGCACTGGCTGTAATCGTATTGGAACTTGCTGCCTTAGCAATTCCAAAGTCCGTAACCTTTGCCGTCCCGTCTTTGGAAATCAATATGTTCTGTGGTTTAATATCCCGGTGAATAATGTTATTACTATGGGCCGCCTCCAGACCATTGGCAATCTGCAGTCCGATTCCCACGGCCTCTCTCACCGAAAGCTTCTCCTTTTTCTCAATATATTTCTTTAAGGTAATTCCATCGACAAATTCCATGACGATGTAATGCATTCCATCCTCTTCCCCTACATCATATACCCCCACTACATTCGGGTGGGACAGACAGGCAACCGCTTGTGCCTCCTGACGGAATTTGGAAATAAACTTGGTGTCCTCACTATACTCATTCTTTAAAATTTTAACCGCGACAAAACGGTTCAGCCTGTGATCCGTGGCCCGGTAAACATCGGCCATTCCCCCAGTGCCAACCTTTTCAATTATCTCATATCGGTTTCCCACCATTGCTCCAATATTAATCATCACAATTCACTCCTTTACAGTCGAATTAGAATTACGCTGATATTATCCTTACCACCGGCTTCATTCGCCTGCCTTACCAGACTTTCGCCCGCCTTTTTCATATCCTCTATATTTTCCCTTACTATTTTCTCAATTTCAACATCGTCTAACATATTGGACAATCCGTCCGAACACAACAAAAGCACGTCCCCTTCCCTCACTTCGATTTCAAAGCAGTCCGGACGCACGGCCATGTCCGTGCCAAGAGCGCGTGTTATAATATTTTTATTTGGGTGTGTCCTCATTTCATCCTTCTGGATTTCACCGGACTGAACCATTTCCTCCACTAACGAATGGTCTACCGTAATCTGTTGCAGAACATCCCTCATCTGATATAATCGTGAATCACCGACATTTACAATATATGCGGTATTGTTCTGAATGGTCGTTCCTACAATGGTAGTTCCCATTCCCGCCAGCTCTTCCGCTTCCGTGGATTTTTCATAAATCATCCGGTTCGCTGACTCGATCGCCTGCTCCATAATACCCACGGGTGTTTTTCGCTCTGCCTTCTGAATCCGGCTCACAATTTCCTCGACACACATTCTGGACGCAGTGTCACCTGCTTTGTGTCCACCCATACCATCCGCCACAAGAAACAGATTTGGGAAACTTCCGATTGCATTTTCTTCACAAAACACATAATCCTGATTGCTTGTTCGAACACGTCCCGTATCTGTTATAGAAAATGTTTTCACAGTTTGACCTCCTCTAGTTTTTGCCGGTCCGACTCAGAAATTTCTTTCGTAACTGACCGCAGGCAGCGTCAATATCGCTCCCCATCTCTCTTCTTATAGTAACATTTATTCGATTTTTTTCAAGTATTATTTTAAAACGCTGTATGTCGGAATCCTCAGAACGCAAGCAATTTCGTTCCTTCACTTCATTTAGCGGAATCAAATTAATATGGCAGTTCTGCCCCTTACAACGCCTCGCTAACTCCTTCGCATGCTCCTCTCTGTCATTGACGCCACGAATCATACTGTACTCAAAAGTAATGCGTCTTCCTGTTACTTCAAAATATTCCCGACAGACCTGAAATATTTCCTCTATGCTATGTTTTTTCGCCACCGGCATCGTCTGCTTCCGTATTTCATCATTTGGCGCATGCAGGCTGATTGCCAGCGTAATCTGAAAATGTTCCTTCATCAGATCACGGATGCGCTCCGTCAGTCCGCAGGTAGAAACCGTTATGTTCCTCTGGCTGATGCAAATCCCCTTGTCCGAGGAAATCAGCCGTATAAACCGGACCAGATTATCATAATTATCCAGTGGTTCTCCCATTCCCATTACAATCACATTGGATACACGCTCTCCGGTCTCTCTCTGAATTTCATAGATCTGGGAAAGCATTTCTCCCGCTGTCAGACTTCTTTCAAGCCCCATCAGGGTAGAGGCGCAAAAGGTGCACCCCATCCGGCACCCTATCTGGGAAGAAATACAGACACTGTTACCATGGTGGTACTTCATCCACACACTTTCAATAACATTGCCATCCGGCAGGGCAAAAAGATATTTCGCCGTATCCCTGCTTTTCGCCACCTGCTTATCCACTATTTTTAATGTGGAAATGGGATAGGTTTCTTTCAGCTTTTCCCTGAACCCGGCCGGAAGATTACTCATTTCATCAAAGGAGACCGCCTGTTTTCCATGAATCCAATCAAAAAGCTGTTTTCCCCGAAAGGATTTTTCTCCAAAAATTTCAGCAATCTCTGTCAATTCTTCTTCCCCATAGCTTCTAATATCCATACTCATCTCACCGCTTTATTAATCTTGCCACAAAAAATCCATCACTTTTTTGCAGTCCCGGAAGCATTTGCAGCATTCCTTCTTTTGTCATTTTATTTTTCAGCGTTTCCGGCAGAAATTCATCCAGACTGCTTCGTTTTAGATCACAGTGTTCTTCCAGCCAGACAACGTTTTCCTCATTTTCCTTCCGGTTAATGGTGCAGGTGCTGTAAAGAAATACGCCGCCCCTTTTTAGCATCCCCACGGATGCCTGACAGATTTTTCTTTGTAATGCGGCAAGAGTATCTGCCTGTTCAAGGGCCCGGTATTTGATTTCCGGTTTCCGCCCGATAATACCGATGCCGGAACATGGTACATCCGCTAGTATCACATCGGCACGCTCTTTCCATTCTTCATCTGTTATGGTGCCGTCCCAGACCTTGCACTCCACATTTTCATACCCCATCCGGGATATGTTTTCCTGTATCTGCTTCATCTTTTTAGCACTGACATCCCTGGCACTTAATAATCCGCTTCCTCCTAACAGTTGTAAAGCATGAAGAGCCTTTCCCCCCGGAGCACTACATAGGTCCACTACCGTATCCCCCGGATGAATCCCGGCACATCTTGCCGGCAGCATGGAACTCTCATCCTGAACAAAAAATAAGCCCTCATCATATCCCGGAAGCAGTGCCACATCCTGCACTCCAAATACCCGCAGGGCATCCTCCATATAAATTCCCGGCTCTGAAACAATTTCCTTTTCTGTTAGCAGGGCTATATACTCTTCCAACGATATCCGGTTTGTATTAATATGGAGTGTAATTCCACTCTCTCTTTCCAAAAAAGCGGCAGCAATCTTTTTTGCCGTCTTTTTCCCATATTGTCCGCTCAGATGATCCATGAGTGGCTTTGGAATAGAATATTTTACCCAGTCCTCTTTCGGTTCTGTTTCATCTTTTTTTCGTAAATAATTTCGCAAAATACCATTTACAAATCCGGCATACCGGCTGCCATCCTCTTTTCGTATAAGGTTTACCGCCTCATTGCAGACAGCGGCATCCGGTGCCTGTTCCATATAACGGAGTTCATATAGTGCCATGCGCAACACCGTACGCACGGAAGACTCCATACGGCTGACCGGCACTTTGGAAAAGCGATTAAGTACAGCATCCAGTTCAATACATCTCTCAATGGTACCATAGGACAGCCGTTTCATATAACTTCTCTGCTTTGCTGTCAGAGCTTGTTCCCTCTCCCAGATAGCATGAAGACATCGGTCACTGTTTTTTCCCTTTTCCATTGTCTCCCATACTACTTCATAAACAAATTCTCTCATTAGTCATTGCGATTCCTTCCAAACAACAGTATAAGACGAAGCAGCTGCAAAATGGAAGCAGCTGCCGCTGCCACATAAGTAAGTGCTGCTGCCCGCAGTACCTTTCCTGCCGCTTTCCCCTCGTTGTTTCCTAAAATTCCTGTATCCTGTAAGATTACCAATGCCCGGCGGGAAGCGTTGAACTCTACGGGCAAAGTAATAACCTGAAAAAGAACTGCCAGGCTGAAACATACGATACCTACGGTAATCAATGACGGAAAACTAAAAATTATACCGGCAATAATAATAATCCATGACGCACCTGAGCCAAAATTGGCAACCGGTACCAGTGCTGTCCGCACCGAAAGCGGCGCATAGTTTTTATGGTGCTGAATCACATGCCCGCACTCATGAGCCGCCACGGCAATCGCTGCCAGGGAATTGCTTCCATACACGGAATCCGACAGGGCGACTACCTTTGTTTTCGGATTGTAATGATCATTTAATTGACCGGATATATGGGTAATCTCCACATCACGAATCCCCGCATAGGATAAAATTCTCTCTGCCGTCTGTGCCCCGGTCATGCCGCTGGCACTGCGTACCTGACTGTACCTGCCAAAGGTACTTCTTACTTTTGCTGATGCCAGCAGGGACAGTACAACCCCTACCAGTACTAAAATATATGTGGAATCCCACATCAGATACATACCATTGCCCCATCCGCCTAAATACATAATATATCACCCTTTTCTATTTTAACGCCCCGCAGAAAACTGCCGGCGTCCATTCTTTTCTTCCCCTCTAACTGAACCTCTAACAACCGTAAACACCCCTTGCCGGTCTGTACCGTAAAGTGGTCTTTACCTACTGATACTACCGTTCCCGGCTCACAGCCTGTCTCCTCCTCCGTCACTTCTGCCTTCCATATCTTTAGCGTTTTTCCCCTCAGTCCGGTATAAGCACTGGGCCAGGAATTAAGCCCCCTGATATACCTCTCTAAACCTTCCGCCTCCTTCGAGAAATCCAGTCGGCCAAGCTCCTTTGTCAGCATTTTCGCATAAGTACTTTCTTCTTCCTTCTGGGCAACCGGCTGCAACGTCCCCGCTGCCGCCTGTGCCAATGTCTCTAAGAGAAGTCCGCTTCCTAACACCGCCATTTTATCATGCAGGCTCTCCCCGGTCTCCTCCGGTGTGATTTCCACTTCCTGCCTAAGTAGCATATCGCCGGTATCCAGTCCCTCATCCATCTGCATCGTTGTAATTCCGGTCTTTTTATCTCCCGCTAAAATCGCCCACTGCATCGGTGCGGCCCCCCGCCATCTTGGAAGAAGTGACGCATGTACATTGATACAGCCGTATTTCGGACACTCCAGTATTTCTTTTGATAAAATCTGCCCAAAGGCAACGACTACAATAACATCACAGGGAATGGTTTTTAATTCCTTTACAAACTCGGCATCCTTTACCCTCTTCGGTGTGTAGACCGGAATGTTGTTTTCCACTGCCACCTGCTTGACCGGCGTAAAGATGAGCTTACCGCTTCGTCCTCTCGCCTTATCCGGCTGGGTAATGACAGCAGTTACTTCATGCTCTTTCGCCTCTATCAGTCCCTGTAATACCGGAACCGCAAAATCCGGTGTTCCCATGAAAATTACTTTCATTCTTACCTCCGTTCCGAAACACTGACCATACTGCCACTACTGCTGTTCCTCCTGTAATTCATCCACATCATAAAGACGCCCTTCAATCTTATCCACATATAACTGTCCGTCCAGATGTTCAATTTCGTGTATCAGTGCTCTGGCCAGCAATTCTTCTCCTTCTATCTCAATGGGATTCATATCTGCATCCAGTGCCTTTACCCGCACAAGATTCGGTCTTATCACAATTCCCACCTTTTCCGGTACACTTAAACAGCCCTCACTACCCCGCTGTTCCCCTTCGGTATGGACAATTTCCGGATTGATCAGTACAATAGGCTGGCTTCTGTCCTCTGTTATATCTATTACGGCAATTCTCTTTAGTATGCCCACCTGCGGAGCGGCCAGACCGACTCCGTCCGCCTCGTACATCGTATCAAATAAATCTTCAATCAATTCCCGGTTTTTTTCTGTCATTTCCTTTACCGGTTTGCATTTTTTTGTTAAAATCTCATCTCCCATAACCCGAATATTTCTAATTGCCATAATCATCCTCCATTTGTTTTCCTTCTTGTTTCTCAATAGCCGGACAGTGGATTTACATCATACTGGATACTACATAATTTTTCCCATTTCCTGTCCCTGCTAAACTTGTCAATCTCATTTTTTATCTCTTCCATCCGTTTTTCCTCCCGGCATTTTACATACAGGCTATACCGGTAGCGGTCCTTTGCACGACTGAGTCCCGCTTCGGCAGGTCCAATCACCGCAGCACTATCCCGGTACCCCAAAACAATTTCTTCTGACAACCGCGTAATACAGGCTTTTGCCTCCTCCTTACTCTCCGACAGCACAAGCACCGCCAACATCTGGGAAAAAGGAGGATACTCTGTCATTCGCCGATATGCCAGCTCATTTTCATAAAAAAGCTCCGCCTGCTGGGTTTGTACCGCCTCCACACAATACTGCTCCGGATGGTAGGTCTGTATTATCATCTCACCCTGCTTTTTTCCCCTGCCTGCCCGCCCACTGGCCTGCATTAAAAGCTGGAAGGTTCTTTCGTTGCTGCGGTAATCACCGGCATACATACTTAGGTCTGCCGCCAGGGCAGCCACCAGCGTAACATTGGGAAAATCATGCCCCTTTACAATCATCTGGGTACCGATCAAAATATCTGCCTTTCCCTCCCGGAAGCCTTTCAGTACTGCCTCGTGTCCATGCTTGCCGCTTGTGGTGTCTCCGTCCATACGAAGAATTTTAGCCCCGGGAAATCTCTTCTGCAGCATTTCCTCCACCTTCTGGGTTCCCAGCCCAAAGGCAGCAATATATGGAGAGCCGCAGGACGGACAACGCTCCGGCATTGCCACGGCATGCCCGCAGTAATGGCAGATGAGAGTATCCACATCACCTACATGGTTTTTATGGGCCGTCATGGACACCTCACAATGAGTACATTTTAACACATATCCGCAACTTCGACAAGAAACAAACCCGGCATAGCCTCTCCGGTTCAAAAAAAGAATGATCTGCTCTTTTTTCTGTAACCGGTCTTCTATTTTTTCCTGTAAGAGCCGGCTGAATACGGAGCGGTTTCCCGCCTTTAATTCCTCTCTCAAATCCACTGTATGTACAGTGGGAAACTCCGCCTCTCCTGCCCGGCAGAAAAGCCGGTACAGCTTATAGTCTCCCTCTTTTGCCATCCGGTAGCTCTCCACGGAAGGGGTTGCCGAGCCAAGTACCACACTGGCACCGGACATTTCCGCCCGTTTTATGGCAGCCTCCCTTGCATGATATTTCGGCGGATTTTCACTTTTATAGCTCGTTTCGTGTTCTTCGTCCATAATGATAAGACCCAGTCTGGAAAAGGGGACAAATAGTGCGGAACGGGGACCAACCATAATATCCGCCTCTCCTTTTTTTGCCCTTTCATACTGGTCAAAGCGCTCTCCCTCGGACATGCGGGAATTCAATATGGAAACCCGATTTCCGAAACGGTTCTGAAAACGCTTTACCGTCTGATAAGTCAGGGAAATTTCCGGTATGAGTACAATCACCTGTAGATCCTGTGACAAAACCCGGTCTATCATCTCCATATAAACCTCTGTTTTCCCACTTCCCGTTACCCCGTATAAAAGATAGGTACGCCGTATTCCCTTTTCATACTCTTCAGAAAAATCATCGGCAATTTTTTGCTGCTCGTCATTTAATGTTATGGCGGATGGACCCTTTCTTTCCTCCGCCTCCATGGGATTGCGGTAGAATCTTCTATCCGTCACAGACAAAATTCCCGCCTTTACCATGCCATCAATCACCGATTTGGTAATGCCGTATTTTTTCGCCGCCGTTTTCGTAGTCATCTGTCCGCCTTCTTCAAACATCCCCTGTAACAGTCTTGCCTTTGCCTTAAAATGCCTCAGACGGCAGCGATCCAGTTCTTTTTTTACCTCTTCTTCGGAAGAAGCAAAATTAAGCCAGTGCTCTTCCACTGACTTAATCTTTTTCTTGATAGGCAATACCGTTTTTAAAGCTTCATTCATCGTGGCACCGTAGCGGTTTTTCATCCACGCCGCCAGCTTTAAGAGCTGCTCCTCCACAGAAACACCTGCATCCTCTGCCGCCGATAAATCCTTTATTTTTTCCACCGGTATTTTCGGGGCATCGGATATTCCCACAACAAATCCGGAGATTTCCCGGTTCCCCCGTCCAAAGGGAATCCGGACACGGCTTCCAACTATTACCGTACCCTCCAGATTCTCCGGAATTTTATATTGGAAGGTCCTGTCAAGAGCCTCCACAGAAATATCTACAATTACATCGGCAAACACCCTGTCACTCCTTTGTTAATTGCTTCACCACTTCATCCGTATGCATACCCCGGGAGCCTTTCACTAAAATCCAGTCTCCGGCAGCCATATGTTTTTCGACATATTCTGCCGCCTGTTCGTTGCTTTCACAGTGATATACGAAAATATCGGATCCCGCTGCCACATAGTCACTGATATACCGTGCCTGCTCGCCTATGGTCACCAATAACGACAGCTTTCTTCCCTTTTTTTCCTGTTGCAAAATGAAAGCACCGATTCCTTCGTGTAGCCTCTTTGACTGCTCACCCAGCTCCAGAACATCCGCAAGGACAGCAATTTTTTTTCCCTTCGGACTGTAGTCAAACAGTGCTTCCAGATTACTGTTAATCGAATCGGGACTGGCATTATAGGTATCATCCACAATATGAACTCCCGACACCTCTCTGACAACTCCCCGCATGGCAATGGGTTCATATTCCTTTAATGCCCTTTTGGACGCCTCTAACGGCACCCCAAATTGTAACCCTAAAGCCAGCGACACAATAGCATTGTTTACATTATGGATTCCAAAAACCGAAAGTTCAACCGTCTCCTCTCCCTCCGGATAATGAAACCGGAAACTCTGTCCCTTCGTAGCCGTACAAATCCCGTTTCCAAAAAAGACATCCTCATGCTCCGTTCCATAATATATTGTCCGACATCCGCCGGCACATTTTTCATAGGGAATGTTTTCCCTTGAAAGCTCCTTCAAGTCGCCGTTTCCGCATACATATAAAGTACCTTCTTCTGTAAATCCGACAATAATGTTACCCTTCTCGGCACAGATATTTTCTCTGGAACCAAGGTTTCCGATATGAGACACCCCGATATTTGTCATAACCGCTGTAGAGGGCTTTGCTATTTTGACAAGCCGCTCCATCTCCCCCGGCATGCTGATACCCATTTCAAAAACCGCAATCTCTGTATTCTCCTCTATCATAAACATCATTAGGGCGACACCTATCTGACTATTTAGATTTCCCAGGGTCTTTACGGTCTTATATTTTTGTTCCAGTACGGCGGCAATCATTTCCTTTGTCGTCGTTTTTCCCACACTCCCGGTAATACCAATAACCGGAATGGAAAACTGACTCCGGTACCAACCGGCAAAATCCTGCAGTGCCTGAAGAGTATCCTCGACATAAATACAGGCTCCCCTTTCCCCGGTCACCGATGTGTCCGAAGAAAAAACACAGGCAGCCCCGTCCTCTAACACCTGGGGAATAAAGCGGTGGGCATTGACCCGTTCCCCAATCAGCGGCACAAACAATGTCCCTTCTTCTGCCTCACGGGAATCCGTCACAACCTTAGTTACAAGGGCATTTTCATCTCCCCAGGCAAGTGTACCGGATACCGCCTTTACTATATCAGCAATTCGAATTGGTTTCATACTTTTCTTCCTTTATAATAGGCTCATTTCTTTTCGCACTTAGTTTGCGGCAATCACATCTGCCATATCATAGCGTCCTGCCGGTTTTCCCTTCAGGAATTTGGCCGCCGATACCGCACCCTTGCCAAATACCGCTTTACTGTATGCCATATGGGAAAGGGTAACAACCTCATCCTTTCCGGCAAAAATAACGTCATGGTCTCCCACAATAGTCCCGCCGCGTACAGCAGAAATCCCCAATTCCTTCTGTGCCCGTTTTTCCCGTCTCTGGGAACGGTCATAAACATATTCATAAGGGTTTCCCATTGCCTCATTGACGGAATCCGCCAATGCCAGGGCCGTACCGGACGGGGCATCCAGTTTCTGATTGTGGTGTTTTTCCACTATTTCTACATCAAAGCCCTCTGCTGCAAGCACCCTTGCCGCATCCTGTACTAATTTCATCAGCGTATTAATACCCAGGGACATATTGGCAGATTTCAACACCGCTGTACGCTCCGCTGCCTCTTCAATACGGGCAAGTTGTTCCTCTGTATATCCGGTTGTACACAGTACAACCGGAAGCTTTTTACTTTCACTGTATTCCAGTATGTCCTCCAGAATTTTCGGGGTAGAAAAATCAATAATGGCATCTGCTTCCACATTACATTCTGCAATATTTGAAAAAACCGGATAATCGTTTTCCCCGGAGTCGATTACATCAACACCGGCAACAATCACTGCCTCGGAATCCTCTTTTACAATACCGGTAATAGTTCTTCCCATAGCGCCGTTACAGCCGCTCATAATAATTCTTGTCATATTTCACTTTCTCCTTCTGATTCTGTATCACTGTTTTAATTCAATTCCGGCTTTTTTCATTTCTTCGGCCAACGCCTTCGCATTGGCTTCTTCCATTTCCGTCAGCGGAAGACGCAGACTTCCTACTTCCATCCCCATCAGATTCATGGCTTTTTTAATAGGAATCGGGTTTACCTCACTAAAAATTGCCTTCACTAAAGCGAAATATTTTAACTGAAGCTCTTTACTCGTATTGACATCTCCGCTCAGATACGACGCCACAATATCGTGGGTTTCCTTTGGTAAAATATTAGAAAGAACCGAAATAACGCCCTTTCCTCCTAAGGAAAGCACTGCCGTAATCTGGTCATCGTTTCCGGAATATAAATCTACCGCTCCTTCTGCAAGACTCATTACCTCTGCCACCTCGGAGATATTTCCCGTGGCGTCCTTGACACCTACAATATTTGGCACCTCTTTACATAGGTCTACGATAGTCTTCGGGGCAATGGTCGTACCGGTACGGCTTGGGACATTATAAAGAAGAATCGGAATATCTACTTCCTTTGCCACCGCTTTATAATGTGCCTTCAGTCCATTCTGTGTTGCTTTATTATAATATGGGGTTACTAAAAGCAGACCATCCGCTCCCCACTTTTGTGCCTCCTTCGAAAGATATATGGCAGATTCCGTACAGTTCGATCCGGTCCCGGCAATAACCGGAATCCGTTTCTTCGTCACAGCACAGGCAACCCGGATACACTCTAAATGTTCCTCATCCGATAATGTAGACGCCTCTCCTGTCGTTCCGCAGATAATAATCGCATCGGTACTGTTCGCAATCTGAAATTCCAAAATTTCTTCCAGCTTACTATAATTTACACTGCCATCCGTATTCATCGGTGTAATCAGAGCTACACCTGCTCCTGTAAATATTGACATATCCTTCATCCTTTCCGCTTCTGACTGTTTTGTTTACCAAAAAACAAAAGAGGAGCTGGCATAAGCGCCAACTCCTTCTATAAGTTCCATTCTATGAGTAGCACTCCATCGAAACGATGACAGTCATATAGTTCTTCACTATATGCCCAGAAAGAAAACTTTCAGGAGTTTACTTTCTTCGGCAGACTTTCCTTTCAAATACCTTCTTTCATGCCTGACATGTCCGGCTTTTACTGATAAAGTCCGCGCCTCTACCTTTCCATTCAAGGATAACACTCTTGCTATAAAAGGTCAAGTATTATCTTTCCTTAATGTAATCTCACAGATTACATCTATGTACGGAATCAACGCCTCCGCCAATGTACTACCCGTAATAATCAACTTCCTATAATCACCGGGATTTTGTAGAAGTTCTTTCACATCCTCTATATGGATAATATCCAAATCCACAAGCCCCAACAGTTCATCCAGAATCACTACATCACTCTCTCCGGTTTCAATTACCTTTTTGGCAAAATTGAAGCCGTTCCAGATATTTTGTTTTTCTTCTTCCTTTTCCTCCAGGGATAAATCACAATAGTTGACTTCTGATTTATCGAAACGGAAAATCTGCACATCCGGTTCTAGCCGGGTAAGCACCTGAAACTCATCTGCTATTTTCCCTTTCAGAAACTGAATAATTGTTATATGCTGCCCTTCAGAGACCTCTCTGAGAGCCTGCCCTACAGCCGCCGAGGTCTTACCCTTTCCCAGACCGTAAAACGCCTGTATTATCCTTGTGTCCATTTTACTAAATTCCTTTCTAATAGAATATGGACACAATTATATCATATTTTTTATAAAATTCAAATTTTTTCAAAAGTTTCCTCTGAAATTTCGGAGGCAGCTGTGATTTCACCACTTTCTTCTACACATTCCAGCTTGCTGACGGAAATTTCATAGGCCACTCTTGTTTCATACTCTTCTTCCCCTATCTGCTTCTGATACTCTCTGCTCTGGATTCTTCCCCACAGCTGTACATGCTCCCCTACTTCAAAGCCATCTGCATAACGGGCATTTCTTCCCCAGCAGATACATGGAATATAATCGGATTTTCCATAAGGGCGGTTTACCGCCATTAACAAATCCGCTATCTCACGCCCCAATGGCGTTTTTCTATATACCGGTGGTTTGCACAAATACCCATCCAGAAAAATATAATTCGGCTTTTCGTTTTCCTGCTCTGTCTCATCAATATGTAAATCTCTAACAAAAACAGATAACACAAGCCGGTTGTGATTTTCTTCATGGCGGTTATAAGAACGAAACTGTCCGCTGGCCTCCATAAAGCACCCCCGATAGTCCTTTGTCACATCAATGAGCCGTTCGGATACCATAAGCGGAATGGTATCATATACTTTGCTCAGACGCTTTACCGAAAGCTGCAGCATATAGAATCCCTCTCCATACACTTCATGGCTGAATGTAAAGTCGCCTACCACTTCCCCATAAATATTTACCTGATTGTTTCCTAAAATCTTATCTGTCATCAAATATGACCCCCTTCGTTTATTTGTCTGACTTATATACAGACTTCTTCTATACATAAGTAAATATATGAGGACACATTCCGCTTTAGAACAAAATTTAGGACAAATAATATATCTTTTTTTATCATTTGTAGACAAATGATTTATTTTGTCATATTATCACAGATAATTAGTTTTTTTAACACTTCTAACACGCCATTTTTCTGGTATCCGCCACAACGGTGGGAAGCCGCCTGCTTTACCTCCTCCCTGGCATTATCCACCGCATAACTGCGCCCTGCCAGAGAAAACATTTCCATATCATTCTGGTTATCTCCAAATACAATAGTTTCTTCTTTTGTAATACCAAAATGTTGCTGCATAAATTGTACCGCTGATTTTTTCCCGGCATCTGCCGGCACACAATCCAGCCACTGGATACCGGCTAAGGACAACTTTACCTTATTTTCCCATTTCGGGCGAAACCATGGATTTGTCAGTTCCTCCGCCATACTCTGATGATAAACCGATACCTTAACAATATCATCCGGAATGTTTTTCGTCAGGTCTCCCACTGCCTCGATATCGTAACCATAGCCGTTTACCATCCAACGGTACAACTCACTGTCTTTACTCCGACAGTAGGCACGCTTTGTGCCGCAGACCATAATATCACAGGGAAGTATCTTTTGTGCATCCCGGATAATTTCCATTGCCGTCTCTCTTTTTAACACTTTGGCAAACAGTAGATTTTCCTTATCAAACACCATGCTCCCACCGTCACAGGCATAAAAAATTTTATCCCTCACCGGGCGGAAAAGTTTGGCAATACTCACTCTTTGTCTGCCGCTGCAGGCCATGAATTTTATTCCCTTTTCGGTCAATCGGAGTATGGCATCATAGTACTCCGGATTCATTGATTCCGCTCCCTGTCCGTCTCCTACCAGTGTTCCGTCAATATCAGTTACTATTAGCCGGGTCATAATCCCTCCTTTTCTTTTTAAAAAAAACTGCCGTGCCTGACAGGATATCTATCCCCCTATGCACGACAGTCTATTTCCCGTTGTTGATTCACTATTAGTTGTTAATCAGTTTATCTTCGCCATTCCAACTGTACAGTTTACGAATATCCTCTCCGATAACTTCAGCCGGATGCTCGGCAGCTAACTTTCTCATTGCCTTAAAGTGAGCCTGTCCGCCTGCCGCAGACATATCCAGAAGGAATTCTTTGGCAAAGGAACCATCCTGAATATCAGACAGAATTTTTTTCATTGCCTTTTTCGTATCTTCTGTAATAATCTTCGGGCCTGTGACATAGTCACCATACTCTGCCGTATTCGAAATGGAGTATCTCATTCCGGCGAAACCACTCTGGTAAATCAAATCTACAATGAGCTTCATTTCATGGATACATTCAAAGTAAGCATTTCTCGGGTCATAGCCTGCTTCACACAGGGTCTCAAATCCAGCCTGCATCAGTGCACAGACACCACCGCAGAGAACTGCCTGCTCGCCGAACAGGTCTGTTTCGGTCTCTGTTCTGAATGTCGTTTCCAGAACACCAGCTCTTGCACCACCGATTGCCAGTGCATAGGCCAATGCCTTTTCCTGAGCCTTTCCTGTTGCATCCTGATGTACGGCAATCAGACATGGTACACCTTTTCCCGCCTGATACTCGCTTCTTACTGTATGTCCCGGTCCCTTTGGCGCAATCATCGTAACATCTACATCTTTTGGTGGAACAATCTGATTAAAGTGAATATTAAAGCCATGAGCGAACATTAACATATTTCCCGCTTCCAGATTTGGCTCGATTGACTCTTTGTACATAGCGGCCTGAAGTTCATCATTAATGAGAATCATAATGATATCTGCTTTTTTTGCTGCCTCTGCTGCTGTATATACTTCGAATCCCTGCTCCTCTGCTCTCTTCCATGACTTAGAGCCCTCGTAGAGTCCGATAATGACATGACATCCTGACTCCTTTGCATTTAACGCATGTGCGTGTCCCTGACTACCATAACCGATAACTGCAATCGTTTTTCCATCCAGTGCAGCCAAGTTACAGTCGTCCTGATAGTAAATCTTTGCTTCTGACATTTTAACAGCCTCCTAAAAATTTGTATTTAAAGCCCTCCGGGAAACCCCCGTAGATGGTTTTCATAAATGATTACATAAAAAATCAGACCTGCTCTTCCATCATTTCATCGTGAAAGCCCCTGGCAAGACCGGAAATACCGGTACGCACCAGTTCTTTAATCTCATAGCCCTCAATCAGCTTAATAAAGGCATCTAACTTCGCCTGATTTCCTGTCAGTTCAATCATCAGAGAGGAATCTGCCACATCCACAATTTTAGCCCGGAATATTTCAACAATGGCATTAATCGCCGGACGTGCTTCCTTGTCCGCTTCCACCTTGACAAGAATCAGTTCACGACAAACCGAAGCTTCTCCTGTCAACTGTTTCACTGACTTTACATCCTCTAATTTATTGACCTGCTTCTCAATCTGCTCCAACACAATATCGTCACCAGTAACAGAAACCGTCATACGGGAAAAAGCCGGGTTTTCGGTCTCCCCTACCGTCAGGCTGTCGATATTGTAGCCGCGGCGGCTAAATAGTCCTGCCACACGGCTTAGAACACCGGAAGTATTATTTACTAATATGGATAGAACTACTTTGCTCATTCGTCCTTTCCCCCTTTATTCTCATACAAAACGCCCGAATGGACGTTGCTTTCATTTTAGCAACATCACTCCGTATTGTCAACTCTTGAAGATGAATTTCTTAAGGGCTGATTTATTGGCCTGCAAATCCGGTACGAGAACCTGCTCACCGGTACTAAGCGTCTGACCGGAATAGCCACCGTCGATTGGCAGACTGAACTGATGAAGTTCTGTCGTTCCCATCCTCACTACTGCCATCAGATAGGAATAGATCTGATCTCTGGAAAGGTCTGTCGTGACATTCGGCAGTACTACCTCCACCAGTTCCATCCACTCATTGACAGAAAGCGTCTTTACCTTTTTCAAAATTGCCGCAATCGTCAATCGCTGTCGCTCGGTTCTTCCGTAGTCATCACCCTTACCGCTGGCAGTGTACACTCCCGGCAAGGTACCGTCCGCCTGTCTTTTACCGTGACGGATTCGGCAGTACCCCAGTGCCTGATAGCCATTGAGGGTTTGTTTTCCCACTTTGACCTTGCGGTATTTTCTTCTCTTAATATAGTTGGTGGAATTCAGATTCTTCGCCTCGGACTCTGTCAGAGTTGCCTCCACACCGCCGATTTCATCGATGACGTTGACAAAGGCGTCGAAGTTTACCTCCGCATAACCATCCATACTGATACCAAAATTCTTCGCAATTGTTTTATATAAAAGCTTAATACCTCCCAGGGAATAAGAAGCATTCAGCTTTCTTTTTCCATAACCGGGAATTTCCACATACATATCGCGCATCAGGGAAGTTACCTTCAGCTTACTGTGCTTGATATCCAGTGTGGCAATCATCATGGAATCGGAGCGTCTGTCCACATCAGCATTTTGTTCGTCGTTGTTTTTATCTGCTCCCACCAATAGTACATTGATGACATCGGTGTCCTTATCCAGCTCATATTGGGATAAATCCACCGTGGAAAGTGAATTTTTATTATCATAATTAATCAGTGCCAGCATACTGTCGCCCCTATGTACCACAGTGGCGGCAAAACTTCCGAAAGATATCGACAGCATCAGACCAAGCACAAAAAATATTCTGGCAGCAATTCTTCCTTTTCCCTTTTTCTTTGTTCTTCCCATTTTCTCCCTCTTTTCTGTCGTTACTTGCTTTTCCTATAATAAAAAGAATAAGCCTGCATTTCGGACAAACCCGCTTTTTGTAAACCCGTATTTTATCATATCTATTCTTCGTATCAGCCAGCCAGCATGCTCCATTCCGGCAAAATGCTCTGCTATCTCTAACTGAGCATCATCCATTCTGTCACGGTACAATGCTAAAAATGCCCTTCCCTGCCGATAGGTTTTCCGCAGTGCCTCTTTTTGTCCGGCGATGCCGGACAGTCGCTTCTTTACATAAGAAGTATAGGAACTCCCGCCGATGATATTGCCGCTGTGCTGACGATACAGTAAAGTCGGTTTGTTTACATAAACCACTTTACCAAAATGACTGCAAATCAGTGCCAGCCACCAGTCATGTACCCGAATCTCCTCCGGGATTTTTTGCAGAAACGACCGTATCTGCCCATTTACCATAACAGTACAGCCAATACATTTATTTTCCATGAAAAGATGTGCTGTGTCAACCTTTTTTGTATCCAGATGACTATTTGCGTGAAAAGATCCCATTTTCTTTCCCGTCTCACTGTCATAATTCATAGCATCGGTATATACAAGCACCGGTACATTTTCCACCTGTTTTTCCGCCTGCTCCATGGCAGCTAACGTCACTTCGATCTTGTCCGGATTCCATATGTCATCCTGATCACAAAGCATCGTGTAGGGTGCCTCACTGCGAAGAACACCCTGCATGAAATTTTGCACGTAGCCGAGATTTTCTTCATTACAATGTAAAGATACCCGGCCATCCCGTTTTTCATACTCTCTGACAATCTCCTTTGTCCGGTCAGTGGAGCCATCATCACACACCTCAATATGAAAATCGGTAAAGGTCTGGTTTAACAGAGAATCTAACTGTTCCCGTATATAAGTTTCTCCGTTATAGCTTGCCATTACGATATGAACCCGTGCCATCTAATCCCTCCAGTATGCCTTATTCATAGAAAAACAACGCACCAACCGCTTTGGCAGTTTATCATATTTTTTCCCAAAGCGATAACCTAAAAATTTAAATCCGCTTTGCAAAATCAAATCCGGCACCAGATACCATTTCCCATGGGAAAATAGATATTTCATCGTATCCTTTACCAATCGCATCCCCTCTGACTCCGACTTCACCCCATCAAAAATTTCCCGGTACTGCCGCTGGGATACTGCCAAATCAAAATTTCTCGTAAACTGCTGGCGATACGTATATTTATGGGCATGAACAACGGCGGCTTCTGCCACATAGGCAATCTCATAGCCCGCCTGTATGACCCCTGCTGCCATAATCATATCCTCATTAAAAATTGTATGGAGAACAAAGCCTCCCATTTCTTCATAAACTGTTTTCCGGTACATGGCACAGACATTGGAGCAAAAATAGGTTTTTATTCCAAGTCTTTTAAGGTCCTCTTTCGACTTTTCCATACTCTCTGCCGGGTAGTTAAACTGTCTCGTATAATGCTCAATGACTCCTACCGTATGGTCCGGAAGCTGTCTGCCATATGCAGTGGCGACCGTTTCCCTTTCCATGGCATGTAACAAATGCTCAATAAGGCGGTCATCTGCCGGCACCGCATCCTGGGTCATAAAAAGCATAAATTCAGCTTCCGACATGGCAGCACCTTTGTTTCTTGTACCTCCATGGTCAAAATCTTTCTTTTCCACCGGGGTAACAATGGCATTCTCCGTCCTCAGTAACATTTCTTTTACCTTTGTATCCTCCGGCTCCCCCACCAGAGTCTGCATGAAAAATACATGGGATGGTCTCACTGTCTGGGCATTTAATTTTTTAATCAGTCCCATTAACTTGTCTTTCTCCGGCCGGTAGACCGGGATTATTACATCTACCATGCGTTCCTCCATTTGCACACGCTTTTTGTGCACTCTCAAGTCTTCTCTATTTACTCAACAGCCGGTTCACCAGTTTGACTGCCTCTCTGGCGTCTGCGGAATAGCCATCAGCCCCAATTTCTTCGGCAAAGCTTTCCGTGACCACGGCACCACCGATAATGATTTTTGATTTTATCCCTTGTATCTTTGCCATATCAACAACTTCCTTCATCTGCATCATAGTAGTTGTCATCAGCGCAGACAATCCGATTATGGCAGCATTTTCTTCCCTTGCCGTGTCTAAAATCATCTGGCTCTCTACATCTTTTCCCAAATCAATAACATGATAGCCATAATTTTTTAACATCAGCGCCACCAGATTTTTCCCGATATCATGGATATCGCCTTTTACCGTTGCCACTACAATGGTATCCAGCTGTTTATCTCCTCTGGCTGCCTCTAACAACGGCTCTAACCGGTTAATGGCCTTTTCCATTGTTTCGGCACTGGCTATCATCTGAGGCAGAAAATATTTCTTTTGCTCAAATAATTCTCCCACATAATTAATGGCCGGAATCAGATGGGTATCAATAATCTCCTCCGGCGACACCCCTTGATTTAGCTCTTGTTCCACAAGTTCCAGCACATGGGTATCCTTTCCCTTTACCACAGACAGATAGAGAGGATGCCCCTCCTCCATTTCACATTCCTTCTTTGGCTGGGACTGGGTAATCGTTGCTCCTGTCACGCCGTTAATATAACGAAGGTCCGCCTCTTTTTTATCTAAAAGTAAGTCCGAGGCAAGTGCCGCATTGGTAAGAAGGGTCTGGGAGGGATTGGCTATCGCCATCGTAAGCCCCTGTCCGATTGCCATTGTGAGAAAGGCACTATTGACAAAGGTCCGCTCCGGCAGACCAAAAGATATGTTGGATAAACCGCAGATAGTAGCCAGATTCAATTCATCTTTACAATACTGAATCGTTTCCAGAACTTCTAAAGCAGCTTTTTTGTTTGCACCGATTGTGGTTACCAGACCATCCACAATAATGTCTTCTTCTGACATTTCCTGACGTTTTGCCTCCGCCAATATTGTATGGATAATCTCCTTTTTTTCCTGTAAGCTTTTGGGAAGCCCTTCCTCGGAAAGGGGAAGCAGAATGAACATAGCCCCGTATTTTTTCGCCATCGGTATCAACTTTTCAAACTTTTCCGGTTCCAGTGAAATAGAATTAATAAGCGCCCTTCCCGGATAAATACGAAGCGCACTTTCCACCACCTCTACATAACTGGAATCAATGCTGAGAGGCAGATCCACGGTCAGGGTAAGCTCCTTTACTGCCCGCAGCATCATTTCCTTTTCATCAATGCCATTCATACCCATGTTGACATCTAAAATCTGTGCACCAAGCTCTGCCTGCTCCTCTGCCATATCCATTACCATATCCAGACTGCCCGCTTTTAATTCAGCCTGCAGGTCTTTTTTTCCGGTTGGATTTATTCTCTCTCCCACAATAATAAAATTGCCATTCAGAGAAATTGGTGTCACATTCCGTTCCGTAGTCAGAGCTCGGATACTTTTTCTTTTCCTCGGCTGGATTTCCTTTTTCGGAAGTACCTGAATCAGTTTTTGTATATACTCCGGAGCCGTTCCGCAACAGCCTCCCAGTACCGTCGCTCCGGCTTCTACTAATGGCAGCATGGCCGCGGCAAATTCCTCTGCCCCCATATCATAACGGGTCTCCCCCTCTTCTGTCAGAAAAGGAATTCCCGCATTTGGTTTCACTATAATTGGCACAGAGGCATAGGCAGCCATAGCTTTTACCGCCGTCACCATTTTATCCGGTCCGGTGGAACAGTTAAGACCAATGGCGTCTGCACCCATGGACTGAAGTACTACAAGAGCTGTTTCCGGGCTTGTCCCATATAATGTGCGTCCATCCTCCTGATAAGTCAGCGTTACCATGACCGGCAGATCACAGGTTTCTTTTACCGCCAGCAACGCCGCACGGCATTCCTGCAAACTCATCATTGTCTCAATGGCAAAAACATCTACACCTTCTTCTGCCAAAAGTTCCACTTCTTCTTTATAAATATCCACTAAGGTTTCAAAGGAAAGCGTGCCTATCGGTTCTAACTGCTGCCCCGTCATGGAAACATCCCCGGCAATATAAATCCGTCTGTCCGTACCGCTCCTTTTGATGGCTTCCTTTGTCAGTCCCACCAGCTTTTTCGTCAACTCCCTCTGCTCATCGGCAAGACCATATTCATCCAGTTTGATGCGGTTGCAGGTAAAGGTAGGTGTGTATAAAACATCGGAGCCGGCTTCAATATATTTTCTCTGGAGTTCAACAAAAACCTCCGGGTGTTCTACAATCCATTTCTCCGGGCAGTCACCATTTTTCATGCCTGCCTGCTGAAGATTGGACCCGGTACCCCCGTCCAATATAACAAATCCACGATTCAAAAATTCTCTAAATTCCAACTTGCGTGCCTCGCTTTCGTCCCTTTGTGCTCACAAATATCATAACACGCAATCAGTGTATCATATTGACAATATAAAGTAAAGATTCCTTTTCGTCCGGGACAGACATTATAATTCCCCCCAAAAAACCTCCTGCATGTTACACTGACAGGAAAATCCAAGGGCATTTAAGGTCTCTGTCAGGGCAAGCAGCATCTCTGATACATCCTCTGCATTTGCATTGTTCCCCATATGACCCAGCCGGAACACCTTTCCTGCCAGCACATCAAAGCAGCCGGATATCAATATACCATGCTCCTTCTTCATATGCTCAATAATGGCTTTGTCTGTTATTCCCTCCGGCACATTGATTACCGTTACCGTTGACGCACTGCCTTGGTTCAGATAGAGAGAAAGACCGGCTTTTGTCACTGCCTTTCTCACAGCCGCCGCTATTTTCTGATGTCTTTCTATTCGTCCGACATCTTCCTTTACGAGGCGGACTGCCTCTGCCAGTCCATAGATATCACTGATTGGCATCGTATAGGGAAACCATTTGTCCCGGTAATAATTCCGAAAGATCATGAGGTTACAATAAAAGGAAGCTATCCCCGTCTTTCGTTTCTCCATTGCTGCCATGGCTTCGCCACTGACGGTGACAAAAGCAAGCCCCGGCGGTGCCGAGAGTGCTTTTTGGGACCCGCCACAAATAATATCAATCTGCCAGTCATCCACCCTGACCTCTTCGCCAAACATCGATGCCACCGCATCCACCACGGTCAGAATACCGTATTTTTTTAACAGCGGACAGATAACTTCTATGTTATTTAATACACCACTTGGTGTATCACAGTGAACTACCGTGGCGTATTTATAATCATGATGCTCTTTTAAATATTCTTCTAGTTTAGCAGTATCGACCGGTTTGTGGTAATCCACCGTATAGAGCTCCGGCTCGCCGCCATAAAGAGAAACAAAGTCCGCAAATCCTTTTCCGAAAATACCATTATCAATGACTAATACCTTATCTCCCGGTTCCGTCAGGGAAGCGCATGCTGCCTCCAAGGCTAAAATTCCCTCACCACCCAAAATATATACTTCATTTTTTGTATGAAGAAGTTCTGCCAGTGAAAGGCAGAGTTTATGATATTCCTCACAAAATTGTTCGTCCACATCCGGATTGCCAAATTGACGGCTTCTCGCCTCCATAACAGACGGGGCAGTCATAGTAGGTCCCGGGGTCATCATCTTATACATGTCGCATTTTCCTTTCCGGTTTTTTTGTTATGATACAAAAAAACTGGCAGTGTGAAAACTGCCAGTTTCATGTTTTTTTACCATGCCAGTTTATGGACGTTCCAGAGAAGTCTTCCAGCCGCTTCGCAAAAGTTCCGGCTTTCCTTCCAAATGGGCAAAGTCATTAAAGCGCTCTAAAAAGAACAAATTTCTTGTAGCATCATAAATCAGATGTGTCAGACTTGCATTTTCCAGATCAATAGCAAATTTCAATTTATTTTTCTGGTCCGTTTCCAAAAGCCTTGCACATACTGACCGGATAACACCGCCATGGGTCACAATACCAATCCGGTTTTCGGGCCGCTTACATAGGCGGGTTAATTGCGGCATTACCCGCTCTGCCACATCCTCTCCACACTCTCCTCCTTCCGGATAGGGAAGGTCCGCACGGTGAAGGGATCTCTCCTTTCTAAAATCGGCATACTGCTCCCGAATCTCTTCATCCGTTTTTCCTGTGAATCCACCAAAATTTATCTCCTGTATATCGGGAAGAACCTCATAGGGCAAGTCCAGTGTTTCATTGATGATTTCTGCCGTCTCCTTTGCCCGTAACAGCTCTGAGGAATACAGTTTTTCCAGTCCATAGCTTTTTAAACGCTTTCCTAAAAGTTCTGCCTGTCTGCGCCCGATTTCATCCAGTTCCACGTCTACATTGCAAAGCTTACTGCACTGTCTGCCGTGACGGATTAAAAATATATCTTTCATCTCTTGTAACACCTTTCCTCTTTTTCATAGCACGATGGTGCCATCGTGCTATATCAATTAGTATACTCCAATGGGAATCCCCGGTCAAACTCCCGACGGAGTTCTTTTTCATATTTTCTTCCCATCGGAATCTTTCCCAGTCCTTCTCTCAACTCAATACAGTGCATGGCATAATCGAGCCGGTATATATAATCCCTGTTGACAACAAAGGAACGCTGACACTGGACAAATCTTTCTTTGTCAAAGGCAATACATTCACACATTTTGCGATAGGGAACCTCCAGTGTCTGATATTTCAGATGAACATATATATGCCGGTTCAGCGATTCCATGTACAGAATATCCTGAATGTTAATCAGATATATCGAGCCTTGGATGGGAATCGGAATCCTTTTTTTATCTTCTGTTATCTCGTGTTTTATCAGATACAGACAGAGAATCTGATACATATCTCTCCTACTAATGGGCTTGAGCATAAAATCATAACAATGGATTCTATGGAAAGCCAGCTGTTCATAGGTATTATCCCTGGCAAAGAAAAGAATCGGTGTCTGAAAATACTGCTTGATTCCCCGGATAAAAAAGGCAAATTCAATTCCGATTTCCTCTATACCTTCCAAATCAATCAGTATCATCCGGTACGTCTGACGGAATAACTCCTGTTTTGCCCGCTCTTTCTCCGTCACAATTTTTAGAACCCTGCCATACTTCTTTTTTTGAAGAGATTTCTGTCCTTTCTGAAACACAAGTATCTCCGCCATGTTATTTATTCCTCCCTGTCCTCCGCCAGTTGTTTTTTGCAATAATCTAACAACTCACATACCAGTTCATTCCGGTCTACCGGCCTCTCTCCCAGATAATATCTGTTGCAGGGGCGCTTCCCTGTCAGAAGATACATAGGATCTACTTTCAATTTTGTGTGAAGTATTAAAAGTTTCCGGACATCCAGTCCGTATACGCCGCGCTCTATTTTTCGGTAATGTCCCTCACTGATGCCAAGCAGCTCCCCCATATCCACATAGTCCATCCCCTCCTCCTGACGTATTTTTTTAAGCCGCTTCCCTATTAGTTCATTTTCAATATAAATCAATCCCTTTCCTCCTCTCTTTTTAGCACGATGGTGCCAGCATAATGGTGCTAAATTAGTGTCGTTATGCTACCTACTATCATACCAATTTCTCCCAAAATTTTAAAGTCCGCTTCGCGGTTTTTTTTGGCGTAAAACGACAAAGAACCATTTTTTCCCAGAAGAAAAATGAAAGTTTTTTTCATCTCTTTTTTTCATAACTAAAATAGTGGTTTACTTGTTTTTTCAAGTAACCATTATGATATGTTGAGTTATCTTTTTATTTTCATACAATGTTAAATAGATGCTTTTTATAAGCTATTACAAAAGAAAATTTGGAGGAAGTTATGGACAACAAAGATTTTTTATACCGCATTGGCCTTTCCGTCAGAAAATACAGAACCGTTGCCGGCATGAGTCAGGAAGAATTCAGCGGTCGCATTGAATGCGATAAAAATACGATTGGAAAAATAGAACGGGGAGAAACCGACTCCCGTATTTCAACCTTTGCCAAAATAGCCGGCGGGCTCGGCATTCCCGTCAGTCGGCTGGCAAGGGATTCAGAGAGTCAGAGTTCCGATGCCTATGCCGCCACCATAGAATACGATTATCTTCGCCTTTTCCATTACTGTCACCAGCTATCGCCGGAACAGTTCAATAATCTATGTAATACAGCCCATCTCTACGCAAAGGGGAATGAACTTCTGAATCAAAAAAACTGAAGGACAAAGAATACATCCGTCAAGGAGCTATCCCTGACCGGACAATACTTTATCCAGTACATCTGCCAACGGCGCCGCCGCATTTTTTGCTTCCTCCACTGTATTATTTTCATTACCCAGTTCAATCAAAAGGGAACGTTTCGCCAGATGAAGATTATACCGGTAACCCTTTAAATAAATTGGCTTTGTAAACCCATCATAATATTCCATTGCCTTACATTTTAGCTGAAGGCTGAAGGCAAGATTCCCCTGCAGATTCGGATTGTACAGATAGGAAATTTCTCCGGATTTTGTACGGCTCATACCATTAAAAAACATAACGATTGCCGTCTTTTTCCCAAAAATTGTTGTATATGTATGTTTTCCCTGCCCCACAGAATCTCTATGTAAATCAATCAGCACTTCAATCTCCGGATTTGCCCTCCGATTTGCCTGAATTCCTTCCAGTGCCTTATTATAAGCAATACTTCTTTCCAGTTTTCCGTTTATCAAATCATACCGTTTTTCATCGTGATATACCCCATATCCCTTTTTTTCAAGTTCCTTCGCCAGTTCACCCCCCACTCCCACAATAGAATCCTCTATTTTACCGGAACGACTGTCGGAAAAACTTTCCGAGGCACCATGGGTGTGATAGATCAGAATCTGTTTTTTCCCTTTTTTCTTTTTCATTGTTAAATTCATTTCCAGCAGCTTTTTAACATCAAAAATATTTTTTGTCACAGAAGTAGTAGAATCAACAATATAAAACTTTTTCCACAAATAGTTTGTATCCAGTGTACTTCGCAGTCTCTCTACATAGGCATTGTTTCTCCTGATGCCGTCAGCAGGCTGGGTCACGGTCTCAGCACTTTTTTCATTATATACATCTCCCGTCAGCTTTCCCATCGTTTCTGCCTCAGCGCCCTCATCTGCCAATACACTTTCTACACGCTCTCTATTTTCTGCCAGCACAAGAGCCTGAGACCCCTCTTCACTGTCTGGGTTATGAAAATATATCTGTCCGCCAAGCATTTCTGCCACTGCATCCTGCCCACCTTGTCCATCGACAAAAGCATTTCCTGTCTGGGCCAATAACATTTTTCCCATCTGGCGGATGCCGTCTATTTTAGGAATTTCACCGACGGTAAAAAGACTTCCTGCAAAAACTGCCACCCCGATTCCACTTAATATTCGAATTATTTCTTTTCTCATACTATCCCCCAATTCTTTTACCAGTATATGACCTCCCTGCTCCATTTATCCCTTTTTCTGAAAGCAGTGATTCAGCACATCCGCAAGATCTCTGCTTATTCTGTTGACAGAGGCATCAATATTTTTTGGTGTAACCATGACATTCTCTGTGTCTGATGTCAGGATTTCGCAGATAAACTGCTCAATTTCCTGTTCCGAGTACCCCTGCTTTTCCAATACATGCTCCAAATGGTCTCCGATAATGGTTTCGGCATCCACTACCGTTGGCACACCGATGGCTACAACGGGAACACCAAGGCTTTTTTTATTCAATTCTTTTCGCCGATTTCCCACTCCGGCTCCCGGTGCAATACCCGTATCCGTTATCTGTATCGTTTTGCAGAGTCTTTTCACACTCCTTGCCGCTAAGGCATCCACAGCTATTACTAAATCCGGCTTTGTCTTCTTTACAATACTCTCTAACAACTCCTCCGTTTCTATCCCCGTCTGAGCCATAACACCGGGAGAAATGGCACTGACACAGCCAAATTCATTTTTTTCCATAAAGGTTTCCCCCAGTTCCTTTTCCAGATGCCTTGTAATAAAAAGATGTTCTGTCATTTTCGGTCCGAGAGAGTCAGAGGTTACCTCCCTGTTTCCCAGACCTACAATAAGGACAGATTTTTGTTTTAAGTCTTTTATTATTTTTTCCAATTGTCCACAAATACAAAGAAGCAATGGCTCTCTATCCTCTTCCTCCTGAAGCATCAATTCCGACTCGATGGTAATATAGGTTCCTTTTGGCTTTTTCATTGCCTTACTGCCCGCATCATCTTTAATCTGTACCGTTGTAATTTGAGCTTTGCCCTCCGGGCAATAATGCTTTTCTAATACAACTCCCTTAACTTCAACATGATTACGTGGAAAGCTTTCTCTTACCTCCAGGGCTAAATCCGTTCGTTTCTCTTTCATTTTCTTACCTCCATTACATCTGCATATGTAGCAAATGGACGCCGTTATGCTATCCTACTATGTCCTTTTTTCCTATTTTTATCCGTTTTTTTGCAATTTATCTTGACAGAATCGTTAATGTGTAATATGATTAACAAGTATGTTTGTGCTGATGTCCGTGTCCGTTCAGCCAGACAATGAATAATCAGAATACGATGGAGGTGCTAGAATTGGCAAATATCAAATCTGCAAAGAAAAGAATTCTTGTTTCAGAAAAAAGAGCAGCAAAAAATAAAGCAATCCGTTCTAAAGTAAAGACTGCGATTAAAAAAGTAGATGCTGCTATTGCAGCAAATGATAAAGCTGCTGCAGAAACAGCTCTGAAGGCTGCTGTTTCTGAACTTGATAAAGCGACCAAAAAAGGTATTTATCACAAAAATACCTGCGCAAGAAAAGTTTCACGCATGACTGTTGCCGTAAACAAACTTGCGTAACACGTAGAGGGCAGTCGTACTGCAACTACAATTCTACCCGTCATATTATATAAGAAGATAACAGATACCATGTTTATGGTATCTGTTTTTCACTCATACGGTAAAGGAGAAATTAGAATGAAAAAGCAGGATTATCTTTCATGGGATCAGTATTTTATGGGAATCGCCATGCTTTCTGCCATGAGAAGCAAGGATCCAAACACCAGCGTCGGAGCCTGTATCGTAGATACGGATAATAAAATTCTCTCGGTGGGCTATAACGGTATGCCCCACGGTTGTTCCGATGACGAATATCCATGGGAACGGGAGGGCGAAGAACCCCTTGATATAAAATATCTGTATGTCTGCCATGCCGAATTAAATGCCCTTCTTAACTACACGGGAACAAATTTAAAGGGTTCCCGGATTTATACTACGCTTTTTCCCTGCAATGAATGCACAAAAGCATTGATTCAATCCGGCATTAAAGAAGTTATCTATATGGAGGATAAATACTCCGATACCCCTTCTGTCCTGGCCGCTAAAAGAATGATGCACTCTGCCGGCATTACCTGTCGCAGATATGAAAACACAAAGAATGATGTTACGTTAGAACTATGAAAGCGTCAGTTTCCCTTCCACTGATTTTTTCCATTTCTCCCATTCATCTTCATGTTTTACAAAGTACAGGGGACAGAGTTTTCCTGTCACATCATAATGTCTTATAATATCCTCTGAATACAAATCATACTGAATACAAAGATAGGTGGCAAGCTCTGTCAGTGCCTTCGTGGTTGCCTCCGTAAATTTCCCGGACTTATCCGGATGACAGCATTCGATGGAAATCGTATCAGAATTGCGGTCATTGGAGGCATAGGCCATTTCCTCCAGCGGAATGCACTGCACTATCTGACCCTCCAGTCCTATGACAAAATGACTACTGGCATATGTTTTCTGCTGCTTTGACTTGTTTGTTTTTGGAAGATTATTAAAATAATTTCTGTTATCCATAGCATCCGTACCCGGGTTCGCCGTATAGTGAACAACAATTCCCTTTACCTTTTTCAGGGGAATGCCGGGACGGGAGTATTCATTTTTTTCCAGCAACTTTGTCTGTATGGTAATTTGTGGTAGTAATTTCTCTTTTCTTTCCTGCTTTTCCTGCTTTTTCTGATACACAAAGGCTATCAGTAAGCAGACAATCAGGATAAAAACTGCTGCGCCACTGATAGCCAGCGCGCAGCGATAAATTTTCGATTTTCTCTTTCTACTCGACACTATAATTTGGCGCCTCTTTCGTAATATGAATATCGTGAGGATGACTTTCTTTTAAGGAAGCCGCAGAAATTTTTACAAATCTGCCATTCTCCTTTAATTCCTCAATCGTCTTAGTTCCACAATATCCCATACCGGAACGGATTCCACCAATCAACTGGAATACCGTATCTTCCACCGTTCCCTTATATGCCACACGACCTTCCACGCCTTCCGGAACAAGCTTTTTCGCTCCGGACTGGAAATACCGGTCCTTACTGCCGTTTTCCATGGCAGCAATAGACCCCATACCACGGTATACCTTATATTTTCTTCCCTGGAACAATTCAAAACTTCCCGGGCTCTCATCACAGCCGGCAAAGATACTTCCCATCATACA
>JAFLTC010000018.1 GCA_022510615.1 Lachnospiraceae bacterium | reverse complement strand
CATAATAAGATAGTCGCTCAAGCCAAGTTCATCAATACGATGTGCAAGCATCTTTTTCTCGACCAAACATTTCTTAATTTCAGTAAGTTTTCCCTCATCATACTCGCAAGCAAATTCGTTAAAATCTTCATTGGGATTGTAATCCTCGCACTCACTGATTAAATAGCCGTATTTTTCCATAAGCACTCTTACAACAGAAAAATCCAGTGCTTTATCACCGATAAACTCTAAAACTTCATTGTCCTCCCCACCGTTCTCTTTTGCATAGGAACGGCGGACAAACGCCTGCTGTAACAAGTCAACATTTCTAAACGTGTAACCGATTTGATTTTGAATAAATTCTAATTCTTGATTGTCCATAATAAAAAATCCTTTCAGTAAATAATAATTACTAAAAGGCATAATTATAGCCCGACAAAACCTGATATCCTCCGGATAAATATCAGATAGTCAGACATCAACAGATTAAATTCAATTCTTTGTTTTCATGAATTTATCAGTACTCACTTGCATAAGTAAAAATAAATACAAAGAAACAATGTCTCAAATTTAGCCTACTATGCCTTAAAGCAAATGTATTTTAGCATAATAATGTGCAAAAGTCAAATTTTTACACTACCGCCTTACAAGTATCTGGTCAGCATTCTACTAAATGAAATTTAGTGCCAAAATAGTCCCACGCTGCATATCGAAAGCCGGAGAAGCCAATGTTTATGCGGCTTCTCGGCTCTGTGTTTACTACTCAAACTCGGCAAATTCAGCTTATGACTTAAATTATTTTGTTTAAGTTTTGTTAAGAAATCACCGTTTTTTTACTTCTATTGCATAATTTATTTTGGCTTACTGATTTTTTGTTGCCAAAATGTTGCCACGCATTTATTATACCAAGGTCAGCAAAGAAGGCAACTGTTTTACCATAAAAATCAAAAATCCTAATATGTAATTATTGTTTTTCAACGGTGTAGCATTCATATGAGATATACAGAGTATACTAGATGCAAATTTCAGGTATTTCATTAACAACCTCGCAACTACCACTATATTTGTTAAACCATTCAGCATTTTCAGTATGAACTGGAATGATTATTTCCGGATTGATATGTTCGATCAGTAAATCTATAGTTTCTGAATCAGCATGCCCGCTGGTGTGTAACGTATGAATTTTAACACCTTCATCCTTCATGAATTTTAGAAAATCAGCCATTTTCTGTTGCTCTTGGTATCCCTTCCACATTCCATAAAATAACACCCCATCTGCAAAAGAAAATTCCTTACTACGTTTTTCCAGATAACGGAGCATTGATTGCGACTGCCGGATACACATAACAAATGATATATGTGGGAACTCATTTTTACTAATTTTCGCATCTCCATATTTCTGAAGAAGTTCGTGTTCATCACTATTAATCTGGAATACACGCACATGATTTTCTTTACTTGGCATAATATCTTTTATTTCCGATGAAGCAGCAATTTCAGCAATATACACATTCTCAAGCAATATGCGATTGGTACGCTTAGCCACATTTGCTGCGGTTATGAGCCTTTCAATGTTCATACCAGACATCAGAATAAAGCATGGACCACTTCTTTGTTTCAAAAGATATTGTACCGCAATCTCTTCAAGCTTTTGTTCCTCAATATTACGAATGTTATCTTCCCTTGAAAGCGTGGTGCCTTCAATAATAACAGCAGTTACCTTTGGAAGAAATTGTATGAGAGTTGTATAGTCCATTCTTCCATTAGAACGAAAATCTCCCGTATAAAGAATCTTCTTTCCCTCTCCTTCAAGCAACAGCATATAAGAATCATATGCTGAATGGTCACATAGAAACGGCGTGATTGTAATGTTTCCAATTACAATCGGTTCATGGTCATGCATATAGTTTGGTGTAAAGCTCGTTGATATTTTTCGATAGTTATTTGCCGAATACAAAATATCATATCCTTTTTCGCCCATCCAAACTGGAATATCGTCAACAAGATATTCCAATAACCCAATATGATCGGAGTGATAATGCGATACAAAAACCGCATCATATTTCTTTTCTCCACAAAATAAACCATCAATTTGCGGAACTGTAACAGTATCGCCCTCATTCAATGTGATGCCTGCATCCAGAATAATGCGTGTGTTTTCAGTTGAAATCTCTATAATAGAACCACCTATTTGATTCTGTCCTCTGTGAATATGAATTTTCATTGTTGTTTTTTAATTTACTCCTCTGTAACAATATATTTGCCATCTTTCTCTGATAAATAAAAAGGCTTACTGTTTAACATCCGCATTAGTTGTTTTAATGCCAGACGCTCTTCCTGCATTTCCTTCCACTGTGTACCGCCACGAAACACCAGGGGACATGCTTTGATTTCACAATCAGAAGGTAATCCAAAATCCTTTAACAGTTTTTCACTGTTCACAGTTTTTAAATATGTATACCCCTCCAGCACACAACGTAGCATTGTCTCCGTGCTATCCTCTTTTTTCAACTCAAGAATATATACAGTCCGATCATTTATACTGAGCAAGTCAATTTTACCTGCAGAATTTGCTCTGGCATTTTTAAGAGGAGTCTGATAGTCAATCACTTTTCCAATAAAGTCCAGCGATGATCCATTTTTACATTGATTAAATATCTGCATAGCAATTATTTCCTCTAAACGATTTGAATCCGGATTATAGGTACCGTCATGCCCTTTAACCGAATAAGATGATTCCCGATTAATCTTCGTAATTCCATCCAAAAATTCCTCTATTCTTTCACATAGAAATTCTGCAACAACCTCACTGTAAGGTTCTTTTGTATCCAAAGTTCTTCCAGTATATTTATATTCTACTGGTTCGGAATTATAGAATGTAGAAATATTTTTAAATGCTTCTTCGCACTTCTTTAAAATTTCCTTTCTCGTATATTTTTTTCCCATACCAAAATTAACCTTCCAACAAAATATCAATAAATCTTTTATTTATTCTGAATGATGAAAAAGTGTTGCCATTTTGTTGCCAGTCACTAAACAAATTTGTTTGGAAACCGCATAACTACTGGACTTTTTCAACCCACATCATCACTCAAACTCAATCGTCGCCGGCGGCTTCCCGGTACAATCATACAGCACCCGGTTTACCCCCTTCACCTCATTCACAATCCGGCTCGTCACCTTCGACAGCACCTCCCACGGAATCTGCGCCGCCTCAGCGGTCATAAAATCCGAGGTGCAGACTGCCCGCAAGGCGATGGCGTAGTCATAGGTTCTCTCATCTCCCATAACTCCCACCGAGCGCATATTCGTAATGGCGGCAAAATACTGTCCAAGCCCCTTGTCCACTCCGGCGTTGGCTATCTCCTCCCGGTAGATGGCGTCGGCGTCCTGCACGATACGCACCTTTTCCGCCGTGACCTCGCCGATAATGCGGATACCAAGTCCCGGTCCCGGGAATGGCTGGCGGCTTACCAGATATTCCGGGATGCCAAGCTCACGGCCGGCATTCCGGACCTCGTCCTTAAACAGCAGACGGAGTGGCTCCACAATCTCACGGAAATCCACATAGTCCGGCAGTCCCCCTACATTGTGATGGCTCTTAATGACAGCGGATTTGCCGAGACCGGACTCAATGACATCCGGGTAAATGGTTCCCTGCACCAGATAGTCCACCGCACCGATTTTCTTGGCTTCCTCCTCAAAGACACGGATAAACTCCTCGCCGATTATCTTTCTCTTTTCCTCCGGCTCTGTGACTCCCGCCAGCTTATCATAAAAACGCTGTGCCGCATTGACACGGATAAAATTCAAATCATAAGGACCTTCCGGGCCAAAGACGGCCTCTACCTCATCTCCCTCATTTTTACGGAGAAGCCCGTGGTCCACAAATACGCAGGTCAGCTGCTTGCCGACTGCTTTCGAAAGAAGCACTGCTGCCACCGAGGAATCCACGCCGCCGGACAGTGCGCAGAGCACTTTTCCATCGCCGATTTTCTCCCGCATGGCTTTTATCGTATCCTCCACAAAAGAGGACATCTGCCAGTCACCCTTACACTGACAGACCTTATATACAAAATTGGAAAGCATTTTCATACCCTCGGCGGTATGCATAACCTCCGGGTGGAACTGGGTGGCATAGAGCCTGCGCTCAGGGTTTTCCATGGCCGCCACCGGGCAGACCGGCGTGGTAGCACTGACAGTAAAACCCTCCGGAGCCTTTGCAATATAATCCGTATGGCTCATCCAGCAGACCGTAGTGTGGCTCACATCCTGAAACAAAACGGAATCCTGATTCGTCGTTACCTCTGTCTTTCCGTATTCACTGGTAGGAGCGGTGCTGACAGTTCCGCCCAAAAGATGTGCCATCAACTGGGAGCCGTAGCAAATGCCAAGAATCGGTATCCCCAGTTCAAATATTTCCGCTGAAATAGTCGGGGATTCCGGCAGATAAGCACTGTTTGGACCTCCGGTAAAAATAATTCCCTTCGGATTCATCTTCTTTATTTCTTCTAAACTAAGGGTATTCGGATGCACCTCGCAGTACACATTGCACTCTCTTACCCTTCTTGCGATTAACTGGTTATACTGTCCGCCAAAATCCAGTACGATAACGAATTCCTTTTCCAATTTTATTTCCTCCTTCTTTTGCCTCGCTTTACTGTCCTTTGCTTTTGCATAGTATGCCGATATCTTAAAAGCAGTTTATCATAAAAATATGTATCCGGTCAATGAACCACTCATATTCCGGACTAGCATAACAGCGCTAGTCAAAATACCCAGTAAATTTCACATCATGTTTTCCCTTTGGAAACAGATAATGATATAAATCGATAAAATAGTCATCTGTCATACTCGCCAGATAATCCACCACCTGCTGGTTTGGCCCCTGTTCCTCGTAGGGTTTAAAATCTCCCTTGGCGTAGCGGTTATCCTCTGTTACATGGCAGATATGGTGGCGGTAAAAAATCGTATCCTTTTGCCCGCTCTCCGCCTGGGAAAGCAGTTCCTCATACAACGCCTCAAACATCGGGCGGATTTCATTTTCATACAGCCGGTTCAGCTTATCGTTACTGTAAATAATCTCATAATTTTCCTTTTTCGCCTGCCGCAGTGCCTCAAAATATTCCCCATCCATTTTCAGATAGGATTTACCGTAGCTGTTTTCAATGAGATTGACAATCAGGTTATTAATAATTTCACCATTGGAAGCACCGATAGCCCCGGCGGAAAACGATGGCTCGGAAAGAAGATTCAGCCGCATGGCATCCTGCCTGTCCTTTCCCAGATAGGCGATAATATCACAGATTCGCATGACGCACCCTTCCATGGTACATGGCGTCAGATTTCCTATTTCCTTTTCATCTATATAACAGTTTTCTACCTTTTTATCGAATTCTACAAATGTAGTCATCTCGCAAGGATGGTATTCCTGCAGTTCCAGTTCTCCGTTATGACAGAGAATGCCATCCAGAGTCTGCAGACTGATATTCCGGTGAATAACACCGTCTAAAACCCGGACACTATGTACATTGTGGTTAAAATACCGCCCGGTCCTCTCATGATACAATTCGTTGAGAATCCGCTCCCCGGCATGTCCGAAAGGAGTGTGTCCGATATCATGTCCCAGTGATATCGCCTCGATGAGGCTCTCATTCAGTCCCAGCACATTTCCGATATTCCGGGCAATTCTCGATACCAGCTGGACATGAAGTGCACGGCGGGAAATATCGTCATTCTTATAAAAGGAAAACACCTGGGTTTTATCCGAATACCGGTTATAATAGGGCACGTGCATAATTTTTTCCGAATCTCTCACAAATGCCGGGCGCCACAGATTGGCACGGTCATGGTCCGGATTTCTCCGCACAATATCTTCATCCCGGAAAGCATAAGGATTCTGCCAGTTCCGGCTCCGGTCCTCCCGGATTTTCTTTTGTAAATCCTTTGATAGATGATGGTATTTCGCCATAGGTTCCTCCCTTTTGAAGACTGGCACGATGGTGCCATCGTGCTAGCATAACGGTGCTAAGCAGTAAGATCTGTCATTTGCTCTCTCAGCTTCTTCGATATGGCAATAGTCACATACAGATCCGTAATACCGCTATAAACTAAAGCGATACCGAGGCACATAATCAAAACCTCTGCCGCAGTAAATGGGTCCACCAAAAGTACAATGCCCGCCACAATATTTAATATCGCGAGGGCAAAGGCCACATGCCATGTGCCATGCCCCAGACGCAGCATATCCACGGAATTTTGCATTTTCAAAATTCCGCTGATGGTAACGAGAAAGCCTAACACCACCGGTATCAGCTCCGTCAGCTTATCCACCTTGATAATGACGAGAATACCGCCCAGAATAGCACTCATTCCCACTACCAGATCATAGCGGTAAATAATGCCCCGGATATCCTTTTTCAGATAATTAATGAGAGACACCACTCCGACAATCAGTAAAAGAGCTGCCAGCATATAGCAAATCGTCGTCATGGTGGCTCCCGGCCAGATAATCAGTACCACGCCCAGGGCAATAAAAATAATTGACATTATAATCAGGTTCCATTTCAGTTCTTTTAAAAAGCTCATTGTCACTCGTTCCTCCGTTTCCCAATAAATTTTAAAGAATTTCATGGTAAAACTCTGTTGTTACCATATCCACTTTCCATTCCCTTATCATTCGTTCCGTCAGCTCTCTGTCATTGACTGTCCACACATTGACCTCCAGCCCGCTATCATGCAGATAGGTTACATTCTCTTTGGAAAGCAGCGTGTGTCTGGTATCCAGATTGATACGGTTATGAATCAGCCACTGCTCCAGTTCTTCACTGACCGGAATCTCCCGGTTTTCCGCCACCGCTCCGTATACATACTGTAACCGCTCGGTCGGAAAACCAAGTTCTTCTTTTAAACGAAGCAGAACTGATTGGTATAAGCTGATAAAATAAGCCCGTTCATAGAGACCATATCTCTTTACCAAATCAACGATTTCCCTTAATTCTACTACTGTATAATCCATCTTTAGTTCAATGACCGGATGAATGGTGTCACTGCGCCGGACTATGGATAAATAATCGCTCAGGCAGATGACATATTGTGCCGGGTGCTCATCATTTTTTCTCCCGGCGGTAATGGGATACTGTCTGATTTCCTCATAGGTCATGGACGGAATTTCCTTGTCAATTCCACAGATTCGCTGCAGATTTCCGTCATGGGACACCACATAGGTGCCGTCCAGACATTTCCATATATCGCACTCCACACCATAGAAGTCTCCCTCCACAGCAAGGGCAAAGGCCGCCCTTGTATTTTCCGGTGCTTCTGAGCTAAAACCCCGGTGTGCGACTCTCTTAAATTCCATTGGTAATTCCTCCCTTTTCACTCTCTATCAGTATACTAAGAAATGGGGGGAAAAGCAACCGCAAGAAGCTCCTCCAATTCCCGGTAGGTCGTTATCTGATTTACCTGTCTTCTCAGAGAGGCAGAATGGGGATATCCGGCTGTATACCAGGCTGCATGGGTCCGCATTTCCAGAATCCCTCTCTTTTCGCCCTTCCAGTCCACCTGCATCTTCGTATGGCGGAGCAGCATATCGCACACCTCAGAGAAAGCAGGCTTTTCCGGCACTTTCCCCGTGGCAAAATATTCCTTCATCTGTCGGAAAATCCATGGATTCCCCTGGGCTCCCCTTCCTATCATAATTCCGTCGCAGCCGGTTTCATCAAGCATTCTCTTTGCGTCCTCCGGTGAAAAAATATCCCCGTTTCCGATGACCGGTATGGATACGGCATCCTTTACCGCCGCAATGATTTCCCAGTCCGCCTTTCCGCTGTAGTAATCCTCTCTCGTTCTTCCGTGGACCGCCACCGCAGCTGCTCCGGCAGCCTCCGCCGCCTTTGCCATTTCCACTGCCTGACTTTCCCCCTTGTGAAAGCCCTTGCGGAATTTTACCGTAACCGGCTTTTTGATTGCCTTTACCGTTTTTTCGATAATCTCTGCCGCTAACGGAATATTTTTCAAAAGGGCAGAGCCCTCTCCGTTATTGACTACCTTTGGTACCGGGCAGCCCATATTTAAATCCAGAATATCAAAATTTCTCTCCTCGATTCTTTTTGCCATTTCACTTATAATATCCGGCTCCGAGCCAAAGAGCTGTAAAGAAACCGGGCGTTCCTCCTCCTGTATCTGCAACAGCTCCTCCGTGTTTTTATTATGATAAAAAATGCCCTTCGCGCTTACCATTTCCGTGCATAACAAATCGGCCCCCTGCTCCTTACAGAGCAGACGAAATGGCAGGTCCGTAACCCCTGCCATTGGTGCTAATATAATATTGCCATCCAGCTTTACATTTCCGATGGTAAGCTTCATGCCTTAGTCCTCTCATAAATCAGACGCATTCCCTTCAAGGTCAGCTCTGGATCGTATACCTCAATTTTGTCGGTTCCCTCTGCAATAATTCTTCCCATGCCTCCGGTGGCTACCACACGGATATCCGGGAACCCGGACTCTATCTTAAATCGGTCAATGATGTACTCCGTCTGTCCGATGGTTCCATAAACAAGTCCTGCCTGCATACTGGTAATCGTCGTCTTTGCCAGAATGGAATCCGGCTTAATAATTTCAATTTCCGGCAGCTTTGCCGCATTACTCCACAGGGCCTTGGCACTGATGCGGATGCCCGGCGCCGTCACACCGGCTATAAAGGAGCCGTCTGCCGTCACAAGGTCATAGGTGGTGGCAGTGCCGTAATCAATCACAATAACCGGTCCGCCGTAGAGAAAATAGGCCCCCACCGCATCTACTACCCGGTCGGCCCCGATTTCCATCGGATTCGTAGTGGCAATCCGGATACCGGACTTGGTTCCGTTTCCTACAATCATCGGGTCGCACTTTAAATATTTCTTAATTCCGCTTGTCAGCGAGTACATAATCTTTGGTACAACAGAACAGATAATAACATCCTCCACATCCTCCGCCGATACCTTCTGATGGGCCAGCTGCTCCACAATCTGCACACCAAACTCATCGGAGGTTCTTGGCAGACTTGTGGTGAGACGGAACTTGTGCATGATTTCCTCACCGTTAAAAAGACCAAAGGTCAGATTTGTATTTCCAATATCAATTGCCAGTAACATGTTCCTCCTGTACTCCTTCCACAAAAAATAACCGGTAGTAGGTTTCCAGATTTTCCAGTAATTCTGCATATTTGGTGCGGTACTGCTTAATCTTTAAATGACTGCCGATTTCATCATAGGCAAAATCATTTTCCTTTGCCGTGGTAGACAGATATAACGTACCGTCCTCGTCAAATTCCATCGTAAACACTCCCCCCACATCGGCGGTCATGGTAACTGCCATAATCTGCAGCTCCTCCTGAATCTGTGTAGGCAGGGAAGAATACCGGGGATTAAAATAATATTTTTCCTCGTAGGCACTACAGGCACATAATACCTGTTCCTCATTCATCCGAAGCACCTCCCCGTTCACTCATCGGCACATAATGCTGATGCTTACAGACCGCCTTATAGGCCGGACGTATGATTTTACCGGCATTGACTAACTCCTCTAACCGGTGGGCGCTCCAGCCGGCAATACGGGCAATGGCAAAGAGCGGTGTATACAGCTCATTTGGTAATTCCAACATACTGTAAACAAGTCCGCTGTAGAAATCAATGTTAGCACTGACGCCCTTGTATATATGGCGCTCCTCGGCAATGACTTTCGGTGCCAGCCTCTCCACCAGATTATACAGGGCAAATTCCCTCTGCATTCCCTTTTCCTCTGCCAGCTTTTCCACAAACTTGCGGAAGGTTCTGGCACGGGGATCGGAAATGGAATATACGGCATGCCCCATTCCGTATATCAGTCCCGCTTTATCAAATACCTGACGGTTTAACAGTGCCGTCAGATACGAGGCTACCTCTTCTTCATCCTCCCAGTCCTTTACCCTCTTTTTCATATCCTCAAACATCAGGGACACCTTTACATTGGCACCGCCGTGTCTTGGTCCCTTTAAGGAGCCAAGGGCAGCCGAAATTGCCGCATAGGTGTCGGTCCCCGAAGAAGTTACTACATGGTCGGTAAAGGTGGAGTTATTACCGCCGCCATGCTCCGCATGAAGAACCAGGGCAATATCCAGTATTTTTGCCTCCAGTGGGGTAAATTGGCTGTTTGGCCGTAGCATATGTAAAATATTTTCCGCCGTAGAGTATTCCCGTTTCGGCGGGTGTAAAAAGAAACTGGTACCCTCGTGAAAATAGCAGGCCGCCTGATACCCATACACCGAAAACATAGGGAATAATGCCACCAGCTGCAAGCACTGGCGGAGCACATTCTCCGTGGAGGTATCATCTGCCCTGTCGTCATAGGAATATAACGTCAGTACACTCCGTCCCAGTGTATTCATCAGATCCACGCTGGGCGCCTTCATAATAATATCTCTGACAAAGCTGGTAGGCAGGCTCTGGCGGTAGTTTGCCAGCATATCCTTTAATTCTTCCAGCTCCGTTTCGTTTGGCAGTCGTCCAAAGAGGAGAAGGTACACGACCTCCTCATAGCCAAACCTTTTTTCCGTCAAAAATCCGTCAACGATTTCCTCAATATCAATTCCCTGATAATATAACTTACCCTCACAAGGCACTAAATCATGGTCCACTACAGTGTAGGAACGAATCTCCGAAATCTCCGTCAATCCGGTCAGTACTCCCTGTCCATTCAAATCACGAAGACCTCTTTTTACCTTGTATTTTTCAAATAACGTAGAGTCAATTGTGCTGCTTGCTTCACACACTGCCGCCATCTTATGTAACCAGTCATTCCGATACCCGGCATCTAAATTTTTGCTCATATTGGCTCCTTTCTGGAACGCGGAAATCTTTCCCTCAGATATCCTGTCCGCTTATAGGGTAGCCGCCATTACTGCTTTAATGGTGTGCATGCGGTTTTCCGCTTCCCGGAATACCACATCGGCATATTTTTCAAATATTTCATCGGTCACTTCCATTTCATCTAACCCGTATTTATCGTGAATCTCTTTTCCGATTTCCGTCTTCAAATCGTGGAATGCCGGCAGACAGTGCATAAACACAGCCG
Organism: Lachnospiraceae bacterium; assembly: GCA_022510615.1. GTDB lineage: Bacteria > Bacillota > Clostridia > Lachnospirales > Lachnospiraceae > Eubacterium_F. Next base: position 24,386 of record JAFLTC010000018.1, on the reverse strand, counting down.
TGTCCTTGGCATTTGCCATTGCCGCCGCATTAATCTGGTATGGCGTGAGCGCCTGAATCCTCTCTGCCCACACTTCATCCGGTTCTCCCATGGAAACCCATACGTCGGTATACAAAACATCCGCATCCTTCGTTCCCTCAGGCACATCCTCTGTCAACGTAACGCTTCCGCCGCTTTCTCTTGCATACTCTTCACACTGGGAAACCAGTTTTTCATCCGGGAAATATTCCTTCGGCGCACAGGCCGTAAAGTGCATACCCATTTTACTGCAGGCTATCATCAGGGAATTTCCCATATTATAGCGGGCGTCTCCCATGTAAGTCAGCCGGATTCCCTCTAACCTGCCAAACTGTTCTTCAATGGTCAGAAGGTCCGCTAACATCTGGGTCGGATGATATTCATTGGTCAGGCCGTTCCACACGGGAACCTCGGCATATTTTGCCAGCTCCTCTACGATTTCCTGTCCAAATCCCCGATACTCAATGCCGTCATACATTCTACCCAACACCCTTGCGGTATCCGCAATACTTTCCTTTTTCCCAATCTGTGAGCCCTTCGGGTCCAGATACGTTACTCCCATGCCAAGGTCATGGGCCGCAACCTCAAAGGAACAGCGGGTACGGGTGCTTGTTTTCTCAAAAATCAGTGCAATATTTTTTCCTTCCAACGGCTTTTCGACAATTCCCTTTTTCTTCTTGTCCTTTAACTCAGCCGAAAGATTCAGTAGATACCGGATTTCTTCCGGGGTGAAGTCTTTCAGTGTCAAAAAGTCTCTTCCTTTTAAGTTCATGACTGCCTCCCGTCTTATTCCTTCCCAGTCTCCACAATGGATTTTGCCAGACCGGCAATTCCCTGAATCTCGGATGGAATAATAATCTTCGTGGCCTGACCGTCCGCAGCTTTTTCAAATGCTTCCAGACTCTTTAAGGTCAGGACTGCCTGAGTCGGTGCCGACTCATTTAAGAACTGGATCCCCTCTGCGGTTGCCTTCTGTACGGCGGCAATCGCCTGAGCACGACCTTCCGCCTCACGAATCGTTGCTTCCTTTTTCGCCTCCGCACGCAAAATGGCGGCTTCCTTTTCTGCCTCTGCCTCCAAAATGGCAGATTCCTTTTTACCCTCTGCCACCAGGACGGTGGATTTTTTCTCACCTTCCGCACGCAGAATGGATTCACGTCTTTCACGCTCTGCCTTCATCTGTTTTTCCATGGAATCCTGAATTTCTCTCGGCGGAATAATATTTTTCAATTCCACACGGTTTACTTTAATTCCCCATGGGTCCGTGGCAATATCCAGATTCGAGCGCATATGGGTATTGATTGTTTCACGGGAAGTCAGTGTCTGATCTAATTCCAAATCACCGATAATATTACGCAGTGTTGTTGCCGTCAGATTTTCAATGGCCATAATCGGATTTTCCACACCGTAGGTAAAGAGCTTCGGGTCTGTAATCTGAAAAAACACGACGGTATCAATCTGCATCGTTACATTATCCTTCGTAATAACCGGCTGCGGTGGGAAATCCATAACCTGCTCTTTTAACAAAACCTTTCTTGCCACCTTATCAATGATCGGCACCTTCAGGTGGATTCCGACAGACCAGGTGGACTGGTAACCGCCTAACCGCTCTACGATATAAGCGTGGGCCTGAGGCACAATCTTAATACAGGAGGCCAGCAGGCATAACAAAATAACTACAATAATGACTACAATAACAGGAACTAAATTAAATTCTTGTGGCATTTTTTCCTCCATTCTCTGTGTTTTTCACAGTACGCATATTTTTTATTTCTTTACAATCAGCTTTACACCGGATACCGCATCTATGGTAACGATTTCATCTACAGCAAGAATACTGCCATCCACACTTCTCGCCATCCACTCCACACCACGGAACCGGACGATGCCTTTTTCTTTTTCGTTATTTATTTCTTCTACTACTATCGCTGTTTCTCCTACAATTTCCTCTACATTTGTTTTGATTCGCTCCTTATTCACTACCTTCACGGCAAAAGGACGAACCAACACCATAACAAGGATGGAAACAACACTAAACAGTACAATCTGTAACCATACCGGTGCCTCCAGTCCCGATGCAATTGCAGCAGCTACCGCTCCCAGACTAAACCAGATGGTCGTAAGGCCCATGGTAAATATTTCTATTACCAGCATAACAGCTACAATAATCAGCCAGATAATGGTATTCAATCTTCCACATCCTCTCTTAAATATTTATTCGTCTTATCTTTCTATCATACTAGAAAAGAGGTTTTTTGGCAAGCGGCATCCGTATTATCCACGATTTCTGTAAACTTCATACATAAGAAGTGCCGCAGATACAGACGCATTTAATGACTCCAGCTCCCCCTCCATCGGAATGCGGACCTTTTTATCCGCTTTTTCACTGACCTCTTTACTCAGTCCCTTCGCCTCATTGCCAATGAGTATCCCAATCTTCCCGGCATAGCTTTCTAACGTATAGGAATTCTCCCCTTCCAGATGTGCCGCATAGATAGTAAATTCTTCGCCTTTTAATGATTCTACTTCTGTAGATAAATCCTCGCAGAACCAGAAGGGAACCCGGAACAATGCTCCCATGGTGGAGCGGACGACCTTCGGATTGAATATATCGACACAGCCGCCGGATAAAACCACTCCTGCCATACCGGCCCCCTCCGCCGTCCGTATCATCGTTCCCAGATTTCCCGGGTCCTGTATATCTTCCAGACAAAGCAGGGCAGCATTTTCATTCCGGCATATTTTTTCCTTGTCATACCGGGGCATAAAAACCACTGCCAGTACTCCCTGGGGATGAACCGTGTCCGACAGCTCGCCAAAGAGCCGGTCCGATACGATTTCCACCGGTATATCCGTATCCGGCATCGAAAGCTTTTCCCGGTACGCCTCCTGACAGAAAGAAGCCACATAGAGAGCTTTGACAAGGTGATGATAAAGTGCCTCCTGTACCATCTTGTAGCCCTCTACAATAAACAGACCTTCCTGCTTTCGAAACCGGGCATTTTTCTTTAATTTTTGAATTTGTTTGATCTGCCCGTTGCCACTACTCTCTATCAACCTAACATCTCCCGCAATCTTTGCAATTCTGTATTATGTCCCAACACAATCAAAATATCCTCATCTTTTAACTCATCCGTAGGGTGCGGATTAATATTCATCTCCTCTACCCCCCGGATGCCAATTACATTGACACCGTATTTTGAGCGGATATTTAGCCCTCTGAGTGTTTGTCCCACCCAGCTGTCCGGCACATTCATATCTACAATGCTGTATTTTTCCGATAGTTCAATAGCCTCAAAATAATTTCCGTTCATAATCTGGTTTCCCACCCGGTAACCCATTTCCTTATCCGGGAATATAACCTTATCCGCACCTACCTTGTGCAAGATTCTTCCCTCTAAGTCTGTGGAGGCCTTTGTCATAACAAACGGAACGCCCATTTCCTTCAGCTGAATCGTAATCAGCACATTGGCTTCCAGGTCATGTCCAATGCCGATAATGGCTCCGTCATAATTATGAAGCCCCAGCTGGTGCATCGCTTCTGAATTCGTAGCATCTGCACAGACAGCGTGGGTCACCTCATTGGCTATCCTCTCCAGTTTCCGGTCATCCTTGTCAATTACCATGACCGTGGCGCCGGAGCTTTCCAGGGTTTTTGCCACATTGGTACCAAACTGCCCCAGCCCTATGACAACAAATTCCTTTTCATTCTTTTTCATACTTACCTCCATTCCGGCATGTGATACCGGTTTTTGACCTTCTGCTATGATCAGCCGACACTGACATTTTCCTCCGGGTAGGATTTTACACGGACACGCCTTTTCGTATTAAAGAGCAATGCCAGAGAAATCGGTCCGATACGTCCCAGATACATAGTAAGGATTATAATAATTTTCCCTGCCAGATTCAGTGTAGACGTAAAATCTCTGGACAGTCCCACTGTAGCAATGGCAGACATCGTTTCGTAAAAACAATCAATAAAGCTTCCCGGCTGTGCAATAGATAAGGCTATCAGTGCAGTCAGCATTACTGCCAGACTCACCATAAAGACGGCTAAGGCACGGCGTACCACATGACCGCCTATTCTCCGACCAAACAGTTCCGTCTCATGACCTCCCTGAATAATGGAATATACCGTTATGATCAGAATGGCAATGGTGGTAGTCTTGATACCGCCAGCCGTTCCGGAAGGGGAACCACCGATAAACATAAGAAGACTACTGATTAATGCGGTGGATTTATACAGAGCTGACTGAGGTATGGTGGCAAATCCGGCTGTCCTTGTGGTAACAGACTGGAAAAGAGAAGCCTGTATTTTCTGCCAGAGAGGAAGATTTCCCAAGGTTTCAGTATTGGAATATTCCAGTACAAAAACAGCCACAGCTCCCACTACAATGAGAATCCCTGTCATGGCAATGACAAGCTTTGTGTGCAGCTTCAGATAATGAAACGCTCTCCGATAACTCCTATAATCACTTCTTCCCCGGCGCAGTATATCCGCGATATTCCACCACACCGGAAATCCCAGCCCCCCCAGAATAATAAGGAGCATGGTAGTCATATTCACAAGTACATTGTCCACATATGGCTCCAGACTGTTATTTCCTAACACATCCATCCCCGCATTACAAAAGGCAGATATTGAATTAAAGATACTTTTCCAGACGCCGATGGGACCAAATTCCGGGACAAACACGGTCATATACAAAAGCGCCCCGATGCCTTCTATTATGAGTGTCCCCTTTAATACTTTTTTTACCAGAACAACCAGACCCTGAATCGTATCCAGATTGTAGGCATCTTGAATTAACAGACGCTCCTTCAGTCCGATTTTCCGACCCAGTATGAGTAAAAAAATAATGGTAAAGGTAATGACACCCAGACCTCCCACCTGCGCTAACAGGGCAATTACAACCTGACCGAAGATTGTCCAGTGGGAAAAGGTAGGAACTGTCACAAGCCCAGTCACACACACCGATGTGGTAGCGGTAAATAGCGCATCCACCGGCATCGTAGTTTCTCCTGCCACAGTGGCAATGGGAAGCATAAGTAACAGTGTTCCCACAAAAATCGCCCCTAAAAATCCCAGCGCAATAATCCTTGTGGTAGTAAAACCTTTCCTCCCATGCTCTCGAAATCTTCTCATAGAATTAATAACTCCTTGTTCATACACCGTTTTGTCACTGTGCCGGACGCTCTTTAAAATATTTCCGGAAAGCAACAATAAAGAGAATAATGGACAGGCAGACCGACAGATAGTCCGTAACCGGCTGTGCCAGTACCAATGTTCTTTCCGTATGGAAAACTCCGTTAAAAGTAAATAGTACCGGTATGTACAGAAGTCCCTGTCTGCTGATGGACAGAATCAATGACGGTATCGCCGCCCCCATGGACTGAATCGTATTGATCATGACAAACAAAATTCCCAATACCGGTCCCGATATAATAAGCATTCTGGCAAACTGCATACCAAAGTCATATGCTTTCTTTTCCTCTAAAAAGGCACTTACCATCGGTCCCGCTCCCAGATAACAGATCACACTCATAACAATACTTAGGGAAACTGCCAGTATCAGCGAAAAGCGAAGCACTCCCAAAAACCGCTTCCGGTTTCCGGCACCAAAATTATAGCCAAGAAGTGGCTGTATACCGGTACCGACACCGATTAAAAGCATAACCGCTATCATATTTACCTTCATGGCTACGCCAAGACCTGCCACCGCCATGTCTCCGTGATTTTTCATGAGATTATTGATCAATATATTCGAAGTACTCATTAAAATGCTGTTTAATGAAGCCGGAATACCGATGGCTAATACTCCTGTCGCAATCTTTCCGCCGGCACGGTACATTTTCGGACTAATGGTAAGAATGGATTTTCCACTCAAAAAATGTATGATATAAAAAACAGCACTAAACACATTTCCGATAACGGTAGCCACTGCTGCACCTGCCACATTCCAGCCAAATGCCAGAATCATAATCGGGTCTAAAATAATGTTTGCCACATTACCCAATATCATTCCCATCATTGCCTTATTTGCCTTACCCTCCGCACGGATAATGGTACTAAACATATTGCTGACAATAAGAAAAGGAACACCCAGTGCCACTATCATTAAATATTGTTTCACATATTCCACCGTATTCGGAGTGGCTCCCACCAGTGTGCTGACCGGGTGAATGGCTAGCAGTATGACTGCCATTCCCACCACACCGATAATTGCCCCGGTCCAGAAACAGAATGAGCAGGCATGACGGGCGTCTTTCTGTCTTCCCTGCCCCAACATACGGGAAATCAAGGAGGTTCCACCGATACCAAAAAGCATTCCCACTGCCATAAAAAAAAGAAATGCCGGTGTCGCCTGGGAAACGGCCGCTACCATATAAGGATTTTTCGTCTGTCCGATAAAAAACGTATCGGCCAGATTATAAATCAACACCATCAACATACTGATAATAGATGGGATAATATTTAAAAATACTGCCTTGGGAATCGGAGCATTCTCAAATAATTCTACTGTTTTGTCTTTTTTCTCCTGCATGGATGATTCCTCCCTCTGTATTTTGCCTAGCACGATGGCGTTAAGTTGCTAACTTCACAAGCCAAAAAAAGTCCTTCCCAATAGAACCGGAAGGCTTTTATATGTATAAGTATAACAGATAATATAAATAATGCAAGGGGGTGATAAGGAAAAGGCACAGCAAAATATCACATGTCATTTCCACGGTCTGGCCTTCCCTGTCCACCCCTTCTCGTTCCAGTACCTCGCATCGGCTTTATTCCATCCCCGTTTGTTTAAAAACCTCATCACATAAAAATAACCTCTGGTTTTTAAACCGACCCTTACTTTTCCTTCTTTGTTCCGGATTTTCCCCGCGAGGGCAGTTACCTTTTTCTCTATTTTCTTCTTTCGCTTTTCATCCACTGTTTCAAAGGATGTTGCTCTTACGGCAATTCCGTATCGATATATTTTAGGGATTCCCCAAAAGAACAGACTGTCCGCCATATCCTTCAGAGTAAATTTCATTCCGGCCCCCGCTGCCGTAGCAATACAGACTGCCTGTTTTTTAAACATTTTCTCCTCCGGGCGATGAATCATGAAGCGGTATCCGTAATGGTCTAAAAATGCTTTCATTGAGCCCGTCGCATGGTATACATACACCGGACTGGTCATTATCAGAACATCCGCCTCGTCCATTGCTGCGGTAATGCCCCGTAGCAACTCATAATGCGGACAAAAAATTTCAGACTTCATAAAACACTGGGTACAGCCGGTGCAAAACCGGTCAAAATCTTTCGGCAGAAAATATTCTGTAATACTGCCGCCCAGCTTATCCGCCAGCATCTTTCCGATATGATAGGTAGAACCTTTGTGATTCTGTCCGTTGATAATTACGATTTTCATAGCTTCCTCCATTTGCGCACGCTTTTTCATTGTTCTACAACCAATAAGCCCTATCAAATACCCGATACAGCATACTGTCTTTCGGTACTCTGCGGGCTGCTCCCGTTTCCAGTTGAATGGCAATCAGACCATAATCCAAGCGCTCATTATCGCCCTCTCCGGTCACTATCCTTTCCGTTACCAGTAATTCGTCCCCGCAGTGCTCCCAGATATCCAATTTTTTACTTATACCATAAAAACTATGATTACCGGCATCCGATAGTTCTTCTCGCCAGTATTGTTTCCAGCTCTGATTCTTCTCAATCCATTCCGACGCCTTTTCGTATCTTAAATCCGTAATATCCGCCCACGGACAGCTCAAAAGAATGTCATGATATTTATCCTGTTTTATCGTATCTCCTTTGGAAGGACCACAGTCTGCTACCATTTCTTCCGGAAAATGCACAGTTCCAGCAAGATACAGACGATCTCCGTAACTAAAACAATTGTCAATGTTATATTCACAATCCGGGTCATCGTTCCACAGCTTCTGCTCTTCCAGAGGGGATATTATATCCTTCCCCTTTATCTCTGTCTTCTGCTTTTTCTCTATGTCATAACATATGTAATAAGTAACCTCTTTCTCAGCATCGCCAACCGCTTTGGCATCACCACTGTCAAAAAATACAAGGTTATTGTTTACAGCAAACAGCTCATACCCAATATCCATAAGATTTTCCGGGCATGTGAACAATTTCTCCGTCTTGCCGGTTTGCACTTCAACACGGTAAAGCATCCGCTCATCATTTTTTTCATCACACACTTCCAGATACAGTCTGCCATCCCGGACATAGAGCACATCTCCGCCAGAGTCATAGGTTTTAAAGTCTGCATTTTTAAACTCATTCTTCCTTCCCAACGTTTTTGTTTGCTTTGTCTCATAGCTGTAGCAATATAAATTATCATCCAGATAAAATACATAGGATTCCCATACATAAGCATTGAATTCAATAGACCCTTCTGCTATTTTTTCTGCTTTTTTCATGTTGACGCATTCACCTTTGGCAGTCTTTTCTATCGGCGCAGTGTAAAGCACCTCCTTTGACTTATCGCCATCCCCAAATTTGCAATAGCAGATATAACCGTTCCCTACTCCTACCAGCTTTTCATCCAGATAGCAGCCATTTACTTTCTTTCCCTTTAAATCACACTGCACCAGATAATGGGAACCTCCCGATTCATCCTCATCCGGCCCGTCACCAACAAAAACCATACTGCTCTCTGTCAGAGACACTTTCTGCCTTGCTGCCATGTCCGTCAACGCAGTGTTATCTATCTCCTTCGCATCCTTGGATTGCACCTTGATAGCCCCTTCCGTCGCAGCTTCTTTCCCTGTTCCCGTGCCGCAACCGGTGCATAACGCCACTAAAAGAACCCATACCATTGTTACGGAAAGTAATCTTTTCATACTACCCATCCTTTCTTACAAAAATTATTTGAACAAGACTTCCCTCGCCATTTCAATGTGCATCATGATATGTCCGATATTTCCCTCTCCGGCATACCTTGACGCATCAAAAAAATCATGGTCCAGAGTTGACCAGTACAAATCATTTTCATCTCCGGTAACAGCCACCGGTTTATTTAACTTTCCAACATAAATCTCCACACGGCAATTATCCAGATAATATGTAAAATCCATTAAATGAGTAAGTATGGTATCCTCTTTGGTAATGGTCGTTTCCTCCCACAATTCCCGGTATGCAGCGGTAAGACCATCTTCATTCTCCTCAATTTTCCCACCCACAAAGTTTGATAAGCCCTTATATGGGTCCTTTTTACGTTTGCACATTAATATCTTTTCGCCAGCTTCGTCGAACACCGCGATTGCATTATATCCCTGCATATCTGCCACCTCAAATCCTTACGCACTCTCGTTCATCTTCGCCAGTCTTGCCGCCTGATCCGCAGCAATGAGACTATCCAGCACTTCCTCCAAATCGCCGTTAATAATTGAATCCAGCTTATGCAGAGTCAGCTTGATCCGGTGGTCCGTCACACGACCCTGAGGATAATTGTAGGTACGGATTTTCTCCGAGCGGTCTCCGGTACCAATCTGGCTACGGCGCTCCTCTGCCTCCGCATCATGTGCCTTGGCACACTCCAGTTCATACAGGCGGGCACGGAGTACCTTCAGTGCCTTATCTTTATTTTTTAGCTGGGATTTCTCGTCCTGACAGGAAATCACAATCCCCGTCGGGATATGGGTCAGACGGACGGCTGAGTCCGTTGTATTGACACACTGCCCACCATTTCCGGAAGCACGGAATACATCAAACTTACAGTCATTCATATCCAGTTCTACTTCTACATCTTCTACCTCCGGCATAATTGCCACCGTGGCGGTGGAGGTATGAATCCGTCCGCCGGATTCTGTCGCCGGGATACGCTGAACCCGGTGAACGCCACTCTCGTATTTCAGCTTGGAATACGCGCCCTTGCCGTTAATCATAAACACGATTTCCTTGAAACCGCCAATTCCGTTTTCGTTGGAGTTCATCGTATCGATTTTCCAGTTGTTGTGCTCCGCAAATCTACAATACATCCGATATAAATCCGCCGCAAATAACGCTGCCTCATCACCACCGGCACCGGCACGGATTTCCACAATTACATTTTTATCATCATTTGGGTCCTTCGGCAGCAAAAGAATGCGGAGCTCATTCTCGATTCCTTCTATGCTGTCCCGGCACTCATTTAATTCTTCCTTTGCCAGCTCTCTGAGTTCCTCATCCGTCTCTTCCTCCAGCATGGCAAGACTGTCCTCAATCCCTGTTTTCTTTTCCTTATATTCCTTATATTTTGCCACAATCGGCTCAAGGTCTGCCTGTTCCTTCATCAGTTTCTGATACCGCACTGCATCGTTCGAAACCTCCGGCTCGCTTAATTCCTTCAACACTTCTTCGTAGCGAAATAAGATATCCTCACATTTGTCAAACATAACAATCCTCTCTTCCCGATTACTCTCGATATTGTCCCTGTACGATGCGGTCAAGACCTGCCAAATCCTTTTTTACCTCCACGGCATGAAATCCTTCCTCACGCATCATCCGGCTGACTTCTTCTCCCTGATTCCAGCCAATTTCAAAAAAAAGCCATCCATTCGGTTTTAAAAATGAATTAATCACCTTAATGATACTCCTGTAAAATAAAAGCCCGTCCTCACTGCCATCCAGTGCCAGCCTCGGCTCATGCTCCCGCACCTCCGGCATCAGCTCATCAATTTCTTTACTCCGGATATAGGGCGGATTCGATACAATAATATCAAAGCTGCCCCGGATGTCCCGAAACAAATCGCTCTCCACAAGCCGGACCGCCACATCATTTTTTCTGGCATTTTTTTCTGCCACCGCCAGAGCCTCTCCGGATATATCCGACAGAGTTACACTCTTACATTTCCCCAGTTTCGCCAGACTAATTCCGATACAGCCCGAACCGGTACAAAGGTCTAAAACATCCTTACCCTCAGAAACTTTTAAAACCTCCTCCACCAGACATTCCGTATCCTGTCTGGGAATCAGCACATGCTCATTGACCTGAAAGGGAAGCCCCATAAATTCTGTCTCATGAATAATATATTCCAACGGAATCCTTTTTTCCCTTTCCACAAGAAGGTTTTCAAAGGTCTTGATATTTTCCTCTGCTGCTATCTCCTCAGAACAGAGAAAATAGCGGTTTCTGTTTATATGGAAGCAATGAGAAAACAAATACCAGGCATTCCACTCCGGCTCCGGGACGCCAGCCTCTGACAGGCGCCTCTTTCCCATCTGTAACACATCTGCTAAGGTCATTTTTTATCATCCTTAACTTCCGGTGCTTCAAAATAGCGATCCAGTGCATTTAGGATTTCATCGTCTTCCTCATCGTCAATATTCAAAATCTCAATATCCTGGGACGGTGTGTGTTCGGTGGAAGCCGCCTTCTTTTTCGGTACTCTCTTCTTTTCCGGTTTCGATTCTGCAGCGGCCGTTTCTGCTGATACAGCTTCCTCTGAGGTCGTTGCCTCTGCCACAGCTTCCCCGTCTGCCGGTGCTGTCTCCGTTTCTTCCGCTTCCTCGACTTTCGCAATAAATTCTTTCCAGTCAAATACCGCCTCTACAGAAGCAATCGCCACCTCAATCATATCATCCGTCGGCTCTGCGGTAGTCAGACTCTGTAACCAGAGACCCGGCTTGCTTAAAATACGGATTACCTCATTATCATTGCTGCCGGCATACCGGATACATTCATATGCCACACCGGCAATAACCGGTATCAGAAAAATGCGAAGAAGCATCCGCAACCATATATTTCCCACGGAAATAAACATGAAGAACAAAATACTCACAAACATGACAATCAGCATAAAGCTGGTACCGCAACGTTTGTGTACCATGGACTGTCCTCTTACATTTTCCACTGTCAGTTCACATCCGTTTTCCACACAACTAATAGATTTATGCTCTGCTCCATGATACATAAAGACCCGTTTGATATCGTCAAGCAGGGTAATCAGCTTCACATACGCGATAAACAAAGCAACACGAATCACGCCCTCTAACAATCCCCTGAGCTGCACGGAAGGGATTGGCTTTCTCAGTGCTTCTGAAATGAAGAATGGAAGCAGGACAAAAATTCCAATAGCAGCAACAATGGCAACTACCATTGCCAGTCCCATCAGAATATTTTCCTTTTTCTCGTCCTTGTTCTCATCTGTTTGTTCAGCCTTTTCCTTCTGTTTCTTTGTTTTGTCTGATTTTTCTTCCTCTTCCTCGAAAAAGGAAGCAGAATAGTTCAGGGTGCGTACACCGATCATCAGAGATTCCGCAAAGGTGACAACACCACGAATAACCGGGACATCCGCAATCCTGTATTTTTCCCGGAGACTCTTATACATTTCTTTTTTTATCTCAATATTGCCATCAGGCTTACGGACCGCTACTGCATACTCGTCCCGATTTTTCATCATGACGCCTTCCATGACTGCCTGACCGCCGATACCAGAATATCTCATGGTAACCTCCTTTGACAAAAAAGGCAGAGCCAATCAGCTCTGCCCTTCATTCCGATAAATTATTTTAAGCCATACTTACGATTAAACTTATCAATCGCACCACGAGCTGCCATAGATTTCTGCTGTCCTGTATAGAATGGATGGCATTTGGAACAAACTTCAACATGAATATCTTCTTTTGTTGATCCTGTCACGAATTCATTACCACAGTTGCAAATAACCTTAGCCTGATAATATTCTGGATGAATTCCCTCTCTCATGTCCTTTTTCACCTCACTATTTATATTTTCCTTATATATAAAAGGATAATTGTCTTGCTCAAAAATGCTTCATAATTGTACCATGGATTCTATCTGATTGCAAGCACTTTTTTAATTCAAATGCATTTTTTTCACAGTTTCTATAAATTCCACGTTTGTTTTCGTCCGTTTGAACAAATTTAAAATCTGCTCCAGTGCCTGCTCTGCTTTCATGCCACTCAAGGCCTTGCGGATTTTCAGCACTGCTTCCTGCTCATCCCGGTTGAGCAGTAAATCCTCCCGTCTTGTACTGGATTTCTGTATATCAATGGCAGGAAAAATTCTTTTCTCCGACAAACTGCGGTCAAGCACCAGCTCCATGTTACCGGTTCCCTTAAATTCTTCAAAGACCACATCATCCATACGGCTGCCGGTATCTACAAGGGCTGTCGCCAATATTGTCAGACTGCCGCCCTCTCTCATGTTTCTGGCAGCTCCAAAGAAACGCTTCGGCATATGAAGCGCCGCCGGATCCAGACCACCGGATAACGTTCTTCCGCTCGGCGTCACGGTGAGGTTATAGGCCCGCGCCAGACGAGTGATACTGTCCAGTAAAATCATAACGTCCTCGCCACTTTCCACCAGACGCTTCGCACGCTCGATTACCATTTCCGAAACCCTCTTGTGATTTTCCGGCAGTTCATCAAAGGTCGAATAGATTACCTCCACTCTTTCTCCCTCAATGGATTCCTTAATATCGGTTACCTCCTCCGGGCGCTCATCAATCAGAAGGACAATGAGGTTCATTTTCGGGTAATTTCTTGTGACCGCCTTTGCCACCTGCTTGAGTAATGTAGTCTTACCGGTTTTCGGCTGGGACACAATCATTCCCCTCTGTCCCTTTCCAATCGGGGAAATCAAATCCAGCATTCTCATAGACACACCGGAACCCGGCGTTTCCAGATGGATTCTTTGGTCCGGAAATATCGGTGTCAAATCTTCAAATTTCTTTCTGTGATACAAATAGCTGGCCGGCCGGTCATTTACTTTTTTCATGTATAAGAGGGCACTGAATTTTTCATTCTGAGTACGGGTGCGAAGATTTCCCTCTATAATATCGCCGGTTCTAAGTCCAAAGCGCCGGATAAACTGCGGTGCCACATAAACATCATTTTCCCCGGGCAGGAAGTTATCGCAACGGATAAAACCATAGCCCTCTGACATAATTTCCAAAATTCCGTTTTTCGTAATACCGCTGTCCAAATCTTTTAATTCCTTTGGGTGCACGTCGGCTATCTGCCTGTCCTTTACAATAGAAATCAGCCCATCGGTACCATCATGGTAACGATGCTGATGGAAGCCGTGATGGTAATTCGTATTCTGAGCCGTCTTTTCCGGCACCTTCTCCTCTTTCGGTTTCCTCTCCTCTCGAGAAACTTTTTCTTCCCTTGCCACTTTTTCTACTTTCTGCTTCGGCTTCGGCTCCTCCCTGGTGACCTTTTCCTGCTTTCGAGTTTTCTCTTCCTGCTGCATGACCTCGGCAATTTTCACTGCCAAATCCTGCTTTCTAAGCCCGGTTACCCTCTTAATTCCCTTTTCCTTTGCCATTTCTTTTAATTCATTCAACGTCATTTTTGTTAAATCCATACCTTACTTCCTTTCTGTTTTCTCACCGGTTTTCATAATCACCGTATACTGGGCGGGAAAAATTTGATTTTCTAGAACGTTCGACATGTAAAGATTTTATGATGACACTATTATAGCGTAATAATAATTAATACGTCAACTTATTTTTTGGCGGCTGTCTCGCAAACAGTCTGAGCAAGAAGAGGTACCATCCAACCAGTGAAAGCATTTAATGCGTAGCATTACCTGTGAGGTGAGCCCCAAAAGTTAAACTTTTTTGGCTCACCTCGCTTTCGAGTTCGATTTGTGGATTTTCCTTGATTATTTACAACTATCAAATACAACTCTTATAACAAAATTCCGTTTCTTTGCATCAATTCCCTGGCACTATCCAACGAATCCACACCGGTACGGTTTTTAATCGGTGCAAATTCTTTTTCCCTCTCAACCTCAAAGGAAAGGCAATTATCCACCATATGGATCATATCAAGAATCAGGGTTTCAAATTTATAGCCGTTTGGCTCTGTCGGTTTTACCAACTGGGCATTTTCATCGATATAGGGAATCTTTTTCTCCACGACATGCACCGGCATATTTTCATTCATAATCTTTACCAGAGTATTCACTTCAAACAGATAATTCAGAATCACCCCATAGTTATACAGCAGTTTTCCCTGTTCATCTCTGGAATGAATAATTTCGTCTGTCATTTCATAATATTCCACAATAGACGGTTTTCCGTCCTCCATACAAAGAACGCCCACCTTCTCATTCGGATCTGCCTTCGCCACCACTTTGGCACCGCATATACAGCCGGAGACTATCGTAGCTCCGACGAAAACAGGGTCAGCAATTTTTTGCAGTACATTATCTACGGAAAATACGTTCAGCCACTCCACTCCCAGTTCCTTGCCTTTTTCCAACAGCCCCGCCCTTGCCATAGAGGAAAACCAGCCGCCGTTACCGTTTGGGGAAGTGGCGAGCTTATCCTTTCCTTCCATATAGATTTTTCCCTCATAGCTGACAGAAGGTGCCATTTCCTGAACAAAGAAATAAATATAATCTTTGTTATAACCAAAATAATCGTGCTCTTCAAAAAATCCCGTTGTATCGGCATTATTCTTCTCACTGGTCATAATGAAAAGCGGAACCCAGGCATCTGCCTTTTTTACTACCTGCATCAGATTAGCCACAATCTGTTCAAAGAGATACAATTCCTTGGTCATGCCTACATTCAGCATCCCCTTCGGCTTATCCAATCCCAGTCTGGTTCCCTGACCGCCGGCAAGAAGAACAGCTCCCACCTTACCGGCACGAACTGCCTCCAGTCCTTTTTCTTCATAGATATCTTTTTTCTCCGCAATTTCTTCTATCGTAACAGCTCCTAAGGGTTCCAGTTTCCCCTTCGCCGTTTCTATCTTTCCGTCCCCAATCAGCTGTAACAGGGATAAATCCAGCTTTTCAATCTGTCCCAGCAGATTTTCCTGCTGCCCCGCATCCAGCTCATCATAATACTTCAGCAAATGCTCCTGGCCGGCTAAAGCCAGCTTTTTCTTTGCCTCCTCATACGTCATCCTGCCCAACTCCTTTACCATTATAATTACGTTTATTGTACCGAGTTCCCAAAAAAAATACAAGAGAAAATATTGTTTTTACTTATTATAAATGATATGATATTCTCATATGTGATTTCAGGAAAGGATGAAGCGATCATGACGTTAAATGAACAGGCACTGGCTTTACATGAAGAATGGAACGGGAAAATTGATACCACCCCGAAATGTCAGGTAAAGTCCCGAGAGGATTTGGCTATCGCCTATACACCGGGCGTGGCAGAGCCATGTAAAGTAATTGCCAAAAACAAGGAAGATGCTTATAAATATACGATAAAATCCAATACGGTGGCTGTTGTTTCCGATGGCAGTGCTGTACTCGGTTTAGGTAATATCGGAGCTGAGGCAGCCATGCCGGTTATGGAGGGAAAAGCAGTGTTATTTAAAGAATTTGGCGGTGTCAATGCCTTTCCCATCTGTCTGGACACACAGGATACCGAGGAAATTATCAAAACGGTTGTCCATATCGCCCCGGCCTTTGGCGGTATTAATCTGGAGGATATTTCCGCCCCGAGATGCTTTGAGATTGAGACAAGGCTGAAGGAGCTTTTAGATATTCCGGTTTTCCACGACGACCAGCACGGAACTGCTATTGTTGTACTCTCCGGTATTATTAATGCCTTGAAGGTTGTGGGAAAGAAAAAAGAGGATTGCAAGGTAATTGTAAACGGTGCCGGTTCAGCCGGTATTGCCATCAGCAAACTCCTGCTCCGTTATGGTTTTTCGCATCTTACCCTTTGTGACAAATCCGGTATACTGAGTAAGAAATCAAAGGATTTGAACTGGATGCAAAAGGAAATGATGGAGGTGACAAATCCGGAACAAAAGGAAGGTTCTCTCGCTGATGCCTTTGTGGGCGCTGATATTTTTGTAGGTGTTTCCGCTCCCGGCATCGTGACGGAAGAAATGGTGGCTTCCATGAATCCCGACGGAATCCTTTTTGCCATGGCAAATCCGGTACCGGAAATTATGCCGGACCTTGCAAAAAAAGCCGGTGCTAAAGTAGTAGGTACCGGACGTTCGGATTTTCCAAACCAGGTCAATAACGTAGTTGCCTTTCCGGGCATTTTTAAAGGAGCATTAGAGGGACGGGCTTCCCAGATTACAGAGGAAATGAAGTTGGCAGCTGCTCTTGCTATTGCCTCTTTAGTTCCGGAAGATAAATTGGACGCAGACAATATTATGCCGGAGGCCTTTGACCCCCGGGTGGCAGATGTTGTCAGCGCAGCAGTAAAGGCACATATCCATGACTGATAACCATTCGCCTTCAGACTACAGTCGTAGAAAAATGTGGGGAGAAAAACCTTATCATTCTCTGGATTATGAAATGAAAACGCGATTTGGAGAAAAGGTCTATAAAATCGCCCTGGCGGGTGGTATGACCTGTCCAAACCGGGATGGCACTCTGGATACAAGAGGCTGTATTTTTTGCAGCGGAAATGGTTCCGGGGATTTTGCCGCTCCCCGCAGCACTTCTGTGACAGAGCAGATCAATCAGGGAATTGTGGGACTTATGGCAAGAAAACATACCGGGCAAAAATTTATTGCGTATTTTCAGTCCTTTACAAATACCTATGCCCCTGTTTCCTATCTGGCTCCCCTGTATGAGGAAGCTCTGGCACACCCGGCAGTGGCGATGCTTTCCATTGCCACCCGTCCTGACTGCCTGCCGGATGAGGTACTGGATTTACTGGAAAAATGCAATCAGAAAAAACCGCTGATTGTGGAACTGGGACTTCAGAGCATCCATGAAACAACGGCGGATTATATTCGCAGAGGATACCCTCTGAAGGTCTATGATACAGCAGTAAAATCTTTGAAATCCAGGGGATTAGAGGTCGTGACCCATGTGATTGCCGGTCTCCCCTTTGAAAGGAAAGAGGATTTTTTAAATACAGTTTCTTATGTGGGACAGTCCGGTTCCGACGGCATTAAACTGCAGCTTCTTCACGTTTTAAAGGATACGGACCTGGCAGAGGAATATGAGGCCGGTGTCTTTCAGACGCTGACAAAGGAAGAATATTTAAACTGGATTTCCGAGGCCATTTCGATTTTGCCGGAACATATGGTGATTCACCGCCTGACCGGCGATGGTCCGAGTGAACTTTTGGTTTCTCCGGAATGGAGCAGAAAAAAACGGGATGTACTCAATTCCCTTCATCGGAAATTAAAGGAAGAACATATCTGGCAGGGGTGCAGACTATACCGCCCCGGTCAGTAAGAAGGAGGATGAAAATGGCAGGCGAGTCAATTACCATTTATAAATTAATTATTTTATACACTCTCAGCAAAGTAGACTCTCCCCTTCCACAGGGCATTATTTCAGATTATATCATCGACCATGGATATACGAATTATTTTAATGTCCAGAATGCCTTCGGGGAACTGCTGCAGGCAGAATTAATCCGGGAGGATACGACCTATCATCTTGCCTATTATGAGCTGACTCGGACCGGACTGGAAACCCTGAATCTGTTCGGGCATAAGCTTTCCTCTGAAATACGAAATGAAATTAATGACTATCTGAAAACAAATCAGTATGAGATATTAAATGAGACCGCTCTGGTAAGTGATTACCGGCTGACACCGGATGGCTCCTATCTTGCCACCTGCACTCTCAAGGAAAAAAATCAGACTGTCTTTCAGCTTTCTCTCGCCGTTTCCTCTGAGGAGGATGCAATTAAAATATGTGATAACTGGCGGGAAGCAAGTGAAGCGCTCTATATGGATACCATGAAGCAGCTTTTAAAATAAGAGAAACCATTCAATCGAGCTCGAAAGTGAGGTGCCTCCAAAAGCTAAACTTTTTGGGGCACCTCACAGGTAATGCTTCGCATTAAATGCTCTCGCTGATTGAATGGTTTCTTTTGTTTTGACTCTGTTTGGTGGGATATCATATGTTTGAAATTAAAGGAGTAAACTTTATCGGCGAACAGAGGTGTGGAAATTCTGTTTGGGCGGTGATTATCGTATTTAATCTTTTCATCAATCAAGAAAATCCACAAATCAGCGAGAGCATTTAATGCGAAGCATTACCCGCTCGAGTCGATTTGTGGATTTTCTTAATTGTTACAAATGATAAAATACAATAATCACTCGCCCTTATCCTTATTAAACCGCATCTCACCTTTTTGCGTACCATCTAGATTGGCTACGGCATTAAAGACTCCCTTGCCCCTGCGGCTGGCACGCAGTTCCTCACATGCAGCGCAATATGTTCCAAATCGAATTGCGATTCCACAAGAAGCACAGTAAGGAATGTTTTCCGTTCCCGGTTTTATCTCAACGCGTCCTTCTCTCAGAAAATCGCTGATAACCTTGCGACGGACACCTGTTTCACGAGCAATAATTACCCCGCTGGTTGGTCCGTGTTCCTCCAGATAACGCTTCACTTTTCCGAAATCTGTCAGAAATTCTTCGCCACATTTCTCACAGCAATACCGGCCTCCCCCTTTATAAATCATATTCTCGGAACAGGACGGACATTTATGAAAATAGGACTCCGATGCATCTTTATCAATAAACATATTATTATCTGCCATCGTCTTTCCCCCTTATTATCCGACTCCGGTCGTCCCCAGCTCCAGATATCTAAGATAAGCACCATATGTCATCGTTACTGCATTATCGCCGGAACCGACTGCTACCGTTACCTGTTCCCAGTCCGAATCCGAAGCTTTTACTCCCGTATCAAAGTCTGACGCCGTGCCAGAACTCTTCTTAACACCGGCAGAGCCACCGCTCCCCGTAGAACTTTCCGTGGAACTGACAGTAACTTTCTTATCCGGCACTGTCACTCCCTCTTTCATAAATTTATTTATCTTCTTTACATAATTCTGCGTCTCTTTATAAGGCGGAACTCCGCCGTATTTCTGTACGGCTCCGCTTCCTGCATTGTAGGCTGCTGCCGCCAGTGTAATATCCCCGTTAAATTTTTTCAGATGTGCTTTCAGAAGTTTTGCTGCCGCCATAATATTCTGCTCGGCATCATAAGGGTCTTTTACCCCCAGTTCCTTACAGTTTTCCGGCATCAGCTGCATAATTCCCATAGCTCCGGCAGAGGAAACGCATTTGGGATTAAAATCTGACTCAGCCTTTGCCACGGCAACAAGAAAATCATAGGAAACATCATACTTTTCCGCGGCGCGTTCAAAAATATCCTGTAAGGATGTTTCTGCCGTACCACCACTGCTTTTTCCGGTCTTAGCCGTCGACGCCGCATCGCTTTTTTTCACAGAAGAAGTCCCCGGTTCTTTTGACACCTTGGTTTCTTCTTTTTCCAATACCTTCTGGAAAGGAGTAATTGTCGTATGGGAAGATTTTTTAGTTTTTCCCACTGTATTCCCACTTGTGTGGTATGCCGTTACATCATTTACCAACAAAGCAGACATCTTTTCACTCCTTTCATTTTTATTGTTTTCTCTAATATTATATTATAGTAAAGTTTTCATCAGAAATCAAGAAGAACCCATATAATTTCTAACAAGAATATTTTGACAGAAAATGCTCCATTTTTTTCATGGCCTCTTGCAAAACCTCTACCTCCGGCAGATAGACAATACGAAAATGGTCCGGTTCTACCCAGTTAAATCCGCCACCGTGAACGAGTAAAACCTGTTCTTTACGCAGAAAATCTAACACAAACTGTTCATCATCCTCTATGCCAAAACGTTTCGCATCTACTTTCGGAAATATGTAAAAGGCCGCATCCGGACAGACCGCAGACAGACCGTCTACCTGACCAATGGCATCACAGATACATTTTCTCTGCTCATACAGTCTGCCTCCCGGCAACAGCAGCGGGTCTATCTTCGGGCGGTTCCGAAGCGCCGGTTCAATGACATGTTGCGCCAGCACATTGGCACAAAGGCGCATGGAGGAAAGCATATTGATTCCTTCTATGTATCCGGCACCCTTATTTAAATCCCCGCTGAGTACCATCCATCCACTGCGATACCCTGCGATTCTGTCGGATTTTGATAAACCGTTAAAGGTAACACAGAAAAGGTCCGGTGCCAGAGAAGCAATTGATATATGTTCTTTCCCGTCAAATACAAGCCTATCGTAAATTTCATCGGAGAAAAGAATCAACTCATATTTTCTCGCCAGTTCCACAATTTTTTCCAGCACATCCTTCGGATACAGGGAACCGGTAGGATTATTGGGATTAATAATCACGATTCCCTTTGTCTTTTCCGTTATCTTTTTTTCCATATCGTCAACATCCGGATACCAGTTAGATTCCTCATCACAGAGATAGTGTACGGGATTTCCGCCAGCCAGCTTGGCCGCCGCCGTCCACAGAGGATAATCCGGTGCCGGAATCAGTATCTCATCTCCATTATTCAGAAGCCCCTGCATCGCCATGGAAATCATTTCACTGACACCATTTCCAATATAAATATGTTCCAGCCGTACATTCGGCAGACCTTTGGCATCGTGATATTCTTTTATCGCTTCTCTTGCCGGCAAAATACCGTTGGATTCACTATAGCCCTGACTCATAGGATCTTCCAGCGCTTTTTTCACCGCATCGGTTATCCACTTCGGGGCAGTCAGCCCAAAAGGCGCCGGGTTTCCGATGTTTAACTGCAATATTTTCATGCCCTGACGCTTCATGGCATTTGCTTCATCTAACACGGGTCCCCTCACATCATAGCATACCCCGTGTAATTTATCTGATTTTGCAAAGGTTTTCATATTATACTGCTCCATTCTCCTCTAAATTCTGTCCTTCCGACCCGGTTCTGAACTGACAGATTAAAATAACAACCACCACGGTGCATATTCCATAAAAAAGAATCTCCGCCAGTACCGGAATTTTCAGTCCCACATCTGCAATAACTTCTTCTATTTTCATAATAATATAAGAACTCAGGTTAAACACAGCGTGAAGCAGATAGCTGCCCCAAATCGTCTGGGTTTTTTCATAAATATAGGCAAGTACCATGCCAAATACCGCCGCATAAATTCCCTGCACCCAGTTTCCATGATATATCCCAAACAATACACCGGATATAATCAGGGAAGGAAGTATGGAAAATGCCCGCCGCAGTTTCCCATATATCATACCGCGGAATACGACTTCCTCTGCCAGTGGGCCAAAGATGCAGACAAAAAATATCATAAGAACAGGGGAACCGTTTCCCAGATCGAAATTTTCTGCCAGCTCTTCGTAGGACTGGAATATCCCCGGCAGCACCATATGAACTAACGCCAGCAAAAGACTTATGGCGTATTGTCCCAGATAACCGATACCAATAATGCACAATACATTTTTCAAAGAAAATGCTTTCCGGTAATCGGGACGAAAATCATATTTATTCTCCCTAAAATAATACCATGGTGCAAAACAGGCAAGCAGTATCAGCTCTACCAAAAAGCTGATTACAATAAGCGGCAACCCGGTGGAAATATAGCCGGCAACCTCCGCTAACATCTGCTGTATCCCTTCCCTATTTTGTGCGATTCCCGTTACCATTCCGATTTTAAGGATGATAACTCCCATTGCTATCCCCACAATCAGCTGTACTCCAATGGCTATGGCCATATAGAGGATTAGCCAGGCGAGTGATTTTATTTTTGTTTTCATATCATATCAACCTTCCTCACACTATTCTCATTATTCTATCACTTTCTCGTCCTGCGGTCAATTTTCGGTTGCAGATTCCTTATGAAAATGATACTATAAATTTTAGTAATAACGCTGGCAGATCACGCTCCGGCAAAGGCAGTGACGCCGGATAAATCGGCAGAATGGAGGAAATAAATGAAACTCTGGGGAGGAAGATTTACAAAGGAAACGAACCAGCTGGTACATAATTTTAACGCTTCGATTTCTTATGATCAAAAATTTTATAAGCAGGATATACTGGGAAGCATCGCCCATGTGACTATGCTGGAAAAGCAAAAAATTCTTTCCGCCAAGGAAAAGGATACAATTATAGACGGCTTAAAGGGCATTTTAACGGATATTGAAAACGGAACACTGGAGATTACCGGGGAGCATGAGGATATTCACAGCTTTGTGGAAGCTAACCTCATCGAACGGATTGGCGAACCGGGGAAAAAGCTCCACACCGGCCGCAGCCGTAACGACCAGGTAGCTCTGGATATGAAATTGTATACACGGGATGAAATTATCGCCATTAATGATTTATTAAAGGAGCTGATGATGGTAGTCCACCGGATTATGGCGGAAAATACGGAAACCTATATGCCGGGCTTTACCCATTTGCAGAAAGCGCAGCCGGTTACACTGGCTCATCACTTCGGAGCTTACTTTGAAATGTTCCGCCGGGACCGCAGCCGTTTGCGGGATATTTATGACCGGATGAATTATTGTCCACTGGGTGCCGGTGCCCTTGCCGGAACTACCTATCCCCTTGACAGGGATTACACCGCTTCCCTTTTAAAATTTGACGGTCCGACCTTTAACAGCATGGATTCTGTATCGGACAGGGATTATCTGATTGAACTTCTCAGTGCCATGTCTACGATTATGATGCACTTAAGCCGTTTCTGCGAAGAAATTATTTTGTGGAATTCCAACGAATACCGGTTTATTGAAATGGATGATTCCTATTCCACCGGCTCCAGCATTATGCCGCAGAAAAAAAATCCGGATATCGCTGAGCTGGTAAGAGGAAAAACAGGACGGGTATATGGTGCCCTGATTACTCTTCTGACAACGATGAAGGGACTTCCTCTCGCCTACAATAAGGATATGCAGGAGGATAAGGAGCTGACCTTTGACGCCATTGATACAGTGAAGGGGTGTCTGGCACTCTTTACCGGTATGATTGACACGATGAAATTCAACTCGGAAGCCATGGAAAACAGTGCAAAACACGGCTTTACCAACGCTACGGATGCTGCCGATTATCTGGTAAACCATGGCGTGGCATTCCGTGATGCCCATGGCATTATCGGTCAGCTTGTACTGCTTTGCATTGAGAAAAATATTTCTCTGGACGAGCTTCCTCTTGAGGAGTACATAAAAATCTCTCCTGTTTTCGAGGAGGATATTTACGAGGCCATTTCCATGAAAACCTGTGTCGAAAAGCGAAATACCATCGGTGCACCGGGACAGGAAGCCATGAAACAGGTCATCGCCGCAAATGCCAAGTATCTGAAGGAATCATAATCAGATAGAAGAACTGTTGTATTTGAAAGTTTTTTTGAGTAAAAAATCCACGAATCGCCTTGAGACAGGGTGCTTATTTGCATCCAATGCTCAAATTGGTTCGTGGATTTATATTTTCAGCACTTTTTAACGAATAAAATTGGTGCGGATAACCGGTTCTCTTTCCGGGAATCCAATTCCCTTTTCTTTTCCGGCTTCAATACATTTTAACAGCCATGCCATGTTATTTCCGAGAGTCCGCATTGTCTGCAACCCCTCTGCATCCTGCTTTACTTCTTCCACCGTATTTCCATGTACCTGATT
>JAFLTC010000017.1 GCA_022510615.1 Lachnospiraceae bacterium | reverse complement strand
TATAATAGGGCTCTGTGGCACAACCAAAGGACGGAGCCACGAATCCCACCGTATCACCCGGTTGAACAAAGGAGGGAAATCTCATTGTCATTCTCCTTTCAGGATTGAAAAGAGACTGCCATACCTGTGTAGGCAGCCTCTTTGTAATCCCATTTTTCTATTTGCTTTTTATAGTTTGAAAAAGTTCATATCATGTTCCAGACTAAGTGCCAGGGATTCCAAATCATCAGCCTTGCCGGCTAACATCTTCATAGAAGCATTTAATTCATCCATCGGGGTCATAATTTCCTTTGTCGCCGCTGCATTCTGTTCGGATACAGAAGACAGATTCTGAATGACATCCGTCATAACACCCCGGGCCTTATCACAGTTCCTGGAATCCTCGCCAATCACATATATTTCCTCTCTCGATGACTGGATTCCGGTACTTACTCCGTCAAATTTCGCCTTGGTTTCCTGTAATTTTTCCTGCTGATTCTCAATAATCTCCTGCATTTTATTCATGGCATCTACTGTATTTTTTGATTCCCTTGTCAGATTGCGGATAATTTCCGCAATGGAGGAAGCAGAACTATTGGATTCCTCTGCTAGTTTCTGAATCTCAGATGCCACTACCGCAAAGCCCTTGCCGGCTTCTCCTGCCCTGGCCGCTTCGATGCTGGCATTCAAAGACAAGAGATTCGTTTCTTCTGCAATAGAAGAAATCAGCGAAATCGCATCCTGGATTTTCGTTACCGATTCATCTGTCAATCGAACTTGGTTTTCAATACTGTTAACTGCATTGAAGGTGTGTTCACAGGATTCTACTAATTCTTTAATAATAGCCTCCGCCTCATTTTTAGCCTGTTCCATGTCTTCTGAAGTATCACGCAGCGTTTTTACTTTTGTTACTATCTTCTGGATGGAGTCACCCATGTCACTGACATTTAATGTTGCATGTTCAATATCCTCAGACTGAGATACTGCTCCTTTGGATATATCATCAACGGCATGTCTGATATCGATTGCTGTTGTATTGGTCTCTCCTGCCAGTTCATTCAATTCCTGTCCGGAGGCGGAAAGGACATCTGTGGATTTTTTCATATTGTTGATAATATTTTTAAGTTCATTCAAAAGTGTCTGTAAAGATGTTCCCATACTACCCAGTTCATCCTTGCGCACCAGCAGCTTTTCATTGATCTGTACAGACAAATTACCCTCAGACAATTTTGTCAGTGTCTCCTCTGCATGGCTGACAGCTCTGGTAATCTTGTTTGCTACAATTAAAATAATGGCGATTGCCAGAATAAGAAGCACCAGCGTAATTGTTAAAATCGCAATTGTTTTGGAACGAATATTAGCATCAATATCCGCACTTGGTTTTCCGGCAAAGAACATACCTACTACAGAGCCGTCTGTATTTTTCATCGGAATATAATACGCATAGTAGTTTTTCTCGTTAATAAGCAGACTGGTAGATGAAAAATCTTCTCCTCCATCCACGACCTTGCTGACTACTTCGGCAGATGCCTGAGTACCAAGAATTTTTTCACCGGTACTGGCATCTTTCAGGGAAGTCGCTCTTCTGGTATCACCAAAGAATAACGTAACCTCTGTTTCGGAATTTGCCGCAAAGTTGTCAATCAGCGTCTCATTCTGAGTTACATTTACCGTTCCTTTCATTAAATCATCACCCTGAAGGACATAGTCCCCAGCGTCCAGTGCTGTATAAGCGGCGTCTACACTATGACAGACATCCTCCAGTCCGGCCAATGCCTCTTCCTTCATATTGGTTTGCAGAGAATTCACCGCATAAAGCGTTATTATCACTGCCAGAATTAACATAGGAAGTACGGAAACTCCTAGAAATTCCCATTTTAATGATATCTTTACCTTTTTTTTCATATACCATCCCTCTTGCGTATGTATATATTTGATGATAAAGCAAAGTGATTTATACGGACAACTTTTTTATCACCAAGTACAGTATAGCACTTTTTTTCAAAAAAGGCTACTGTTTTCTACCTTTTTTTTGCTTTTTTGCTTGTCCATGAATTTATTTCCAGTAACGGTAATCTGTATCGTCAAGTTCATATACTTCTCCTGTTGTAATATCATAAACGGCTATGGTTGGATTGTCATCCATGTAATTACAAGAAATCAATAGCTGTTCTAGAGCTATTACACTAATATCAGATAACGTATAATAGATTTCGCAAAATCAGTTTTATATAAAATAGACATGGTCTATGCCGTTTGGTGGAATTAAGTTACCACAACAAAATTTTACTAAAGGAGGCAAAACCATGTCTGATAACATTATACAACTAAACGAGGACTTAATAAAGCACGATTTGAAGGATCTTGTCCGCAACAGCGTGGAGGAAACCCTCAATGCCCTGCTCGATAAGGAAGCAGATGAACTGGTAAACGCCCAGAAATATGAGCGTTCTAGCGAACGTCAGGGCTACCGTTCCGGTCATTACAAACGGAACTTCCACACGACTGCAGGAGAGGTGGAATTGAAAGTCCCCAAGTTAAAAGGAGTCCCTTTTGAAACCGCCATCATCGAGCGTTACCGTCGCATGGAATCTTCCGGGGAAGAAGCCCTGATTGAGATGTATCTTGCAGGGGTTTCCGTACGTCGTGTGGAGGACATCACCGAAGCCCTGTGGGGCACGAAGGTGTCACCGGGAACCATCAGCAACCTCAACAAAAAGGCATATGAACATATCGAAAGCTGGCGAACCCGTCCGTTGTCCGGGGAATACCCATACGTCTATGTGGATGGCGTATACCTGAAACGCAGCTGGGGCGGGGAAATCCAGAATGTTTCCATTCTGGTCGCCATTGGTGGCAGCAGGGACGGCTGCCGCGAAATCATCGGTGCTGCGGAAGGCATGAAGGAGGATAAGGAAAGCTGGCGTTCTTTCTTTATATGGCTCAAGGAACGGGGACTTGCCGGCGTCCGCCTTATCATTGGAGATAAGAACCTCGGTATGCTTGAGACGATACCGGAAGTCTTTCCGGATACTCGTTACCAGAGGTGTACCGTCCATTTCTACCGGAACATCTTCTCTGTGACACCACGCAAAAGGATGAAAGAGGTCGCCATGATGTTAAAAGCAATCCACGCCCAGGAAAGCAAGGAAGCCGCCCGGGAGAAAACCCGGCAGGTAATGGCAAAACTACAGGAAATGAAACTTAGTGCAGCCGCCAAAAAGCTGCAGGACGGTATTGAGGAAACGCTTACATACATGGACTTTCCCACACAGCACTGGACAAGGATCCGTACAAACAATACCATCGAGCGGCTAAACCGGGAGATCAAACGCCGCACGAAGGCCATCGGGGCTTTTCCAGATGGACAGAGTGCCTTGATGCTTGTATGTGCCAGACTGCGCCATGTAGCCGGAACCCAATGGGGCACACGGCGGTACATGAACATGGACCATCTCATCCATATGGAAAATGAGATGCAGTCTGATATCATAGCCGGCTGACTACCAGCTACCAAACGGCAAATGATTTTTGCGAAAAAATCTTGACACAATCAGAAATTGAAAAGAAATAAATAATCTACTAAATTTGATTAAAATAATGGAAAAAAAGCTATGCTTAATAACTAAATCTTAGTTATCGAGCATAGCCCCTTAACACCTTTTAATTGTTATCATCCCATCTATAGCAGTATGTGCGCATAGCATAATAACAATATTTTTATTTATTAAAATCTGCTTTTTAATATATTACATAATTAGAATTTGAATCAACTTTACCTACTTTTTTATAAGTAGCATTATTATCATTTATTTTTATTGTAAGAGCGGGGCGAATACCCATCTGCCAACTTACATTAGTTTCTATTGAAACAATTTGTGTAATTGCGTAATCTATACAACCCCTACTAGTTATATATGCAGCTTTATATGAAGTTTTACCAGGTGACCTTAACCACCAAGAATGATGCATATATTCCGTTTTGAAATCATAAGTTCCACCATCATTAGCATAATCCGTAAAGTTTGCGTTTCGATTAATAGATTGTTCACCTACGCCAATTTTTTCGTCCACATCTCCTGTTTCTTCACAAAAACCATATGCTGTTTTTGTCATTTCGTAAATATCCAGTAAGAAAATATCATCCGTTGTATTGTTACCTCCAGATGCAGATGAATATGGATTTGCACGAGAATTAATAACATTTGTAGTTACCATTTGTTCTTGTTCATTTGAGTTAAATGCCAAATTTTTAAATGTATCATTTAATCTAAATCGTATCGAACTATCCTCCCAAGTCACACCAGTATATCTCGTATTATATTCAGAGTAATCTAAACATTTATCAGCCAAAAGAAGTGCTTTTCCATCTGAAATATTTAAAACTCTCCACTGGATAGGTTCATATTTATAATAATAATAATATGTTGTTGTTGTGTATACAGTTTCATAAGTTTGTGTATCTTCATTCAAAATTTTTTTTGATGTTGTAACTTTATTTAAACGGCACAAAAATTTTGTACCATCCGCATCTACATAAGTCTTGTTATCCTCGGGTGTTTCGGGTTCCTTAATCGGTGTATACAAACTTTGTGGATATGTTCCATATTCAACTAAATCCCACTTAACGCCCTCGTTTTCTATGGTTGGACCATAAAGATTATAATCTGGTATTGGAGTTATCGTTGGTTCCAGCGTCGGTCTTGTCGTTGGTGTTGTTGATGGTCTTGTCGTTGGTGTTGCTGATGGTCTTGCTACTGGTGGGAGTGTTACTACTGGTGTTACTACTGGTGTTACTACTGGTCTTACTACTGATGCTTTCGTTGGTGTTGGTAACTTTATATTGGCAACTGTTACCTTACAAGTAAATTTCTTCTTCCCAGTTTTTGCAGTAATCGTGGCTTTTCCTTGTTTTTTCGCCGTTACTTTCCCCTTTTTATTCACGGTAGCTACACTCTTTTTATTGCTGGACCATTTCAATTTTTTCTCCTGCTTCTTCGTTAGGTTCTTCACAGACAGGGTCTTGGTGTTTCCGACTGTCAAACTCAATTTATTTTTGCTGATTTTTGCTTTCTTCGCAGCATCTGCCAACTGTGCTTGCCGAACTTCTCCTACACTGGTAAATACTAGAGCAACCGTCAAGGCAAAAGTTGTGATTTTTGTTACTTTGTTCATAGTTGTCATGATTAATATTCTCCTCGTTCATTTTATAAGAAAATAGTGACTAGTGGTATCTCTGTGCTTACAGTTATATGCTTTTACTCTTTTCATTTGATTTTTATTCTATTTAGTAAAATACCACTTTTTAATAACAATTATATCTTTTCTTAAACAACTTGTCAACTAAGCAAGCAACTCCATCTTATTGACTATTAAATACAAATTATGCGGTATTTTTCGAACCTAATTCATATGCCGTAATTGGTTATAATTCTGATTCGTAGAACCCACTTTTAATCTTCCAAAACCTCTTTCACTTATGATACGGCTCCCCCTTTTGAATGCGGCAGGCACGGTAAAGCTGTTCCATTAAAATGACTCGCATCAGTCCATGGGGAAAGGTCATTTTTGAAAAACAGACCGTTTCTTCTGCCCGCTCTAACACTGTACTATGAAGTCCCAAGGAACCGCCGATGATAAAAGCAATATGGCTATTTCCCTGCACCATTTTATCTGCCAGATGCCCGGCAAAAGCGACGGAGTCATATTCTTTTCCCTTTAAATCCAAAGCGATGACATACATCGTATCCCGAATATGTTTTAGCAGGCGTTCCCCTTCCCTTTTTTTAATCTGTTCTTCGAGAGCCTCTGAAGCACCTTCCGGTGTTTTTTCATCTGCCACCTCGATAATTTCAATTTTTCCATACCGGGACAGCCGTTTTCCATATTCTTTTACGGCATCGGTAAAAAATTTTTCCTTGAGCTTTCCTACGCAGAGAATTGTATACTGCATTTTTTCTTCTTTCCTTTATTAAACTTTGGCTTTTTTTCGTCAGAAATTTCATAAATATAGAGGATTCCGTTTTTTACCCGGTGAACCTCTTTTCCCACAAATCCGAGACGGAATAATTCAAAAATGAAATTAAAGATTAAAAAACCATGGGAAACAATCAGTACATTGTCCTTTGACCAGTCAATATGCCGAAAAAAGTGACGCACTCTTTTTCTTGTATCCCGGATGTTTTCCGGCTGGCTTTTCGAGCGGAAAAACCAGGCAAGCCGCCCACAAAAATGCCAGACAGGAAAAGGGAGTTTCAACCGTTCCGTATGAATAAACGGGGCATTATCCACCTCTCGTAACAGCTTATCAATATAAATATTTCCGCTGTATACCTCTTTTGCCGTGGTGACTGCGCGTTTTACATCACTGCTGTAACAAATATCCCATGTAATACCGTACATATTTACTTTATTTTTAATGACTCCCGCATGTTCATATTTTTCAGACCATTCCCGGAATTCCTTTGAAGTCATCATGTTTTTATGAGGACAATTTACCTTAAAATGTCGAACCAGACCAATTCTCATCTTCTATTTTCATTCCTTTATATTTGTGTGCAATGATAAATTATATCAAATATAGTATACTCTGAATATATTCGGCTTGGCAAGGGATTTCTTATTTACATTTTATTCATTTGCTTGCCATATTTTTGCCTTAAATGAATTGTATAGTTAAACACGGAAAGTATAAACTTTCTACTCCCACCCTATTATACGCTTTGATACCTTTGAGGTATCAGAAAAAACACCTCTTCCCGGAGGTGTTTTTTCTTTGTCTGTTTTAGCACGATGGTGCATCGTGCCAGCATAACGGCTCCCATTTCTGACCTCTTATGTATTCAGTGCAAGACTGACCCTCAGAGCCGTATCGATTTGTATTAATACAGAATGATCCAGATGACAAACCTTTTCTCTAAGCCTTGATTTATCAATGGTCCGGACCTGCTCTAATAAAATAACGGAATCCTTTACAATCCCATACCGGTCTGCTTCCAGCGCCACATGTGTAGGGAGCTTTGCCTTATTCATTTTAGAAGTAATTGCCGCGCAAATTACGGTGGGACTGTAACGGTTTCCCATATCATTCTGAACAATAAGAACCGGTCGCACGCCTCCCTGTTCGGAGCCAACGACCGGCCTTAAATCTGCATAGTAAATATCGCCTCGTCTGACTACCACGGTTTCACACTCCCTTTTTTAATATATACCTATTATTACCAATATACGAAACGATATTCAGCCTTGTGCTAATTTTTATAGAAACGGGGAACCCGGTTTGTAACACAGCATACAAACTCATAATTAAAAGAATGGGACAACGCCGCTATTTCTTCTACCGAAATTTCCTTCTTCCCATCCCTGCCAACAATCGTAACGACATCTCCCTCCTTTACATCCGGAATATCTGTCACATCAATCATAAACTGGTCCATACATACCCTGCCTACAATATCAGCATACTGACCGTGCACTAACACTCTTCCCCGGTTTGAAAGTTCCCGTCTCATGCCATCGGCATATCCTACTGGTATTGTGGCTATCCGCATTTTCTTTCCGGCAGTATAGGTTCCGCCATAGCTGATAGGGGTTCCCGGTTCTACCGTTTTGACAAAAGATATGTGAGCCTTCCACTGCATGGCCGGTTTCAGACAGATACTATCCTTTGGGATCTCCTCTGAAGGATACAGACCGTATGTCATAATACCGGAGCGCACCATGTCCAGATTTGCCTCCGGAAAATGAATAATGGCAGCACTGTTCGAGACATGATGAACCGGTATGGAAATTCCCTCTTTCTCTAATTCTTTTATAAAGTCCAGATATGTTTGCAACGGTTCTTTCGCAGCCTCCGGCGTTTTTTCATCCGCTCTGGCAAAATGAGTAAATGCTCCCTCAATTTCCAGATACGGCATAGCCGCAATTCTTTTTATTTTTTCGATACTGTCTCTCCCTGCCGGAAAACCAAGCCGGCTCATGCCGGTATCTATCTTGATATGAACCCGTGCCTTTTTTTTCTGTTCTCCGGAAACGGCATTTAATTTTTCAGCTATTTCCACGGAATAAATTGTCTGGGAAATTTCATTTTTTACCAAGGCCGAAAACCATTCCTCTCCTGTATATCCGAGAATCAATATCATGCCGTCTAAACCGGCCTTGCGAAGTTCCAGTGCTTCCTCCATCGTTGCCACTCCGTAGCCATCCACAAGCCCATATAGTGCCTTTGCCACCGGAACCGCACCATGTCCGTAAGCATTTGCCTTTACTATCGCCATGATTTTTGTTTCCGGCCGGATATTCTTTCTGACCTGCCTTATATTGTAACGGATTGCCTCCAAATCAATCTCCGCATAGGTGCGGTTATATTCTTTCATTCTTTCCTCCATTCCGAAATGTCACTCTATACCTCGCGATTTGCCAGAACATAGGATATGCCGGTAATAATATCCGATGCCATCAGACTATACGTGCTCTTTTTCTCCGCCATTACATCACCGCCAAGTCCGTGAAGATAAACTCCAAGCTTTGCCGCCTCAAAGGGTTCCATCTGCTGACCTAACAAACCACCAATCACGCCGGCTAAAACATCTCCCGAACCACCGGTTGCCATTCCGTTGTTACCGGATATATTGACATAAGTATCCTTTCCCTCGGATACAATGGTGCGGGCGTCTTTTCCCACAATGATACAATGCCAGTCACAGGCAGTTTTTTTTACCGCAGTTAAACTATTTTCCTGTAAAAAGGATATGGTTTCTCCTGTTAAATAGCTCATTTCCTTTAAGTGGGGAGTCAGGATAAAATTATCGGACAGCGTATCGGTGAGATTCCGGCACAGCCTTATACCATCCCCATCAATTACCGTCGGTACAGAGGAATTATCCAGCACATACTGCATCAGCTCCTCTGCTTCCTTTGTAAGCCCCAGCCCCGGACCAATG
The DNA here is from genome assembly GCA_022510615.1 of Lachnospiraceae bacterium. Taxonomy (GTDB): domain Bacteria; phylum Bacillota; class Clostridia; order Lachnospirales; family Lachnospiraceae; genus Eubacterium_F. Next base: position 30,012 of record JAFLTC010000017.1, on the reverse strand, counting down.
ACAATGGCATCTGCCCAGTCCAAAACGTCGGAAATTTCTTCTCTTGTGGAAAATAAAGCTTCCGGCAATGCAGATAAAATCACATCTCGGTTATTTTCTGTAGACACAACCCGGACAAGCCCTGCTCCTGTACTATAGGCAGCCTTTGCCGCCAGATAACAGGCTCCGCTCATGGTTTCACAGCCTGCCACCACTAATATTTTCCCAAAGGTTCCTTTATGAGAGCGTCTCTTTCGTTCCGGCATCCGTTTTAAGTCCTCTGTTTCATATAAATATACCGAACTGGTGGCGGAATGGACGCTCTCTTCCGGGAAACCGATATCTCCTACAATAACCTCCCCGGCATACTCACAGCCCGGATACAGTACCAGACCGATTTTATTTACACCAAAGGTCACGGTACAATCCGCTTTCACCGATACTCCCAGTACACCTCCGGTTCCGGCATGTATCCCGGATGGAATATCCAATGCATATATTTTTGCTCCACTGTGATTCATATCTTCTACTATTTGCTCATAAATGCCCTCAATATTCCGGGACAGCCCGATTCCAAATATTCCATCCAGCATAATATCAAACTGCCCGTCCGTTATAGAAGAAGCCGGCAGTACCGGCACATGACAGCCTACGGCAATCTCCAGTTGCTTTTGCGTCTCCTCTGTCATATGGTCTGTCTGTCCGATGACTGTCACAGCAGCTAAATATCCTTGCTGATGTAAAATGCGGGCGGTTGCAATCCCATCTCCCCCGTTATTTCCCATACCGCACACCGCCAATATCCGGCTCTCCTTACTTTCCCGTTCCATAAGAACAGCAGCTACGGTCATAGCTGCTTTTTCCATGAGAACAAGACTTGGTATTCCCACTGTATGAATGGCGTGAGTGTCTATTTCCTTTGCCTCCTGATTCGTATAAATATGCCGCATAATACCCTACCTCCTAATTCCAATTACAAAAGCCGTCGCTAACTCTTTTGTATTGGTAATGGAAATCATAAATTCATGTATCTGCAATTCTTCCGCCTTTTTCTTTGCCTTTCCGTATAGCTTTACCTGTGGTTCACCCAAATCCCCCCGCAAAATCTCGATTTCTCTTGCTTCAATCTCCTGAAAGCCGGTACCAAAGACTTTTACCACCGCTTCTTTTCCGGCAAAATCCGAAGCTGCCCGTCTTTTGTTCTTGTCAAACTGGGCAATCTCTCCCGGTGTAAAGATTCGGTTGACAAAATGTTCCCTTTCACAGGAGTGCACCACCCGGGCAATCTCAATAGTGTCTACCCCAATTCCAACTATCACATGAACCTCCGTTTCGAAACGTTTATAATTTCCCCTTGTCAAATAAGTTCATAACAGAATGCCCAAACAGACCGTGCATAAGGGAATAGGCACTGTCCAGGCTTTTTTCCAAATCTACTTTTTGCTTATTTTTTTCCTTTAAAGTTTTTTGCAGCTGATTCATTTCATTTGTAATTTGCTTCAACTCCTGATCTCCGTTTTCCAGACGCTCAAAACAATATCTGGCACCGACAAGCAGTAATCTTTCATTCGCCTGCTTAATCTCAGAAGGAAGCCCCATTAACTCATCAGATTCCTCCTGAATTCTCTCATTGATTTCAATTAAAAGCCGCTGCTGATTGTCCTTTTTTCGCTCAGATTTTCCACTCTCATCCCCTATCCCTGCGACAATTCCATCCATCAGCTTTTTCTTTGTCTTTTTTAAATCTTTCAGTTCATTGACAAGAAAGCCCTGGCGTTTCAAAAGCTTGTTCACCTGCTCCTCCAGCGTAACAACATGAGGTGGTTTGTTACCACCTGGAAACAGGGCATGCCAACGACTGTCCAGAATCAAGATGGGAACCTTTTTTCCCTTCAGAGCCTTTGTAATTAAAAGTTCAAATTCATTTTCCTGTTTTTTCATTCACATCCCTCAATCCTTGTTCAGATTCACAATATTATAGGAAAGACGCATAAGACTTTCCGCCAGATGTACATTTTCCACAGCGACACCTTCCGGCAGATTTAAATCAGTGGCCGCAAAATTCCAAAAAGCACATACGCCAAGTCCTACTAACTCCTTAGCCACCTCCGGTGCTTTTGCTTTCGGGAGAGTCAATGCAGCAATATCTACGGTATTCTTCGCTACAAATTCCTGTAGCTTCGCCATATCCATCACCTGGGTATCCCCGATTTTCTGACCTACCTTTTCCGGATTCACATCAAATATTCCCGATACAATAAATCCCCGTTTCGTAAAACCGCCATAATTTGCCAGCGCCTGTCCCAAGTTTCCTGCTCCTAAAATAATGACATGATATTTTTGATCCAACCCCAGAATCTTTCCGATTTCCTCCCGTAAAACCTCTACATTATAGCCATATCCCTGCTGGCCAAATCCGCCAAAATTATTAAAATCCTGCCGAATCTGGGAAGCGGTCACGTTCATTTTCCGGCTCAGCTCCTGGGAAGAAATACGGTCAATTCCATTTTCCAACAGTTCACTAAGATATCTATAATAGCGGGGTAATCGCTTGATTACCGCCGAAGATATTTTCTTTTCCGTCACCGGTAATTCCTCCAATAAAAAATATGATTCTTTTTTATACATTATAATGGAATGTTAAATTCTTGTCAATCCGGGAGAAACTTACGAAGGAAAACCGGAAGGTTGCAAAAGCGGAACCGAATATGATAAAATAGCGCTGGAACAAAGGAGGATATTTATGATTCTGGCATGTAGTCATATTGATAAGGCATTTGCAGAGGAAACGATTCTGAAAGATGCCACATTTCATATAAATGAACAGGAACGGGTCGCCATGGTAGGGGTAAACGGTGCCGGAAAGACGACTCTTTTGCGTATTATTGCCGGGGAACTGACCTCCGATGCCGGGGAAGTGATCCGGGGGAAGGATATTACTCTTGGATATTTGCCGCAGCAACAGGGCTATCACTCGGACAATACGATTTATGAAGAACTTCTTGCGGTAAAATCCGAAATCATCGAGATGGACAGGCAAATCCGTGAATTGGAAACCAAGATGCAAGAGAAGGAAGGCAGGGAGCTGTCAAAGCTGTTAGAAAAATATAACCGCCTGCAGACTACCTTTGAATCCGGCGAGGGCTATTCCTATAAAAGCAAGGTCCTTGGTGTTATTCACGGTCTTGGCTTTGGCAGCGATGCCATGCACCAGTGTATCAACCACCTCTCTGGTGGACAGAAAACAAGAGTGGCTCTTGGTAAGCTGCTACTTTCCGAACCGGATTTGCTCATACTGGATGAGCCGACGAACCATCTGGACCTGGATTCCGTCCGTTGGCTGGAAAACTATCTCTTAAACTACCGGGGCAGTGTTCTTGTGGTGTCCCATGACCGGTATTTTTTGGACCGCATTGCCGATAAGGTAGTAGAAATTGATCAGGGAAAGGTAATGACATTTTCCGGCAATTACAGCAGCTATGCCGAGAAAAAAGCGGCACTGAGAGAATCTCTTCTTCGTCAGTATTATAACCAGCAACAAGAAATCCGACATCAGGAGGCGGTAATTGAAAAGCTGAAATCTTTTAACCGGGAAAAATCCATCCGCCGGGCAGAGAGCCGGGAAAAGATGTTAAATAAAATAGAGCGTTTAGAAAAACCTTCCGGGGAAAACGCTGCAATCCGGTTTGAATTAACTCCTTCTCATCCAAGTGGTAAGGATGTTTTGTCAGTATCGGATTATGCGAAAAGTTTCGGAAACAATCATCTTTTTAAAAACCTTTCTCTGGAAATTAAAAGGGGAGAAAAAATTGCCATCATCGGGAAAAACGGAACGGGCAAAACTACCCTGTTGAAAATGATTTGCGGCATGGAGCCGGCAGATGAGGGAAGCTGCACTCCCGGCACCGGCGTCGATATCGGATATTACGACCAGGAGCACAATGTTTTACATGATGATAAAACGATTTTTGAAGAAATTCAGGATGACTATCCGAACCTGACCCACACTGAAATACGGAATGTGTTAGCCGCCTTTTTGTTTACCGGTGATGATGTATTAAAACCGATCCAGCTTCTCAGCGGTGGTGAAAAAGGGCGGGTCTCCCTGGCAAAGCTGATGCTCTCAAAGGCCAACTTTCTTTTGCTGGATGAGCCGACGAACCATCTGGACATTGCCTCGAAAGAAATTTTGGAAGAAGCTCTGAATCATTATACCGGAACAGTTTTGTATGTATCCCATGATCGGTATTTTATTAACCGTACAGCCACAAGAATTTTAGATTTGACCGGTCACAAGCTCTTATCCTATTCCGGAAACTATTCGTATTATCTGGAAAAAAAGGAAACGATGGAACAGATTCATCTGAAACAGGAAGAAACTTCTTTCATGGCAAAAAAAGAAACCGATGCCAAACTTGACTGGCAGGAGCAAAAACAGCAGCAGGCAAACCGGAGAAAGTTAGAAAACCAGTATGCAAAGGTGGAACAGGATATTGAAAAGCTGGAAGAGGAAATCGCCGCCATTGATGAAGAGTTATCGCTTCCGGAATATGCTTCGGATGCAGGAAAACTCATGGAGTTGAGTCAATCACGGGAAGAAAAAGAAGCTGCCCTCTCTCTCGCTATGGAGACATGGGAGCAGCTTGCTGAACAGATGGAGAAGTAAATAACATAACGGTGCCGTTATGCACGGACTGCTATTTCATTCGCCCAATAATTTCATTTGCCTTTCGGTAAATATCTTCGGCGGCTTCTTTCGTATAGAAGCTGCCGTTTTCATATAAAATAGTGCCGTTTACCATTGTCAGCTTTATATTTTCTTTACTACCGCTGTAGACTATATTTTTTATAATATTATTTTCCGGCTGCATATTCGGCCTATGCATATCAAGCAGTATAAGATCTGCCTTCTTCCCTTTCGCTAACACATCACAGTCCTTTAGCCCCATCGCCTTTGCTCCCCCGACCGTTGCCATATGCAGTACATCCTTCGCATCCATGGCAGAGGCATCCATCTTTGTAACCTTTTGAAGCACAGAGGCAAGGTACATTTCCCGGAACATATCCAGAGCATTATTGCTGGCGGGACCGTCCGTTCCCAGGGCAATATTGATTCCCTTTTCTAACATCTTGCATAAATCCGCCACCCCGCTTGCCAGCTTTACATTAGAGGCAGGATTGGATACAATGGATACTCCCTTTTTCGCACAAATATCCATATCTTCCTCAGACATCCATACACCGTGGAAGCCACCGCCTCCGTATTCAAATATACCCACCGAGTCCAGATATTTTACCGGAGACATCTGATATCTTCCGTAACATTCCTCTACTTCTTTTTTCGTCTCTGCCAGATGCAGATAAACCGGCTCTTTCATTTTTTCGGCCAGCTTAGCAAGGGCTTCGATGGTCTCGCCCTTCGTTGTATATTCTGCATGAAAGCCTAATTTATAACTAATAAGAGGAGAAACCTCATTAATTTTATAATATTCTTCTTCTGTCTCCTCCACTGTGCCGCCAAAATCATTCATGCTGCCACACATAACGGAGCGAAAGCCCATATCCCGGGAAGCTATGGCGTGGCACATATTATCTAAATACATATCAAAATTTGCCGTGATTCCGCTGGTAAGGTACTCCAATATACCGAGCTTGGCTAACTCAATCTGATCCTGCTTTGTCAGCTTTGCCTCCATGGGAAATACCCGGTTATACAGCCATTCCTGTAACGGCAAATCATCCGCATAGGACCGTAGAAAGGTCATGGCCGAATGAGTGTGGGCATTTTTAAATCCCGGCAACAAAAGATTTCTCTCACAATCAATCTCTCTGTCCCACTTCTTTTGCTCACCGGATGGCTCTCCCACATAAGAAATCAAATCATCTTCCACATGGAGTTCTCCCTCCAGTATCTCACTGCCCGGCTCCATTGTAAGAATACGAGCATTATAAAAACGTATTTTCATTTTTACCTCCAATCCGAAGCGTCACTCTGCCATATTGGCAATTGCCGTCTTCACAAGTTTTTTAAAAAGTGGTGCTGCCTGATCCGCTATGGCACTGACCTCTTCATGGGTAAGGGGATTTTCCGCAGTCCCCCCCGCCATATTGGAAATACAGGAAATCCCACAGATTCTCATTCCCATATGTCTTCCGGCTATTGCTTCCACCGTGGTACTCATACCCACGGCATCCGCTCCTAACATACCAAGCATTTTCACCTCTGCCGGAGATTCATAATTCGGACCTGTCGTCTGGACATAAACGCCTTCTTTCAGCGGTATGTCACACTCTTTTGCCGTATCCTGTAACACCCGGCAAAGCTCCTTATCATAAATCGTATCCATGGAGGGGAATCGTACTCCCCAATCCTCTACATTAGGGCCAATTAAAGGCGATGGCACAAAGGAACTGATCTGGTCCGTAATCATCATAAAATCCCCCGGCTTCAGTTTCGGATTAATACCCCCTGCCGCATTTGTTAAAAACAAAAGTTCCGCCCCCATTTTTCGCATCAACCGGATGGGAAGAACGACATCCGACATGTCATAGCCCTCATAGTAATGCACACGTCCCTGCATAATAACAACAGGTATTTTCCCGATATACCCAAAGACAAAACGTCCCTTATGACCTGCCACGGTAGAAAACGGAAATCCTTCTATTTCATGATAAGAAACCGTTTCGACACAGTTAATTTCCTCTGCCAGTGCTCCCAAACCACTTCCCAGTATCAAAGCTATCTTCGGTACAAAATCCGTTTTCTTCCGAATCTGAAGCAGACAATCTTCCACCTTGTTTTCGAAATCCGTCATTTTTTCCTCCTTTCGCACACACTTTTTGTTCATTATAAAAACCGTTCAAAGACCCGGTTACTGACATCAATTCCCCGCTCCGTCAGAAAAATTCTATCCCCCCGCCTTTTTAAAAGACCTTCTTTTATACTGTCTCCGATGGCCTTTTCATAGACAGTTTCTATCTTTGTTCCAAAGCATTCGGAAAAATCGGCGACAGAAACTCCCTCCATGCAGCGAAGTCCTAAAAACATAAATTCCGCCATCTCATCCTGCTCCGATAACCGCTCTCTTTCCCCCTCCGGAAATTCGCCCTCCTTTATCGTTTCCCTATAGGCGTTATAGTCCCGGACATTAGAAAAACGGCTATGGTCCATAAAGGAAGAAGCCCCTAGTCCAAGACCCAGATAATTTTCCCGCTTCCAGTACTTCAGATTATGTAGACATTCCTTTCCCTCTCTGGCGTAATTGGAAATTTCATACCGGTGATAACCGGCTTTTTTTAAAAATCTTCCCGTATCCTCATACATGAGCCGGTCTGTTTCTTCCTCCACCGGCGGTTCATCTCCGTAAAGTGTATAAAAGGGAGTGCCCTCCTCCACAATCAAACTGTAGGAAGAAATATGCTCCGGGTTAAGGAAAATGACTTCTTGTAATGTTTTCTGATAGCTGTTCCTTGTCTGGGAAGGTATAGCAGACATAATATCGATATTAATATTATGAAAACCGGCTTTTCTTGCCTGTTCATAGCTCTTTAGAAAGGTATCAAAGGTATGTATCCTTCCTAACAAAGAGAGCTCATCATCAATGGCAGACTGCATGCCAATACTAATCCGGTTTACTCCCCACTGTTTGTACAGAGAAAACTTTTCCGGGGAAACCGTACCGGGATTACATTCTATTGTAAACTCCTGCAAATTTTTTAGAGAAAAATAGTTATGAAGTCCTTTCAGAATTACTTCCATATCGTTCTCATCTAACAGAGATGGCGTGCCCCCACCGATAAAAATCGTGTCAATTTGAAAACCGGATAGCCGCTCCTGCCAGAGTGCCATTTCCCCTGCCAGTAGCTTTGCATAATCCCGGTATATTTTCTTTTCCGCCGGAAAGGATAAAAAATCACAGTAATTACATTTTTTTACACAAAAAGGGATATGGATGTATAGTCCTAATGACTTTTTATTATTCTTCATCATCTAGTTTTAAGACGCTCATAAATGCTTTCTGCGGAATCTCCACATTGCCAATCTGGCGCATCCGTTTTTTTCCTTCCTTCTGCTTTTCCAAAAGCTTTCGTTTACGTGAAATATCACCGCCATAGCATTTTGCAAGAACATCCTTGCGCATTGCCTTAACAGTCTCTCTGGCAATGACCTTATTTCCAATGGCCGCCTGAATCGGAATTTCAAACAAGTGTCTCGGAATCTCATTTTTCAGCTTCTGACACATCTTTCTCCCCCGCTCATAGGCAGAACTTTCATGGACAATAAAGGACAAAGCATCTACTTCCTCTTTGTTAATCAATATATTTAATTTTACAAGCTGTGCCGGTTCATATCCCTTCATCTCATAATCAAAGGAGGCATAGCCACGGGAACGGGATTTCAGCGAATCAAAAAAGTCATAAATAATTTCATTCAGAGGGAGAATATATTTGAGCATCGCTCTCGTCTCTTCCATATATTCCATGCCCTGATAAACACCCCGGCGTTCCTGGCAAAGCTTCATAATCGCTCCCACAAATTCCGTCGTCACCATAATTTCGGCCTCTACCACCGGCTCCTCCATATGCTCAATTTCAGATGGGTCCGGCAGGTTGGATGGATTAGTTACCTCCACCATCTCGCCATTCGTCTTATATACATGATAAACAACTCCCGGTGCCGTCGTCACAAGGTCTAAATTGTATTCTCTTTCTAATCGCTCCTGTATTACCTCCAGATGTAAAAGTCCAAGAAATCCACAGCGAAAGCCAAATCCAAGGGCAATAGAGGTTTCTGCCTCAAACTGCAGGGAGGCGTCATTTAACTGAAGCTTTTCCAGTGCTTCCCGCAAATCCTGATATTTCGCTCCATCCGCCGGATAAAGACCACAGTAGACCATCGGCATGACCTTTTTATATCCCGGAAGTGCCTCCTCACAGGGACGCCCGGCATCTGTTACCGTATCTCCCACACGGGTTCCCTCTACATTTTTCAGACTTGCCGTAATATAGCCCACCATACCGGCTGTCAGTTCCTCACAGGGAATAAACTGGCCGGCACCAAAGGTTCCCACCTCCACTACTTCCTCTTCCATACCGGTAGCCATCATATGAATCCGGGTTCCTTTTTTTACCGTTCCCTCAAAAAGACGGCAGAATATAATAACTCCCTTATAGGCATCATATACCGAATCAAAAATCAGAGCCTTTAACGGTGCTGTCTCATCTCCCTCCGGTGCCGGAATTTTTGTCACGATCTGTTCCAACACCTCTTCTATATTCGTGCCCAGTTTGGCAGAAATCAAAGGGGCGTCCTGAGCTTCAATGCCGATGACATCCTCAATTTCATTTTTTACCCGTTCCGGCTCTGCGCTGGGTAGGTCAATTTTATTGATAACCGGCATAATCTCTAAATCATGGTCAATGGCCAGATAACAGTTTGCCAGTGTCTGGGCTTCAATACCCTGTGCCGCATCCACAATAAGAATTGCTCCTTCACAGGCAGCAAGACTCCGGGATACCTCATAGTTAAAATCCACATGTCCCGGTGTATCAATCAGGTTAAACAGATATTCCTCACCATTATCTGCCCTATAGGCAAGCCGGACTGCCTGGGACTTTATTGTAATGCCACGTTCTCTTTCCAATTCCATATTGTCAAGTACCTGCGCCTGCATCTCCCGACTGGTAAGAAGGCCGGTTTTTTCAATAATGCGGTCAGCAAGTGTCGATTTTCCGTGGTCGATATGTGCAATAATGCAAAAATTTCTGATATGACTTTTTTTTATAACTGACATAACTTCCTCCAAAATACCAAAAATCTATCCCTATCTTAGCATAAAAAAATGGGATATGCTACAAAAAAATCAGAGTCTGCCTTGTATTTTACACATATTTATTGTAAAATAGTTCTAAAATAACGTAGGAGGAAGAAAGTATGAAAAAAACTCTTTCGCTGTTTCTTGTTCTGGGTATTATCGGTAACCTGTTTTTGGCAGCACCACCCGCAAAGGCAGCCGTGAAACTAAATATAACAAAAAAGACCCTGTATGTAGGAAATTCTTATCAATTAAAAGTAAAAGGTACTTCCAAAAAGGTAACATGGAAATCCAGTAAAAAATCTGTTGCCACTGTTTCCAAAAAGGGCGTTATCCAGGCTCAGGCTTCTGGAAAGGCTACCATTACTGCCAAAGTATCAGGTAAAAAACTCCGCTGTAAAATAACAGTCAAGAAAAGAGCACTTGGAAGGGGGACAAAGGCAAGTCCGAAATCTGCTTACAATACAAATACCTTTACCTTCTATGAAGAGGGAAAGAAAAAAGGGAAGTTTTCCATTAAACTGTTACGTTTTGAATCCGGAGAGAAAGCAGCCGCCATGGCAAAAAATAATTCAGCAAATCCAAAGCCGGCGCAAAACCAGGAGTACATTTATTTTAAGTTTAAAATCTGCTATTTGTCTGGCAGCCAGACGATAGAGGCCAAAGATATATTTAATTACTACTATAACATCTTTGGGGCAAATTCCACCAGACAACTAACGAATCAGGACTGGGGCTTTTTCTTTGAACCGGTAGACGATTTGGGAACTACTGTCCTTTCGCCGGGCAATAAAATTACATGTAGTAAGGCAATTCTCGTGGAGAAGGGATATGCTCCGATTACCTTCCGTATCCAGACAAAGAAAAATTCCTATACATGGTTTACGACAGAAAAATAAAGCACACCAAAAAGTTCCCCGGAATAGACAATCCCGGGGAACTTTTTGGTTAATGTTATAATTTATACAAAGCTTTTTGGGCTCATCGGATATTTCTTTTTAAATGCCTTCGTCCGGTAAAAGGAATCCTTTTTATGGTCTTTCTGAAAAGTCTTATCATTTTTTAGGAAATAGTCACTATACACCTGTCCGTCATCTTCATCATCCTGACAGGCATCCAGATTATACCACTTTCCCTTCAGCTTGACGATATTCCATGCGTGAAGATACCATTTCTTTCCATCTTTTATGGAACCGGAAACAAACCGGCACGGAATTCCCAGCTTCATTAGGAGCTTATACATCATCAGGGCATACCCGTTACAGACAGTCTTTTTTTTATAAAATCCGGCATAAGCAGAATAATTACAATTTTTACGCCGGTCATAAGTTACATGTTTTACGACATATCGGTAAGTAAGTGCTATTTTTTCATAATTATTTTTTCCCTGTTTCCTGATTTTTTTTGCAACCGCATTGACCTTCCGGTTGACCGCCTTTCTCTGTTTTACACTTTCCAGATATTCAATGTCATGAAACCAAAGCTGTCCTTCCCTGTAATAGCAGTTTACCTGTCCGAGATTCCCATACAGATAATCGCCGTCATCGGTATTATTTTTTTTATCCACTGTCTGGGTAATTTGAAAAAGGGTGCGATAATAAACAGAATCCTTTGCACTATTTAGTCGATTCACGAGGGAAACCGCCATCTTTGTATTCGTGCACCGGACAGAAAACTGTTTCTTGCCCGCCAGAAGCTGTTTTGAGATTTCCCGGTAAACTTCTTTCTTCGTATCCGCTGTCGCCGCTCTCCCATTCTGCGCCGGCATTGCTACAATAATACAAATATATAAAAAAAGAAAATACAATATAATTTCAAATTTTTTTTTCATCCCTTACACTATCCTTTATCATGTAATAAAGAAATTATATCAAACATTTATACGGTGGGCAACTACAACATCGTAATAAAAAAATAACTACCATCCAATCGATTCGAACCGGAAACGCTTCGCGTTAAAGGTCCCCACTGATTGGATGGTAGTTCTTCTGTTTTATACTGTTTAGTAGTCTGCCTTCTTGTAAAACGGATTTTCTTGATTATTTGAAACTATTGAAATTAAACAATACCCTGTGCAGTCATAGCATCTACTACCTTCTCAAATCCGGCAATATTAGCACCTACTACATAGTTCTTCTCATAACCATATTTCTTAGAAGCATCATCGCAGGCATGGAAAATATTTACCATAATATTTTTCAGCTTGGAATCTACTTCCTCAAAGCTCCAGCTAAGTCTCTCGCTGTTCTGGGACATTTCCAGTGCGGAAGTGGCAACACCACCGGCATTGGATGCCTTACCAGGAGCAAACAAAACGCCATTTTCCTGAAGATATTCAGTAGCTTCCAGAGTCGTAGGCATGTTAGCACCTTCAGCAACAGCAATAACACCGTTAGCAACAAGTGTCTTCGCATCTTCGATATCTAACTCGTTCTGTGTTGCACATGGAAGGGCAACATCACATTTTACAGACCATACGCCTTTACCCTCATGATACTCGGCACTCTTTCTTGCTGCTGCGTACTCAGTCAGACGTGCTCTCTTTACTTCTTTAATCTCTTTCAGAAGTTCTACATCAATTCCTTCCGAATCATAAATCCAGCCTGTGGAGTCAGATACTGTCACAACCTTAGCTCCCATCTGCTGTGCCTTCTGAGTGGCATAAATAGCAACGTTACCGGCACCGGAAACAACAACTGTCTTTCCTGCCATGTCGTGACCGTTACACTTCATCATTTCTTCTGTATAGTATAAAAGACCATATCCGGTAGCCTCTGTACGGGCAAGGGAACCTCCGTATGTAAGTCCCTTTCCGGTTAATACGCCCTCATAAGCATTACGAATTCTTTTATACTGACCAAACATATAACCGATTTCTCTTCCGCCTACTCCGATATCGCCGGCAGGAACATCCGTATTCGGTCCGATATGTCTTTGAAGTTCTGTCATAAAACTCTGGCAGAATGCCATTACCTCACGGTCTGATTTTCCCTTCGGGTCAAAATCAGAACCACCTTTACCGCCGCCGATTGGCAGACCAGTCAGGGAGTTTTTAAAAATCTGCTCAAAACCTAAGAATTTAATAATACCCAGATTAACGGATGGATGGAAACGAAGTCCACCTTTATACGGTCCAATAGCACTATTGAACTCTACACGATAACCGGTGTTTACCTGTACCTGTCCTTTGTCATCTACCCATGGAACACGGAATTTAACCTGTCTTTCCGGGTTTATCAGACGCTCTAATAAAGCATCCTTACGAAATTTTTCCTCGTTCTGCTCTACCACAGGACGAAGGGACTCAAGCACTTCTTTTGCGGCCTGATGAAATTCTGGCTCTGCGGGATTTTTTTCGATTAACTGAGCCAGTACCTCGTCTACATATGACATAGTCATAACCTCCTTCGTTTTTTGTCACTTATCATTATAAACACAATGCAAGTAAATGACAAGGCAAAATTTTATTTTTCAATGCAGAGAGAGATAACTATTGGTATAGTGATAATCTCCGCTGACATCCTCTCCAAACCATGAGGGAGGAGAAAACTTTTTCCCCTCCTCCACGGAATCAAATTCAATTTCTGCCAGATAAAATCCTTCTCTGCCACCATGGAATACATCTAACTCAATCTTCTTTTCCTTATAGGGAATCAGATATCTTGTTTTACAGATACTGTTTCCGTCTGCCTTTTTTTTCAGATGCTCATAGGCTTCCTTGGTCAGGGGAAGCTCCACTTCTTCTGCGACACACATCTTTTCGGATAAAATTGCTTTATCAAGAAAATTTCTGCTTTTATAGGTTAAAATATACTCATCGTTTTTTTTTCGAAGACGCACAACAGGATCCGCACATAAATAGCACTGCTCAATTTCCCATTTTTCATATTGTGCCAAATTTTCCGGTAATTGTTTTACCAAATATTTCTTTTCTATTTCCATGGAACTCTCCTATTCCGTCTCATTTGACTCATCGACCAGCCCAAATTCCTCAAAAGGATAAATCCGCAACCATGCTTTCCCCTTAATAATAGAACGATGAACCAGTCCCACTTCTTCCTTACGGCTGTCTATGCTGGCATTCCGGTTATCTCCCAATACAAAATACTCATCCTCTCCCAGAGTCATTTCATTGACGGCAATTCCCGGCTCCTTGATTCTTTCCTTTCCATAATTCTCTTTCAGAATTTCTCCGTTGATATAAATATTTCCGTTTAAAATCCGGACTCTTTCTCCCGGAAGTCCGATAATCCGTTTAATATAACTGACATCCTGAGTATAAGGAAATACAATGACATCAAAACGCTCCGGGTCGTGCAGAATATAACTGATATTTTCTACAATCAGCTGGTCGCTGTTAAAGAGCGTCGGCTCCATGGAATTTCCTTCCACCGATGTATGGTGGGCAACATAATTCGTAAGAAAAAGCGAAATTAATAAGGCGGCGACCATACAAATAGACATGTTTAAAACTGTTCTCAAAAACGGATGTCTTTCATTGTATTCTTCCTGCGTATCATCATCTCTACCGGTATTCCGGGCACTCTTTTTTTTCTCCGGCATGTCATCATATACGGCTTCCAACTGCAAGATCTGTTCTTTTTTCTCTTCTACCTTCTCTTTTTCTTCCGCATCCGTTGCCACTTCTTTTTTAATTTCTACTTCTGATTCCGGTACTACCGGCGACTCTTCTTTCCCCTCTAATATTTGATCAATTTTCGACACCGTATCCTTATCAATCTGAGGGGAAGGAGTATCGAACTCCAGTCTCTCATTCAAATCATCTTTGACATGAAATTTTTCAATTTCTTTGCAAATCTGCAAGCTCTCTTCAATTTCTTTTTCTTCTGACATATGAAACCTCCATTTCGAATTGTTAGTGTGACGGACGCTCAATGGTAATACGCCCTAATCTGCCATTTCGAAAATCATCCAATAGTAAAAAAGCGGCCTTTTCATAATCCGGCTCCTGTCCTTTTTGCAGGCAGCCTCGGTTTTTGGCAAGTTGTTTCAGTATTCCGGCAGAATTCTCTGTCTCCTCCACCTGATAATTCCTTTCCAGAGTGCCGGGATAGGTTTCAACGAGAAACTCGATCAAATCCAATGCCAGATCGACACTTTGAATCAGTTCGTCTTTAATGGAACCGATAAAGGCCAGACGCTGTCCTACGGTCTGATCCTCAAATTTTGGCCAGAGAATTCCCGGAGTATCTAAAAGTTCCACCTGTTTATTCAATCGAATCCACTGTTTACCTCTCGTAACCCCTGGTTTGTTTCCGGTCTTTGTGCATGCCTTACCGGCAAAGGTATTAATAAAGGTGGATTTTCCTACATTGGGAATGCCCACTATCATAGCCCGGACCGGCCGGTTCAAAATGCCCCGTTTTTTATCTCTTTCTATTTTTTCTTTACAGGCTTTCTGAATCAGAGCATGAACCTGTTTTAATTCATTTTTCTTTTTCGAATTGACAGCTAAGGCCAGATATCCATTTTCCTCATAATATCGAATCCATACATCTAACTGTGCAGGGTCTGCCATATCACTTTTATTCAACAGGATAATCCTTGATTTATTTTTTGCCAGTGTATCAATATCCGGGTTTTTACTGCTGACGGGAATGCGTGCATCCACAAGCTCCACTACTACATCAATCAGCCGTATATCCTCCTGCATCGTGCGTTTTGCCTTTGTCATATGACCGGGATACCATTGAAAGTGCATAGTGCCTCCTTACTTTGCTTCCTGTTTGGTTTCCGTTTCATCTTTTTGTTCTTTTTTTTCCTGTTCCGGTCCGCCAATCAGTGAAATCGGACTCAGGGTTAAAATCACTTTCCCGATTAAATTCCCTCTCTTTACTTTCGTAAAGGAACTATTCCGGCTGTCATCCATGTCGGCACGATTATCACTTAGGACAAAATATTCATCTCCTTCAAGCTTGATTTTATCATTTGCCAGACCGGAGGAAAGCATATCGGGAAAATCGTACGATTCCTCGATTTCCTCATCATTAATATATATCTGACCGTCCTTTATCTGCACCGTTTCTCCCGGCAGACCAACAATCCTACGGATAATAACCGAAGAATCATCCAACGGCATTTCCTCTCCTTCCTTTTGCTCCGGATAAAAAGCCACAACGGCTCCCCTACCCGGAGAAAGCAGTAGATAGGAGGTTTTATTGACAATGACATCTTCGCCGTTATAGAGAGTAGTCTCCATGGCACTGCCAATGACGCTGACCTTTTTTAAGGCAAACCGGACAATCAGCCAGGCAAGCAGAACAACGAGAACAGCGGCCGCCAAAAACCATATCGTTTCCTTTAGCAGCTGAATTCTCCGCTCTTTTTTTGTTTCTTCTTCAAATCTAAGATTCATGGATACCTCCTACTCTAACGCTTCCTATAATGGCAAAGGGACAACAAAAAGTTGTCCCTTTGAAAAGCAAATGCAAATTATTTTACCAATTCTTTTACTTTGGCTGCTTTACCTACGCGACCGCGTAAATAGTTAAGTTTTGCTCTTCTTACTTTACCAAGACGAACAACTTCCACCTTCTCAACAACCGGAGAGTGAAGCGGCCATGTTTTCTCAACGCCCACACCGTTTGAAAACTTGCGGACGGTAAAGGTCTCACGGGTACTTCCGCCCTGTCTTTTCAACACAACGCCTTCATATACCTGTGTTCTTTCGCGCTGCCCCTCTTTTACCTTAGCATATACCCGAACCGTATCGCCAACTTTAAATTCAGGTACTTCTGCTTTTAACTGTTCCTCTTCAATCTTTCTAATAATCTCATTCATTGTTGTTCCTCCTAAATTTTTTTGATGTTCTTAATGTACCATTTCCATCAGAGGACCATCTACTTTTTATCACAACATTAAGAATATAACATAAATATCAATCCTCGTCAAGGATTTCTTTATCAAAACGCACTGCAATGGAATTGGCATGGGCTGTCAGGTGCTCCGCCTTTGCAAAACGGATGATATCCTCATGGACTTCCTCTAAAGCTTCTTTCGAATATGAAATAACACTGGATTTTTTTATAAAGTCATCCACCGATAACGGGGAAAAGAATTTCGCCGTGCCGTTCGTGGGAAGTACATGGTTTGGACCGGCAAAATAATCTCCCAGCGGTTCACTGCTATACTCCCCTAAGAAGATAGCACCGGCATTCGTTATCCTTGTCATGGTATCAAAAGGATTCTCCGTTAAAATCTCCAAATGCTCCGATGCAATCTCATTGACTGTCTGAATGGCGGACTCCATGGAATCCGCTACTAATATATAGCCATAATTTTCAATGGAACTGCGAATAATATCCGTCCGAGACAAAGCCTCCGTAAAAATTTCTACCTGCTCGGAAACCTGTTCCGCCAATTTCCTGCTTGTCGTCACTAATATAGCAGATGCCAGTTCGTCATGTTCTGCCTGAGACAGTAAATCCGCCGCTACATATTTCGGATTTGCCGTTTCGTCCGCCAGCACAAGAATTTCACTGGGGCCGGCGACAGAATCAATGCTAACATGTCCGTATACGGTTTTCTTTGCCAATGCCACAAAAATATTTCCGGGACCGGCAATCTTGTCCACTTTCTGAATGGATTCTGTACCGTAAGCCAGTGCCGCAATAGCCTGGGCACCTCCCACTTTATAGACCTCAGTGGCCCCTGCCAGATTTGCCGCCACTAAGGTTGCCGGATTCACCTTTCCGCTTGCTCCCGGCGGCGTTGTCATGACAATCCGTTTTACTCCTGCCACCTGTGCCGGGATAATATTCATTAACACACTGGATGGGTATGCTGCTTTTCCGCCCGGTACATATACACCGACACTGGCAAGAGGGGTAACACGCTGTCCTAAAATCACGCCATCCTCCCTTGTATGAAACCAGCTGTTTCGCACCTGTTTTTCGTGGAAAGAACGAATATTAGCAATGGATTTTTTCATGATTTCGATTAAATCCGAATCCACACACTGGTATGCCTCATCGATTTCCTCCTCTGTCACAATGAGATTGCCACCGGTAATATCGGCTTTATCAAATTGCTTTGTATAAGCAAAAACCGCCTTATCACCGTTTTCTTTGACATCCTCCAAAATAGCATTTACTGTATCCTGGTATTTATCATAGTTATTCGGACTTCTTTTTAATAAATTTTCCAGTATATTCTTTTTTGATTCTTCTGTTAATTGAATAATACGCATGGTTCTTCCCCCCTTGTTGTTATAATGCCTCTTTTAAATCCTTTACTAATTTTGTAATCCGCTCCCGCTGCATTTTCATACTTGCCTCATTGACAATGACCCGTGCCGACAGCGGACATATGGTCTCTAACACCTCCAGACCGTTGGCACGGAGGGTAGATCCAGTTTCCACAATATCTACAATAACTTCTGACAAACCAACTATCGGAGCCAGTTCCACAGATCCATTTAGCTTTATAATTTCCACCGTCTGGTGCTTGGTATCATAAAAATAATCCTTGGCAATTTTAGGGTATTTTGATGCAACCCGGATTACCTGATTCTTTTTCAGTAGCTCTTTTGCGCTGGCAGGGCCTGCCACGCACATATTACATTTTCCCAGGCCAAGATCCAGCACCTCTAAAACCTTTCTTCCTTCTTCCATAATCGTATCACTTCCCACGACACCGATATCGGCAGCACCGTATTCTACATAAGTTGGAACATCGGAGGTTTTCGAGAGGAAAAATTTGAGTCCCAGCTCTTGATTCACAAAAATCAGTTTTCTTGTCTCTTTATCTTTGATTTCTTCACAGGTAATTCCTGTCTGCTCTAGAAGCGCCAGTGTCTGTTTTGCCAGCCTTCCTTTGGCAAGTGCAATGGTAATATATTTCATATCAGCCTCCATTCTCCCTCAAAGCAAATTCTGTAACTTCCCCGGTATCATCAATGTACAAAATGGAGGATACCTCGTTTCGAAGCCCATACTCTTTATATGACTCCAGAGGGGTTTCCGCATTTTTCCGCATCAGACGGACCGGTTTTTTCTGAGTACGCAGTTCATTGCCCAGCTCAATGGCCCTCTCCCTGTTTGCGGAACGGTACAAGATAAGAATATCCGCTTCTCTGGCGTCAATGTTTACCTGCTGGCTCTCTAGGGCAAGCATCAGCTCATCCAGGACAAAAGCAAGTCCTATGGCCGGTGTCTTTTTTCCAAATTGCTCTACCAGATTGTCATATCGTCCGCCTGTGACAATGGCATCTCCTGTTCCATAGGTATAGGCCTTAAAAATAATGCCGGTATAATACTCATAATGAGACAACATTCCCAAATCAAAGGTCACATGATTTTCCATACCATAGGCTTTTAAAATTCCGTCAATTTTCTCCAGTCGGTCTAACGCCTCTCTGGCTCTTTCATTGGACGTTCTCTCAAGAGCATACTGGATTGTCTCGATATCGCCGAATAAATCCGGAAGCTTAATGAGCAAATCCTTACACTCTGAAGGAATCTCTTTTTTCTCCAGCATATCCTCTACCGCAAAGATATTTTTATTTGCCATATATACTTTCAGCTGCTCAATTTCCTCTTCTGTCAAAGTCGCTTCCTCCACAAGCCCACGGAACAAATCCGCATGTCCGATGTCCACCTTAAATTCCTTTAAACCGGATTTTATCAGGCACTCAATGGTCATGGCAATCATTTCGCCATCGGCATCCGAGGAATCATCGTTCATTAACTCCGCTCCCACCTGGGTTGTCTGGGCAAGCTTTCCCTGATAGCCGCTACGGTGGATAAAAGTACTTCCGGTATAGCAAAGACGAATCTGCATATCTTCCTTCTCGTAATATTTCGCCACGCACCGGGCAATGGACGGGGTAATATCCGGACGGAGAACCAGTGTATTGTTGTACTGGTCAAAAAATTTAAACATTTCCTTGGAATTTACCGTTCCCCTCTCATGGTTAAAAATATCAAAAAACTCAAAAACAGGTGTCTCAATATCTTTAAAACCGTAGAGTTTCATTGTATTGTGAAGCTCATTTTGGATTTTGTAACGTTTTTCACAATCCTCTCCGTAAATATCCCGTACTCCCTCCGGAGTAAACAATAAGGATTTCTGGTATGTACTTTCTGCCATAATCGTTTTCCTCCCCTTATTGATAAACCGCCGATGGCTGTTCGGATTTCGGTGCATAACCCGCCTTATGAAGCGCCGTAATGATTGCTTCCTTATGCTCGTTGCCAAAGGCTTCCATCGTAATGGTCAATTCTACTGCCGCATTCCGGTTAATGCTGACAAACTGGTTATGCTCCAGACGGATAATATTTCCCTGAGCCTCGGCAATGACATCGGCAACGTGTAAAAGCTCTCCCGGACGGTCCGGCAGTTGTATGCTGATGGTAAATACACGCCCCCTCTGAATCAGTCCATGCTGGACAACAGAGGACATCGTAATGACATCCATATTACCGCCGCTTAAAATACAGACAATTTTCTTCCCCTCGCAGTCTAGCTGCTTTAACGCCGAAACGGTCAGTAGACCGGAATTTTCCACTATCATTTTATGATTTTCTACCATGTCCAGAAAATTTACAATCAGATCATGGTCATCCACTGTGAGAATCTCATCTATATTTTTCTGGATGTAAGGGAAAATTTTACTTCCCGGAGTTTTTACAGCTGTACCGTCAGCAATGGTATTGACCTCCTTTAAAGAAACTACCTTGCCTTGTTTTAAGGATTCCTCCATACAATTTGCTCCCGCCGGCTCTACCCCGATTACTTTAATATTGGGATTTAATAACTTTGCCAGTGTAGATACACCACAGGCAAGCCCGCCACCACCAATCGGTGCCAGTATCATATCCACTGTCGGCAGTTCTTTTATAATTTCCATGG
Organism: Lachnospiraceae bacterium; assembly: GCA_022510615.1. GTDB lineage: Bacteria > Bacillota > Clostridia > Lachnospirales > Lachnospiraceae > Eubacterium_F. Next base: position 9,346 of record JAFLTC010000017.1, on the reverse strand, counting down.
CAATGGATCCCTGTCCCGTCGCCACCACCTCATCATCAAAGGGATGAATAAAGGTATAGCCGTTTTCCTCTGCCAGTTTCATCGCATGAGCACAGGAATCATCATATACATCTCCATGAAGTACTACCTCAGCACCATAGCCCTTCGTACGGTTTACTTTAATGAGCGGTGTCGTATTTGGCATGACAATAACAGCCTTTACGCCAAAAAGCTTTGCCGCATAGGCAACACCCTGGGCATGGTTTCCTGCCGAGGCAGTAATCAGTCCCCGCTGTCGCTCCTCCTTGCTCAAGGTACTGATTTTATAGTATGCCCCTCTTACTTTATAAGCTCCCGTATACTGCATATTTTCCGGCTTTAAATAAATCTTCCCACCGGTCTGTGCACTGTAATATTCACTATATATCAGGTTTGTGGGCAGAATCACGTTTTCCACTGCCTCGCTCGCCTCTTCAAACTTTTCCAATGTCATCATGCAAAAACACGACCTTTCTTCGTTTCCATTTTCCTTATTCTGTCTCAAATAATGCGTTTACAAATTCTTCTGCGTCAAACCGCTGCAAATCCCCAATCTGTTCTCCAATTCCGATATACTTGACCGGAATACTGAGTTCAGACTGTATGGCAATGGCAATGCCTCCCTTTGCCGTCCCATCTAATTTTGTGAGAACAACACCGGATATGTCTGCCACCTCACCAAATTCCTTCGCCTGTGCCAGCGCATTCTGTCCTGTTGTGCCGTCCACCACAATCAATGTTTCCAACAGAGCATCCGGATACTCCTTCTCAATAATCGTGTGGATTTTATGAAGCTCTGCCATCAGATTCTTTTTGTTGTGCAAGCGTCCCGCCGTATCACAAAGCAGTATATCCACATCTCTGGCCTTCGCCGCCGCCACGGCATCATATACGATTGCCGCCGGATCCGACCCCTCCTGTCCGGCAATAATATCCACACCGGCACGGTTCGCCCATTCCTTTAACTGGTCAATAGCTCCGGCACGGAAAGTGTCCGCTGCCGCTAACATTACCTTTTTCCCCATATTCTTAAACTGTCCTGCCAGCTTTCCCACACTGGTGGTTTTGCCGACGCCGTTGACACCGATGAGCAAAATGACCGACTTCCGATTTAGAAATTCATAGGCATCCTCGTGCACCTGCATCTGATTTTTAATCGTATCAATCAGAAGCTGCTTACAGGCACTGGCCTCTTTGATTTTTTCTTCCTTTACTCTTTCCCTTAAGCCATCGATGATACCCATGGTCGTATTAATTCCGATATCTCCCATGACAAGTAATTCTTCCAACTCTTCATAGAAATCATCATCAATTTCTGAAAAACCGGTAAATAATGAATCCACACCGGAAACAAAGGACTGTCTTGTTTTCGTAAGACCGTTTTTCAGCTTTTTTAAAAATCCTACTTTTTCTTCCATATAATAAATTCCTCTCTACTGTTCTAACTGCTCCTCAATCAACTTAACGGATACCAATGTGGATACCCCTTTTTCCTGCATCGTAATACCATAGAGAACATCGGAAGCCTCCATTGTTCCCTTTCTATGGGTGATGACAATAAACTGCGTGTTCTTTGTCAGCTTATGCAAATACTTAGCATATCGCTTTACATTGGAATCGTCAAGTGCCGCCTCAATCTCATCCAGCAGACAAAACGGTGAAGGTTTGAGATTTTGAATGGCAAATAAAAGGGCAATGGCCGTCAGGGCCTTTTCCCCTCCGGATAGCTGCATCATATTTCCCAGTTTCTTTCCCGGCGGCTGTGCATTAATGGTAATTCCTGCCTCCAATATATCCTCATCCTCTACTAATTCAAGAGTTCCCTTGCCACCACCAAATAATTCACGGAATACCTTGTCAAACTGTTTTCGGATATCGGCAAATTTCTCCTCAAACTGTTTTCTCATTTCCTCATCTAAATCCACAATGATTTTTTTCAGTGCTTCCTCAGAGGCAATCAAGTCATCGTGCTGGGTCTTTAACAGTTCATACCGCTCGCTTATCATCTTATAATCCTCAATGGCATTGACATTGACATCTCCAAGATTTCGGATTTTTGTTTTTGTCTCGCCTACATTCGCCTTCGTCCTTGTATAGGAAATGGAATCGTCTACCTCATATTCCTTTGCGTTGTGGTAAGTCAATTCATATTCATTCCACATGTAATTGACTTTATTTTCCAGCTTTTCTTCCAGATTATTCTTTCTGGAATCCAGACGAAAAATTTCCTTATTCAGTTCATTCATGTGTTCCATGAGAGCATCCCGTTTTTCAAAAAATTCCTTCTGGGACGCCAGCATTTCTTCCCGCTTTTTCGTCTCTTCTTCAATTTCCACAAAGAGACGTTCTATTTCCTCACCAAGGGCCGCATGCTTTTCTTCATACCCGACAATGGCTTCCTGCATTTTTTTCGTCGTGTCATCGGAGTTGTTCTGCTCTTCCATTAAATGATCATACTCATCCTTTAATTCCTTTAATCCGGCCTCCATGCGGTGAATGTTTTCGGATATGTAATTATTCTTCTGTTGGAAGGAAGAAATTTCAAGACGAATCCCAGCCAGCTCCTCCTGTCTGCTGAGTTGTTCTTCATGAGCTATCTCAAGTAAATTTGTCAATTCCTCTACTTTGTTCTTCGCCTGTTCCTCCCGTTCCCGGCTTTCCTTAAGACGGTCATCAATCCGGGAGATGGTCTCCTCTAACTGAGTTTTCTGGGTCTCAATCTGCTTTCCATCGTTGGCAATGGCCAGATATTCCTTTTCCTTTTGCTCCTTTATCGATACCGCCTGCTCGTATTTAATGGTCGCCGTGTTTTTCTTTACTTCCAGTTCCTTTAACACTTCATTTTTTTCATTGGCAAGGTGCACAAGCTCCTCCACCTTTTTTTGTGCCCCAACAATCTGTTCGCGGATACGAGAAATTTCCTTTTCTATCTCTTGAATGGATTGTGTGAGCTTTTCCATTTCACGACGGCGTCCCAGAAGATTACTGTTATTCTTAAAGGCCCCGCCGGACATGGAACCACCCGGATTTAATAATTCACCTTCCAATGTTACAATACGGAGAGAATACTGATATTTCTTGCCGATTTTCATGGCATTTTCCACAGTATCTACTAAAAGATAGCGGCCTAAAAGATATTCCACTACCCGGTCAAACTTTTTCTCCCGCTGTACATGGTCGGCAACATTACCTAATACCCCCTGCTCTGACAAAACTTCCTCACGAAAAGGTTTGTCCTTTTTTGGGGTTACCGTAGTCAAAGGAAGAAAAGTAGCACGTCCATATCGGTTTTCCTTTAGATATTCAATCATATCCCTTGCTACATGCTCATCTTCCGTAACAATATTTTGAATATTCCCGCCTAGTGCTGTTTCTACAGCTGTCTCATACTTGCCCTCTACCTGGATAATATCTGCTACTACACCCAAAAGTCCCGGGTTATTCTCCTTTTTCTCCATTACTTTCCGAATACTCTGTCCATACCCTTCATAGCGTTCTGCAAGATTTTTTAACGTATCCAGCTTGGAGCTTTCTCTGTGGTATTGTTTTTGTTTTTCCTGCTGCTCCCCCTGAAGCTTAAGAATCTCCCCACGTTTTGCATCTGCATCGGAGAGAAGAGACTTTCTTGCTACATATTCATTATCCAGCTCTTTCTTTGCTGCTTTTAAAGCTTCCTCTTCCTGTTTCATTTCCTGTGTCGCTGCGGAAACCTGTGACTGGTTGGATAACAGTTTCTGGTTCAATTCTGCCTTTCGGATACTGTTTTGCTCCATCATAGATTGTGTCTTCTGCCGCTCCACCGTAATCTGGGAGGATGTATTCAGGGCGTCTAAAATCGCATCGTTCTGCTCATTTAATTCAATTTCCTTCTCTACAATATCCTTTTCCAAACTCTCCAGAGCTACGCTTACTTCTTTCTCCTTTTCCTCCCTGCTGGCAAGAACTTCCAGAGCCTCTTTCTGACTTTCTATATATTCCGTAAGCTCTGTCTCCATTTCTGTCCGGGAAGCTGCCAGGGCATCAGTTCTTTCTCTGTAATATTCTTTTCCCTGAGTGACGGAGGCTATTTTTTCCTTCGTAATACGAACTTCACTCTCGAAGTTTGCCATTAAAATTTTATTTTGATTTACTTTTTCTTTCTTTTTTTCAATGGAGCGATCAAAGGTGGCAATTTCTTCCTCCACCGCATCATACTGAGATTTGGACTGCTCCTTTTCCTGTTTTGCCTCTTCTAATTCCGCTCTTGTATCCACGGAATTTTTCTCAATTTCCTCCATTTCCCCCTGAAGACTGTCATAGTCCATCAAAAACAGACTTATCTCATAGCGTTTTAAATCCTCTTTCAGATTCAGATATTCTCTCGCTTTTTTAGACTGCTCCTCTAACGGACCCACCTGTTTTTCTAATTCCGTCAGAATATCCTTGACACGCAAAAGATTCTGGCTTTCAATTGCCAGATTTTTTTCCGCTGCCGCCTTTCTTTTCTTGAATTTAACAATTCCCGCCGCCTCATCAAAAAGTTCTCTTCGCTCCTCCGGCTTTCCACTTAATATTTTATCAATCTGCCCTTGTCCGATAATGGAATATCCTTCCTTACCGATTCCGGTATCGAAAAACAACTCCTGTACATCCTTTAACCGGCAGGTAACACCATTTAACAGATATTCACTCTCGCCGGAGCGGTAAACCCGTCTGGCTACCTGAATTTCCTCATAAGGAAGATTCAGCTTATGGTCTTCATTGGAAATCGTCAATGCCACATAGGCATAGCTCTGAGGTTTTCGCATCTCTGTACCGGAAAAAATGACATCCTGCATATTGGAGCCGCGAAGCTGCTTGGCACTCTGCTCCCCGAGAACCCATCGAACCGCATCGGCCACATTACTTTTACCGCTGCCGTTTGGTCCCACAATGCCGGTAATTCCATTATGAAATTCAAACACTAATTTATTGGCAAAGGACTTAAATCCATGCACCTCTATACTTTTTAAATACATGTCTGTTTCTCCTGTCTCAGCAATAATATGGTTTCATAGGCCGCCTGTTGTTCTGCACCTTTTTTTGTACGTCCGCACCCACTCCCGTACTCTGTATCGCCAATCCGGCAAATAACTTCGAAATTTTTATTATGGTCAGGACCCTCTTCTTTTACAATCGGATAACTGATTTTCGTTCCGGCACGCATTTTACTTTGTACCATTTCCTGCAAAATAGTCTTGCTATCATAAAAGAGTTGTTTTTTCTCAATATCCGATAATACATATTCATAAATAAACTTACTGGCAGCTTCCATACCACCGTCCAGATATAACGCTCCAATCACTGCCTCAAAGGCATCGGAAAGAATGGAATCTCTTTTTTCTCCTCCGGTATGGCGCTCTCCCTTTCCCAGATACAGGTAATCGCCCAAATGGATTTCCCTTGCGGAAGCGGCGAGGGAAATCTCACAGACAAGGCTGGCCCGCAGCTTCGTCATTTTCCCTTCCTCCATATCCCGGTTATTTTTGAAAATAAATTCACTGCTGACTAACTCCAATACCGCATCGCCCAAATACTCTAAACGCTCATTATTTGTTTCATACCGCCAATGCTTTTCATTGGCATAGGAACTGTGGGTCAGCGCATTTACTAATAATTTATTGTTTTGAAAGCAATATTTAATTCTCTCCTGAAATTCCTGTAATCTGCTCTCTTCCATACTTTTTCCTTTTATTTTTGAACCATTTCTTTTATTTTTTCATTAATACTATTTTCTTTAAAGGTAATACACTGGCAGATTGCCGTTTTTACCTCTTTGCTCTTAGAATTGCCGTGGGCCTTTACTACCAGTCCTTTTAATCCCAGCAGAGGTGCTCCGCCCTGACTGCTGACATCAAAAGTTTTGATGAGACCCTTCAAGGCCGGCTTTACAAGTACAGCACCAAGTTTTGTACGAATGCTGGACATCAATCCTTTTTTGATACAGCCTAAAAAGGTAAGCGCCACTCCTTCAAAGAATTTCAATATTACATTTCCCACAAATGCCTCGCAGACAAGAATATCCGCACCGCCCCGGACAATTTCTCTGGCTTCTACACTGCCAATAAAGTTAATATCCGGACAATCACGAAGCATCGGATAGGTTTCTTTTACTAACTGGTTTCCCTTTTCTTCTTCCGTTCCGATATTGACAATCCCGACCGTAGGATTTTTCTTTCCCATAACATTTTCAAAATAAACAGAACCCATCTGGGCGAACTGTACAAGATGCTCCGGTCTGGCATCTACATTGGCACCACAGTCAATCAAAAGGGAAAAACCTTTTTCCGATGGTAAAAACGGTGCCAGTGCCGGGCGCTTGATCCCCTTGATTCTTCCTACTACTAACTGTCCCCCAACTAAAATGGCACCTGTGCTTCCGGCAGACACAACAGCATCTGCCTTGTCCTCCCTCACCAGATTCATTGCCACCACAAGGGAGGAATCCTTTTTCTCACGGATTGCCTTAGTCGGCACCTCACCCATATCGATAATCTCGGAAGCATGTACAATCTCAATATTTTCTTTCTTATATGTATATTTTGCAAGCTCAGACTGAATTTCTGTTTCTTTCCCCACTAATATTACTTTGATTTCCGGATGCTCCGTAACCGCTTCTACGGCACCTTTTACCGTTTCTACCGGTGCATAGTCCCCACCCATGGCATCCAGTGCTACTACTACTTTTTCACTCATGGAAAAACCTCCTGTCTTTTGATTAGCATAACGATGCCAATCGGATACTCATATGGTATAAATATACTAAAAAACGAGAAAAAAATCAACATTTCTTTCTCATAAAAAAGCCACCCTGCATGATACAGGGTGGCGGTAATGCCCGACTTTATTGCTTTTCATAAAAAAACGACTGGCAACTATGCAATCCATATTGGGACGGTCCAATAATCTGTTCGGTACTTCCCACAAAAAGAACACCTTCCTTGTGCAGGGAAGAAGCAAATTTGTGATAAATTTCCTGCTTTGCCTCCTCGGTAAAATAAATCATAACATTCCGGCAGACAATCATATGTATGCCCTGCGGATAGGAATCCTTTAAGAGATTCTGCTGTTTAAAATTAATACAGGATTTCAGCTTATCTGATACCTTGACAACTCCCGGGCTGACTGGCTCAATAAATTTATCCTGATATTTTTGAGGCAGCCCTTTAACGCTTTTCTCAGAATAATAACCTACTCTGGCCTTTTCCAGTACCTCATTATCCAAATCCGTCGCCTGAATCTGAATCTGATCCAATGGCACCAGTTCACTTAACACCATAGCAAGGGAATAGGGTTCATCCCCGGTGGAGCAGGCAGCACTCCATATATTGAGTCGTTTACCAAATTTCTTTATCAAATTTGGAAAAATTTCCGTTTCCAATGTTTTCCATTGGGCAGGATTCCGATAAAATTCAGAAACATTAATGGTAAGGTACGAGATAAAATCCTTGTATACCTTGGTATCTGATTTTAACAAAGCCAAAAAATTCTGATAACCGGTTTTGTCACTATGTTTTGTGATAAAGTTATCAATCCTTCGTTTCATCTGATTTTCTTTGTAAGAATTCAGATCAATTCCTGTCAGCTGCAGGTATTCCTTTTTAAATGTTTCATAACTATCTGGCATAATAATATATCACTCCTCTTCCAGAGCTTCCCCTCCATTATTTTTTTCTTCTACATCTTCTGCTTCTTCCATAGTTTCTACTTCTTCCGTGGCTTCCGATTCAGTCTCTGCTGCTTCAATCTCAGGTGCTGGTTCTCCTGCCTCATCCGCTTCTGCTTTCTCAGACTCTGCTTTTTCGGCTTCCTCTGCTTTTTTCTTTTCAATCTCTACCGCCTTAATACTCAGGCTGATTTTCTTGGTTTCTTCATTGAAATCAACAATTTTTGCTGTTATTTCCTGCCCTACCTTCAATACATCCGATGGTTTTTCCACATGTTCAATGGAGATCTGGGAAACATGAAGCAGGGCATCAATCCCTTCCTCCAGTTCAATAAAGGCACCAAAGTCTGTCATACGGGCTACTTTACCGGTAATCAAAGTACCTACCTGATATTTCTCCGCTGCATTTCTCCAAGGATTATTCTCCTCTAATTTCATCGTAAGGGCAATCTTGGAATCGGCAATATCCTTAATCATGACATTTACTACATCGCCAACCTTGAATACTTTCTTAGGATCATCCACACGCCCCCAGGACATCTCGGAAATATGAAGCAGGCCATCAGCTCCGCCAAGGTCAATAAAGGCTCCGAAGTCTGTCAGGTTTTTTACGGTACCCTCAATCATCATGCCAACCTCAAGCTTCTCTAACAGCTCCTGCTGTGCCTGTCTTTTCTTCTCGACAATCAGCTGTTTGCGATTACCGATAATTCTTCTCTTATGCGGATTTACTTCCGTCAGGATAAATTCGATTTCCTGATCTGCATATTTACTCAAATCCTTTTCATACAAATCGGAAACGAGACTGGCCGGAATAAATACTCTTCCTTCGCCATATGCCACACTCAAACCGCCCTTTAATACTGCCGTTACCTTACCGGTCAGTACCTCATTGTTTTCAAAGGCCTCTTCAAATCTCTTGTTCATCTTGTCCTGCTGTAATCTCTTGTAGGTAAGAAGAACCTGACCTTCGCCATCGTTTACCTTAAGTACCTTAACGGTCATCTGGTCACCCGGCTTTACCTCGGCTGTTAAGTCAATATCAGCGTTGTTACTATATTCATTCTTTGTTAAAATACCGTCTGCTTTATATCCAATGTTTAAAATAATTTCATTGTCCTTAACTCCGATAACTGTCCCTTCTACAATCTCACCGTTGTGGATTGTTACTATTGAATCTTCTAACATTTCTTCAAAACTTAAATCTGACATGCCTCTAGAACCTCCTGAATAATATTATTTGGGGTAGATGCCCCAGCAGTAATACCTAGGCTTGTAAATGAATCAAGTGAAATGGAGCTCAAATCATCTACTGTCTGTATAAAAAAAGTGTTCTCACACTGATTTTTACATATCTCATACAACTTCTGTGAATTCGAACTATGGGTTCCGCCAATCACTATCATGGCATCTGATTTTGACGCCAGTTTCTCAGCCTCACTCTGTCTGGCAGATGTCGCATTACATATAGTATTCACAGCAAGTATATCATAACCTTTTTTTGAAAGAATTTCAACTAATTCTTGAAATTTTTTGTAATTAAATGTCGTTTGTGCCACGACGCATATTTTTTGCTCTGGCAGGTCAGGTGCATAGCTCAGTGCCTGCTCAGGGGTTTCAATCACTGACCCCGTCCCTGAAGTC
>JAFLTC010000016.1 GCA_022510615.1 Lachnospiraceae bacterium | reverse complement strand
TGTTGTCAGATGATCTTTAATATCATACTTTTTCTTCACACCCTTATATGGATTTCCATTATCAAAAACCTTCTTATAGGTTGGCAGTTTCTCTTTTTGAGCTTTCCAGTACGCTCTCGTAACAGCATACAAATATTGTGTATTCGCCAAATAGTTTCCTCCACCATGAAAATAGGGGTGCTTTGACAGAGCTTTTGTTTTCTTTAAACGATCGGGAGCAACTACTCCCTTTTTTACTATGTTAATATTACTGCTTGTAACAATTCCCTTCTTTGTCACAAATCCCTCATGTATGTCTTTCCCCCACGCCCCATTTACATAATTCACATCATCATGGGGTTCAATCGGTGCCGTATTTTTTCCGATACTTTTCCCTGCCTGATAAATGGCGTAGGTCTCGGAGGTTCCCAGTTGTTTATAAGTATGATATACCGTATTCATCTTCCGGTAATTCTGGACTGACTTCGTATAATCCGCCATACCGTTTCCGCAGTCGCCGGACACAGCACTGCTATTGGCACTGCGAATCAGAAGCTCCCGGATAAACTGGTTTGACTTATCCGGATATTTGCCCCAGAGCACGGCTGCGATTCCTGTTACCTGTGCCGCTGCCATACTGGTGCCTTCATCCACGACAACACCGCCAAAAGCGCCGGCGGAAAGAATCTGGTCTCCCGGTGCCACAATATCTAACTCATCACCGCTGGAGCTGATTTCCGTCTTCCGGTTTTCCGTATTGGTCGCTCCTACAGCGATGACATTCGAAAAGGCTGCCGGATACTCCACCGTAGATTCATCCTCTGCCGCTGTTCCATCATTTCCCGCGGATGCAATGATTAATATATTCTTATTGTATGCCTGCTGTATTACATTGTAAAGCGCCTGTGAATATTCTTTCGTGCCAAAACTCATATGGATAATATTTACCTTTTTATCCATAGCCCATTTTACCGCTTCGATTACCCGGCTGACCGGGGCGGCATTGTTTTCGTCCAGTATTCTGGCAACATATAAATCCACATTTGCTGCAATTCCGGTTATGCTGTCATCGTTTTTATTCGCACAAATCAGGCTTGCCACACTGGTACCATGTCCTGTGTAGTCCTGAAACAACGGATGCAATTCTTCCTCACCTAAAAAGTCTTTTCTCTCCACAAATGGAATATCTTCATCATAGTCTAATCCCGAATCCAATACCGCCACCTTGATTCTTTTTAGTTTTCGGCTCTCCTCATAAGAATTTTCGGCATTTAGGCATTCGATATTCCACTCCGGCTCCTCTGCCTTTGTCGCCGCCTTTACCACTGTAGGTGGCGGATTTCCCGGATTATAGCTTTGTATACTTTCTGCATATGGCAGTAGCAAAGATACCATCAGCATAACTGCTGCAAATTTCTGAACTATTTTCATCTTTAGGTCCCCTCTTTTCTATTTTACTTTCACTTCTGTACTATAGCTGCTATACTCATCGTTTGGCTTGTAGTATGCCCGCAGCTTATACTTTGTTCCCTTGCTTGCCTTTTTCACGGTATACTTCCTCGGTTTCCCGGAAAAAGCTTTTATCTTATTGTATTTTTTCTGTTTTTTATTATATTCATATAAGTAGTAGTTCGTTGCCCTATCTACCTTCTTCCATGATAAAATATAATTCTTCTTTTGGAATTTTCCAATCAGCTTCGGCTTCTTTAAATTTGCCTCAACCGTAACGATACAGGTATCATAGGCTCCTGAATACCGGTCATAGACGATAACCTCCGCCGTGCCTGTCCGTACTGCTGTCAGTTTCCCGTTCTTTGATACCTGAATAACAGACTTGTCTTTACTTTTCCAGACGAGATTTTTTCTCGTTGGATTTTTTGGCACTACTTCCAATTTCATCTTCCTCGATTTACCCAGTGTCATAGTAAACACATTTTCATCCAATATAAGATCCTGAACATAGCTTTCCACCGTTACGGTGCAGATGTCATAAAACCCTCCCTCTTCTGTCTTTGCGCGGATTTTTGTTGTTCCCAGTGACCGACCGGTAATTCTCCCCTGCTTATCTACCGTTGCCACTTTAGGATTTTCGCTGCTCCAGATTATGTTTTTGTTCGTGGCATTCAATGGATTCATACGCCACACCGGTGTGCGGATTTCTCCTATGCCCAGATTCATGGTTTTTTGTATGGAAATGCCCTTTACCGCTACCGGTTTTACGTTGATCCGACATGTAGCCGAAAAATTTCCCTCTTTTGTTGTCGCCGTTACCGTCGTGCTTCCCGGTTTCAGAGCCACATAGTTTCCTGCTGAGTCCATTTTGATAACGCTCTCGTCCCCTACTTTCCATGAATGGTCCTTAACAGAGGCATTTGCCGGCAGCACCGTGGCGGTTAGTTTTCCCTTTGTTCCGTCATCCACCGTCAGCGTATCCGGAGAAATCCGGATGCCCGTTACCGGAATATATGGTTTTACTGTCACCCGGCATTTTGCCGTATATTTGGAATTTTCGGCGCTGGACACTGTAATTACCGCCGTTCCCGTATGTATGCCGGTCATGGTTCCACCTGCGTCTATCACCACCACATTATGATTGGAACACCGGTATTTCAGTTTAGGATTTGAGGCAATTTCCGGCTCTGTCTTAGCTCCCAGCGATACTTTTTCCTTTTCAAAAATGGTGACTTCTTTTTTTACCGAAACTCCGGTTACCGGAATTTGTACCTGATTCTTTTTAACAAAGCCCCATTCCTCGTCACTCTCGCCAAAGGTTCCTTCTTCCAGTTCTACCCGGTAAAAATCATTGCACTGATACTTCACAATCACATTTTTGTTCTTCGTTATCTCTTCCTTAACCTCACTGTCATCCGAGGAAATGTTTTCTTCATCCGACGCACCATAATATACGGTCGCACCTTTTTGAATAATTCCTTTTACCTCAGTAGAGCCTCCTACCCTTGTAAAGCTGGATACTAATAACGTACGCTTTACATACTCTCCATCTGCCTTACAGGTCATGGTAATCACTGAAATTCCTTCCTTTAACCTCTCAATTTCCCAGTAATCGTTATGCTTTGTCAAACTACATACAGCAGTATTACTAGAGGTAAAGGTTACATCCGTAAGGGCGGCATCCTTTGTTGGCACTGCTTTAATTTGATCCGTAGTACCGACTAATCTCCCAATATGAAACCGCACCCTGTCCGGTTCCTCGGTTGTCACAATCTTTGCTCCGCTTCCTACGGAATCTGCTTGTATGGTCTGTGCGTTATTGACAGACCACACAGATGCTCCCAAAAGCAGAAACAGTAACATTATTTTTAGTTTCCGTTTTAATTTTTTCATAGGTATCCTCTCCTTGTATATTTATTTTCACATGTGTCATAAATATAAAAAAGAACCCCTACCTTCCTTGTAAGGATTCTTTATCTTTCGTAAATATGACTATATAGCCTGACTATGCTCTCTCCACTTTTCCAGAACGAAGGCATGAAGTACAAACATACATTTTCTTTGTACCACCGTTTACCTTTACTCTTACAGATTTTAAGTTGGATTTCCAAATCTTATTGCTTCTTCTATGAGAGTGGCTGACTGCGTTTCCGAAATGTACGCCTTTCCCACATACTGCACATTTTGCCATGAAAAGCACCTCCTTCTGTTCAGACTTCGTATGTCTCTCTATCTATATCACAATATATCTGTCACACACGACAACACGAATATTTTAACAAAGTCCGGGAGATTTTGCAAGTAAAATTTTCACTTTTTTCAAATTTCGTCCGGATTTATGTCTTCCTCCGGCGTATCCTGACCTTTGTCCTTTTTTTTGGAAAACTTGTCCACAAAGTCCGGAACCATATCAAGGATCTTCGTAATACCGTCCTGATTTTTTACGTTCACCAGCTTGGAGCTGCCATCCTTAATAACCAGTACCGCACTTGGCTGTATTTTTCCACCCATACCGCCGCCGCCATTGTTCTTTTTCTCGTTCTCGTTGGCAAAGGCACCTGCCGCCACACCAAAGCTGACATCCACCAGAGGAAGTACTATCGTTCCATCATCAAAACGAACGGCATCTCCTACCACTGTCTTGGTCGTAATAAATGCATCCATTCCCTTGAATAAAGATTCCACCGTATTATTAAAACTATTATCTGCCATTTATGCTGCCTCCTTTTTATTCACTTGATTTATATTATCCCAAAGCATCCGCAGTTCCTTGTCCCGATAGATTCGGATTATGAGCCGTATCAGATACAGCATACGGATGCGTCCTTTCATATAACCATCTGCCTCAAAAACCTTTTCATCGAAATCCGGGGAAATCTTTATTCCCTTTTGATAGGCAAAGGGCAGTAAGCTGATGCCGCCAAACAAGAGCCCGGTAGATGCCGGGTCCCCGGTTCCGATTAGGAACCGTCCCTTTATTCTATTCGGGGACAGATAACGAATCAGTCGAACAATCTCCCCTCGAAGCCTGCGAAGGGCTACTTTGCTTTCTGCCTCCCGGACAATACTTATTATACTAGATACTTTCCCAAAAGAAAAGCGTTTCTTTTTTGGTTTCTTTTTCTTGTTCCGGAAAACCGATTTCTTTTTCCGTAAGCCGTCCTCTTTTTTTTGCACTTTTTTTTGCTCTTTTTGGGGTTCTATTACTTTCTCTTCCGCCTGTTCTTCTGCCTGTTCTCCTTCCTGCTCCTTAATCTGCCCGAATGATTTCGGTTTTTCTTTCTTTTTCTTTCCATCCTTTTTCCCCTCAGACAGATTGCGTATCGGAATCCCTAACACATAGAGGCGAATGGCATCCGAGGTTTTCTTTTTTCGTAACGATAACAGTCTTAACAGCCAGCTAAAACGGAAGCTATAGAGAATTTTGCCGTCTTTACTTTCAAAAACTGCATGATACCGGACAGGAACAAGAAAGAACAATGCAACAAGAATCAGAAGCAATCCGAGGATTCCTCCCAGCACAATGCCTATCCATTTTAGTATGGCCAAAACAATCGACATTATCTCACTCCTGTTTTGATACAAAGTCCTTTTTCTGAAAATACTGTCTCGGGGAAAAGCTATCATTCTCCCGGCAGACATCCTCTATCATCTTCTGTAGCAATCCTACCGCTCCCTTATAATCCGCAGCAAGACCGAGGATATACATGTCCAGATAGCGGTAGCGGCGGAAAAACAACTGTCTCGTTCCCATAATCTCAAAGAGATTGGCATCATTAACAGCAAGGGTTACCGCATAATAATTTTTCTTCCATGGGCGGCGTCTCTCCACCCGCTTTTTACACCGGGAGGGATGCTTTGCCACCACATCATCCATATACAAACTGTGATACCAGTGAATCATTGATTATCACCATTCCTGTTCTTCCTGAATCAAATCCCACAATATTTCCATCACAACACACTTCTGGGCTTTATTCTGACATCCAAGCAGGTTGACCCGGATATATTCCTGCACTTCATCGGTATTCTGAAAAAGCGCCGGGAGTTTTTCCAGTATCTGACCCATGATGGCACCTCGGACCGGACGGGAAACCTGACTGAATTTAGCAGACAGTTCCTCAAACAGTTCCTCGCTCCTCTGTCTGATATAGGTGCTATCTGCCTTTTCTTCTTTCGCTGCCTGCTCAAGATCAATAAACAAACTGTCGGAAAGAAGATTAGCAACCCGGGAAAAGTCCTCAAAAAATGAAGTCATTTCCCACTGGGACAGTTCTTTTTTATAAGAACTTTTTATTTCAAACAAAACAGCCTCTAAATAGCTGGTTTTTTCCACACAGTCCTCAATTCTTCCCTCCAGAGGAATTAACATCTCTTCCCGGTACTCTTTCCCGGCATAGCAGCGCCAGATCGACTTTATCGCCCGGATCAGCTTCGTCTCCTCCTCCAGATAGGGCATGGACAGACAAAGGGCATAAATCCCGTTTACTACTTTCTGCATGGAATAGTAAAAATCCGTAATCTCGTGAATGGCCTTTGCACTCTTTTCCAGAACCTCTACCAGTCTCTCATATTCCGCTTCCTCTATGGCATCATAATCCGCTTTTTCCAGCCGGTCAAGAGCCTCTTCAAATTCCGGATATTCCCCCGGTGATTTCCCCGGCTCATATACCATGGCAGATGTACGGAGCATATAGATAAAGTTTTCCACAGAAGTTTTATCCCCGTCCTTGTATAGCGTCATGGCCTCGCTGATTTTCTCAAACAGCTTATTTTTTGTCATATGCACCGGAATCTGTCCGATTACCATCTGCACCTTTTCCTGAATAACACTCTGGTCTTTTGAACCAAAGAGATATGCCATGATCCGCTGTAAAAACTCCTCGTCATCTATTTCTTCCAGCCTTTTTTTCAGTTCCTTCTCCGGCAGAAATTTTAGCTCCATCCTATTCAGCACATATTCATAACAAATAAGCCTGTCCGTATAGGCGGTAAACAAATCCATTTTATCGGTAATTTCCTGTCTGAGCGCCTCCATCACGGGAATCCAGTCAGCAAACCGGCAGTTTTCTTCCCCCAGACCACCAAGGGCTTTACAGATACGCTCAATTACCTTCTCTTCCTTTGCCGCCAGTTCCGATTTTTCTTCCATGATTTCCTGCAGCATAGTAAAGGCAGAAAAGGTCAGCTCCAGTGCCCCATAATCATTATAGATTCGGACAGCTGCTTCCCGATATCGTTTTAAATTGCTCTCCAGATTTTTTCCTCTATGAATATCGTGTATTAGTTTTTTTAATTCTCTCACTGTTCTGTTACTCTCCATTCCAAAACGAAACGATCATCATGCTAACACCCAGTCAGGCAGCCATTTTAAAGCATCCCGAATATAATTATAAGCTACCGGCTGCCCGGACAATACCGGATAAAACATAAGGAACAGGATAAACGCTGCTGCGCAGTAAATAAATACCCACTTCAGCCATTTTTTGTCCTTCTTTACCAGACGCACCATAGTGTAGACAATCATCATTGCCACAAACGGTACACTTGGGAAATAATGATAGGCAAAGATACAACGGTCCACCAACATCCACGGAACATACTGCACCAGATAAGCAAATACCAAGAAGATGGCACAGCGGTCCTTCTCCCGGAAAATCAAATATATCATGTATAAAACAGCTGGTATTCCCGCCCACCAAACAAGCGGATTTCCAAAGGCACTGATGCCCTCCTTCAAACCATCTGCCACCGTCTGGCTGTAGTAAAACACCGGACGAATCATGGTCGGCCATTCATACCATGTAGAGGAGTATGGATGAGTTGAGGTCAGAGTGGAATGATAGTTGAACATATCCCTCTGGTTATCTAACATCTGTTTAAACAACCCATCCCCGGAAGTATTGTCAAACGGAATATAGGATAGCAAATAAATCAGTCCCGCTATAACGATAAAAAATAACACACAAAAGGCAATGGTCCCTATGAAATTTTTCTTGAATTTCTCCAAAATGGACTCATGACTAATGCCGGCTGTTACACCGGAAGGATTTTTCTGTGCCAGCCTATATTCATAATACCGCACTCCCATAATCGTAAAGAAAAAGATTCCCAATCCCGCTGCCGCATAGACGGCAGTCCATTTCGATGCACAGCCAAGCCCCATCATAATGGCACTTAAACCTAACGGAATAAAGGTTTTCCACAACGGCGTATCATAGAAACTTGTCTGGGCGTATCGCAGCATGAAATAGAACATGGCAATGATAAAGAAGGTTCCATATACGTCAATGGTGGAAATACGGGTCTGGGTAAAATGCATAAAGTCAAAGGCAAAGAGGAACGTAAGAACTCCTGCCGCCCATGTCCGGCATCCAAACAGTCTTCTGCCAAAGAGATACATAAATGGCAGCATAAGGATACCGAATATCACTCCTACAATCCGCCATCCGAAAGGATTCATGCCAAAGATTCGGATACCGATGCTAATGAGGAATTTGCCCAACGGCGGATGGGTATTTTCATAACAGTACACTCCCGGCTGGGTCATCTCATAAGCTGTACGGGCATGGTAAATCTCATCAAAATATGTGCCACTTCGAAATGTCGTGGTCCTTTCATACTCATCCTGCTCATCAAAAAGCTCCGGATACTCCGATGTATTGACCGGAGTGAGAATGTTTCCATCCTTATCCGTTATGACAAGCTCCCTGAGAATCGAGTCATTATCGTCCGATGTCAGTTTCAGATAACGGTATTCCTTTGCCAGGTTGTAGCTTGCGGCGTCACCGTCCTCTACCGTCATATTATTCCAGGCAAATACACTATCTGCCACTACCTGACCTACTCTTTCATAGCTGACGCCATCCTGGGAGACATCCAGTGTAAACTTTCTCTCCTCATAACGTCCCAAATAGGCATGAAGCATATCCACCTTTTTATTCTCACCCAAATCCAGCTGAATGACGCTGCCATTTCCATCAGCTACCCAGTCAGTTTCCGGGGCACTCATTTTTCCCAGGTCATACAGGGCAAAGGCAGAGTATACCACAAGAATGGATCCCAGTACTATCCAGTCCCACTTGGTAAATTTCTTCATTTTTTTCGTCGTTAATATGGAGAACTTCCTTCTTTCCGGCTCTTCCTTTTCCTTTCTCGGAATCGGACGTTCTATATAATTTTTGGCGCCTGCTTTTTTCTTTTTTCTGCTCTCCGGCGCCGGCTTTAAATCCTCTAATTCGGTCTTTGAAAAGGTGGCAAAATACATATAAGCATAAACTCCCAGTGTAAGAAGAGCCGTAAGACCGATCAGTCCCCCTTCCGGTCCGGTAGACTCAAACTCTACATAGAGATATAGGATATGCCCGACATTTATAAGCTGCACAAAAGTAAATCCCACATAGGTAAAGAATAGTTCTTTTGTCGGTTTCACAAGAAAGGCAGCAAACATAAGAACCGTAATCGGGAACAGATACCTCTCATGCATTCTGACGGAAAAGAGAAACATCGTGCTGACTATCACACTCATACTGAGAAAATATTTCGACTTATCTTCCTTCAAACGGAAGAAAATAAAACCACTCAGTGCCACCGCCGCCAAAATAGCAAGGGTTCCCCACTGACGGCATTCTAAAAACAAAAATTTATCTGTCTGCGGTGCCCAGTTTTTACCCAGCAGTGCCCAGAAGTTATAGGCATTCACGGTACAGTATTCATAGGACCCCATCGTATCGATATACTGGCTGATAACCTTTCCCACCCCAAAAGGCGTGATAAACAAAAACATAGCACCGATAGCCGACAGACCCCCTATTAAATCCCTAATCAGCTTTTTCGTATTGAAATCCTTTAGAAATACCTGCTCTATAATCGTCCAAATCAGAATCGGGGTAAATATCATTGTCTGAGGCTTAACGAGTATACCGGCGGCAAAGACAAAATATGCCGGAATCCGTTTCTGTTCCATACAGAAATAGCCGGTCAGCAGCACACAGAGCGTAAATACACTGTCCGCCTGCCCCCATGCAGAGGAATCCATAACAATCAGCGGATTTAATACATAGGTCACTGACAAAAGCAAGGCGGAAAGTTCGGAAAATTTCTTTTTTGCTATCAGATACAAAACCACACCGGCTCCGATATCGGCAAGCATCGGAATCAGCTTAATGAGAAACCGTCCGGTAAGGGAAGCGGTTTCAATGGAAAACAGTCTGCGAATGCCTGCAATAACCCAGAGCATCGCCATATACCCCGGCGGGTAATCCGTAAAGCTATCCAAGTGATAAAATTTTGTAATACCGTTATCAAAAATCATATCTGACCAGGAATAAAAACAGTTCATGTCAACTCCATGGCCTTCATAATAAACCGACAGAATACTTTTGATTACAAAGGCAACCGCTAAAAGCAGTACAATATTAGACCAGTCTATCCTTTTTTCCTTCCGGTAAAGACGAATCCCCTCCACCTCATAATGCAGGCGCCAGCAATAGATAGCAGTAAATCCCACTATCGTCAGCAGTCCTGCCATAACAAGTATTTGTAAATCATCCAGCTCCATGATGATACTCCTTTCACTCTCCTATTTGTGTACATGCTCGTGGGTAAATAAATGGTCAGAGCAGTACTCATAGCTTCCCTCACATTTCGAGCAGTAACGAAATTCCAGATTCGGTGCATCCTCCTCTGTTCTCCCGCAAATCGAGCAGCGGTGTCTCTGTGAGGCTCCGGCTGCACTGGTTTTTACCTTCTGCTTGTAAACGATCTTTCGCTTCTTTCTCCGGTAGGCAGCCGGAATATTTCCCAGGTTTCTTGTAGCAAAAAAGAAAATGGCAAAGTTCAGCAGAGAACCTAAAATCAGCGCCACATGGAAATAGTATCCATCCATAAAGCATCGCACTGCATCATAGCCGGTAAATAAAAGATAAACAATCCCCAGCCATTTTGCCCTGACCGGTATGATAAAATAAACAAGGAACTGCGCATCCGGATTCATCAGGGCAAAGGCAAGAAACAGCGACGGATTTAGATACTGTATCGTGGTGCTGCCATAGCCTAACAGGGCAATAATCTGCTCATTGGGTAATAAGCCGCTTTGCACCGTTAAAATAACATAATATACTACCGTGAATAAAATCACAAGGAAGACACCGGAAAAATAAAACAGATTAAACCGGAATGTCCCCCAGTTTCTCTCCAATGCCAGCCCGATATTATAGTACAGAAATATCCAGATCACAAACCAGATCAAATCTACTATCATATCGTCGGCCCAGGACATCGGCTCCATTAAAAAAGTAACGAGACGCCAGATTTGTCCATGGAGAATTTCATATATGTCCAGACTCAGGTATGTGCTAAACAGTGCCGGATTAATATAATTTATAATTTTTCCTAATATGCTCAGTCCGATAAAATATTTAATTAAATCCGGTATACCTAAATGTCCGAATTTTCGCTCTAACTTGCCAATCACGTTCATAAATACCTCCGTCCTGTCAGAACAAATTTTTCTTTCTAAAGAAGATAGCCACTACCCCCGATACTACCAGGGTCAGTATAATAATCGTAAAAAATCCATGGGGAGCATGTCCCATTGGAATGTTGTCAAAATTCATGCCGAAAAAACTGGCAATCATCGTTGGAATGGACAACACAATGGTAACGGTGGCCAGAAACTTCATCACAATATTTAAGTTATTGGAAATAACCGAAGCAAACGCATCCATCGTACCGCTGAGAATTCCGCTGTATATATTCGCCATCTCAATGGCCTGCTTATTCTCGATAATAACATCTTCCAAAAGGTCTTCATCCTCTGGATATTTTCTTACCCGGTCTGTCCTGAGAAGCTTTTCCAGCACCACCTCATTGGAACGAAGAGAGGTGGTAAAATAGACAAGACTTTTTTCCAGCTCCAAAAGTTCAATGAGCTCACTGTTCTTCTGTGAAATATGGAGTTTTTCTTCAATCTGGTCACTTTTTCTGTCTATAATGCGCAGATACCGGAGATAGGATGTAGCATTCCGATACAAAATCTGGAACACAAACCTTGTTTTTTTAAAAGTGTAAAACTCCCTTACCCGTTTATTTTCAAATGCCTTCAATACCGGTGTTTCCTCCAGACACACCGTCACGATATGCTCCTTCGTCATAAAAACACCTAACGGAATCGTGACATACCGATCCTTTTCATCCAGCGAAGGAATGTCAACAAGAATCATATTATAATTATCTTCCAGTTCAATACGGGAACGCTCTTCATCATCCAGTGGTGCTCGCAAATCATCAATATCAATACCGGTTTCTTCCTGCAGACGCTCCAGTTCTTCACCGGTAGGACGGGTTACGGAAACCCAGCAGCCTTCTTCAATTTTATCCAGCGATACTAATTCTTCTTCTACTGTCTTATAAATTGAAATCATATCCGTTCTCCTTTCCCTCAAACGATACTCCCTCAGATGGCAGAAACCGTCCGTCATCATGGGACTCGGCGACGCCTGCTCAGAGGCATCGCCGAGTCCGCCTAATTGCTTTTATTATATAAGTTTGAGGGACCTTTGTCAAACCTTCTTTGGCAGATATAAAACTACGTCTGCCGCAATGATTATCTTATTCAAATCATTTCTCTCGGCAATATCCGACCATGCTACGCCCCACTCCTGCAATATCTCTCCAACTCCCTTAGTTCCGTCGCATACATATGTCTCAACATCCTCATTTGTTTCTTCTCTTTCCAGCGATGTCGTATTTCCGTCCATATTTTGGTTCATATTTTGGTTCATATTTGGGTCCATACCATCACTTTGATTCTCATCGCTCATTTCGGATGTCCCCGTTCTTTGAGTTTCTGTACTTTGAGTTTCCGTTCTTTGCATTCCCGGATACGGACGAGCCACAGGGATGCAGATTTCCTGTCCCGGCTGCAGATTATATACATCAACATAAGGATTTGCCCGGAGAATTAAGGCAAGCGGCACCCGATACATTCTGCTTAACTGATACAGGTTATCCCCCTGCTTTATCACATGTACCATTCCGTTACAATATCTCTGATTCATTGGGTTCTTTTTTCCTTTTTGCTAATATCTTATTCGAAACTGTCATAAAATGTTCACACAGATACAGGAAATACCAGTTGGATTTTGTTGCAAAACATCAATTTTTGTCGTATAATATGACATTGGAAGCTTAGTGTAAATGACAGGGAGGTAACTATGAACAGAGTAGGTATTGATATTGGTTCTACGACCGTAAAAATTGCTATTCTTGATGATGAGAACCAAATTATCTTTTCCGCTTATGAAAGACATTTTGCCAATATTCAGGAAACATTAAAGCAAATAATAGAAAATGCATATACCACGCTCGGAGAACAGGAAATCGCTCCTATGATTACCGGCTCCGGTGGACTTGCCATATCAAAATATCTGGATATCCCTTTTGTGCAGGAGGTCGTCAGCGTAGCTTCTGCCCTGAAAGACTATGCACCGCAAACCGATGTCGCTATCGAATTAGGCGGCGAAGATGCTAAAATTATTTACTTTACTGATGGTATCGAGCAGCGTATGAACGGAATCTGTGCCGGTGGTACCGGTTCCTTTATCGACCAGATGGCAACTCTGTTAAAAACAGATGCCGCCGGTCTGAATGAATATGCCAAAGACTATCAGGCCATTTATCCTATCGCTGCACGGTGTGGTGTATTTGCCAAGACCGATATACAACCGCTGATTAATGAGGGGGCTGCCAAGTCTGACCTTGCGGCTTCTATTTTCCAAGCCGTTGTCAATCAGACCATCAGCGGCCTTGCCTGTGGTAAACCGATTCGTGGCAATGTTGCTTTTCTGGGAGGACCGCTCCATTTTCTGACGGAATTAAAGGCGGCTTTTATCCGCACGCTCAAACTGGAGGGAGATGCTATTATTGCACCGGATAACTCCCATTTGTTTGCCGCCAGCGGAGCTGCCATGAATTCGCAGAATGAAGGTATAACCACCCTCTCGGCGCTATTAAATAAATTATCCAATGAAATCAAGATAGAATTTGAGGTTACCCGTATGGAACCTCTATTTAAAGATGAAGACGAATATGATGAATTTTTGCGGGAACACAGTGTACACAGTGTGTCAAAAGCAGATTTAGCCACCTACGAGGGAAATGTTTTCCTCGGTATTGACGCCGGCTCGACGACGACAAAGGCAGCACTGGTGGGCGAGGACGGTTCCCTGCTTTATTCCTTTTACGACAATAACAACGGAAGTCCGTTAAAGACAACCATTAAGGCTATCAAAGAAATTTACGGACTGCTTCCGGACAGCGCAAAGATTGTCCGCTCCTGCTCCACCGGGTACGGCGAAGCACTGATTCAGTCTGCCCTGATGTTAGATGAGGGAGAAGTAGAGACCGTTTCCCACTACTATGCCGCTTCCTTTTTTGAACCTGAGGTAGATTGTATCCTTGACATCGGCGGACAAGATATGAAATGTATCAAAATCAAAAATCAGTCCGTGGACAGTGTACAGCTGAATGAGGCATGTTCTTCCGGCTGCGGTTCTTTTATCGAGACCTTTGCCCGTTCCTTAAATTATGAAGTAAAAGATTTTGCCAGGTTGGCTTTATTTGCTGAAAATCCCATAGACTTGGGTTCCCGCTGTACTGTGTTTATGAATTCCAAAGTAAAGCAGGCACAAAAAGAGGGCGCAACCGTGGCTGATATCTCTGCCGGACTTGCTATTTCTGTCATTAAAAATGCCCTGTTAAAGGTTATCAAACTGACCGACCCGAGGGATTTAGGTACTAATGTGGTCGTTCAGGGGGGGACCTTTTATAATGATGCGGTTCTTCGCAGTTTTGAACGAGTGTCCGGCTGTCAGGCTGTCCGTCCGGATATTGCCGGTATTATGGGTGCTTTCGGTGCCGCTCTGATTGCCAGAGAACATTATGAGGAGGGCATGGAGACAACGATGCTTTCCCTAGAGGATATAATTAATCTCAAATTTGAAAGCTCCATGGCAAGATGCAAGGGATGTACGAACCACTGCCTTTTAACCATTAACCGCTTCGGCGGCGGACGCCAGTTTATTTCCGGCAACCGCTGTGAACGGGGCCTTGGCAAAGAAAAAACAAATACGGATATTCCAAATTTATATGAATATAAAAATGAACGGTTATTTGAACATTACCAGCCGCTTTCACCGGATCTGGCGTACCGGGGCAAGGTGGGAATTCCAAGAGTATTAAATATGTATGAGAACTATCCATACTGGTTTACGTTCTTTACAGAGCTTGGCTACGAGGTAGTTTTGTCTCCGGCTTCTAACCGTAACATTTATGCTCTGGGTATTGAATCCATCCCAAGTGAATCGGAATGCTATCCTGCAAAGCTTGCCCACGGGCACATTATGTGGCTGTTAAAACAGGGGGTAGATTATATCTTCTATCCTTGTGTTCCTTATGAGAGAAAAGAATTTGATGGGGCAGGTAATCACTATAACTGTCCGATTGTTACCTCTTATGGAGAGAACATAAAAAATAATGTGGAAGAATTAAAAGACGAATCGATTATATTCCAGAATCCTTTTGTCTCTTTTGAAAGCGATAAAATTCTGGCCGATGAGCTGGTAAAATATCTGGGAAAGGAAAACGACATTCCGGCATCGGAAATCCGTCAGGCGGCCCATAAAGCATACGAGGAACTGACAAAAACGAGGGAGGATATCCGAAGGAGGGGCGAAGAAGTTCTTCAGTGGATGAAAGATACAAATTCCCGCGGCATTGTACTTGCCGGACGTCCGTATCACATTGATCCGGAAATCCACCATGGTATTCCGGAACTAATCACTTCCTATGGTATTGCGGTGCTTTCCGAGGACAGTGTGTCCCATCTGGCAGAAATCGAACGGCCGATGATTGCCATGGACCAGTGGATGTATCACTCCCGTCTCTACGCTGCCGCCACCTATGTGCGCACCCAGGAGAATCTGGAAATGATTCAGTTGAATTCCTTTGGCTGTGGTCTGGATGCCGTTACGACAGATCAAGTAAACGACATTTTAACCGGTTCCGGCAAAATATGTACCGTTTTAAAAATTGATGAGGTAAACAATCTCGGTGCCGCACGCATCCGAATCCGCTCTCTCATTTCAGCAGTAAAAGATCGTGCCAGAAAGGGAATCAAGCCTCATGTGGAGGATGCCTCTTACAAGCGCGTCACATTTACAAAGGAAATGAGAAAAGAATATACAATTCTGGCTCCGCAGATGTCACCGATTCACTTTGATATGCTGATGCCTGCTCTGTCTGCCTGCGGCTACAATCTTGTCCAGTTGCCAAGTGGAGTAGGCGAGCTGGATTACGGATTAAAATATGTGAATAACGATGCCTGCTATCCATCACTTCTTGTGGTAGGACAATTTATGAAGGCTCTTTTGTCCGGTGAATATGATTTAGACCGGACGGCAGTCATTATTACACAGACCGGCGGCGGTTGCCGGGCAACCAACTATATCGGATTTATCCGTCGGGCCCTGCGAAAGGCAGGTATGGAGCAGATTCCGGTTATTTCCCTAAGTGCGGGAGTGGAGTCCAATCCCGGATTTAAAATTAATTACCGGCTACTAAAAGGTGCTATCCATGCCTTGATTTACGGCGACTTATTTATGAGAGTAGTATACCGGACCAGACCATATGAAAAAGTACCTGGTTCTGTGGATGCCCTCCATGAAAAATGGAAACAGCGTTGTATTGAAGCAGTAAAAAATCCGAAACATTCTGAATTTAAAAAGATTATAGCCGGAGTCGTAAAAGATTTTGATACGATTCCGTTGGATGAAACGATAAAAAAGCCAAGAGTAGGAATTGTAGGAGAAATTCTTGTGAAATTTCTTCCGGCAGCAAATAATTATGTAGTAAAACTTCTGGAAGCAGAAGGCGCAGAAGCCGTCTGTCCGGATTTGCTGGATTTCTTTATGTACAGTGCTTACGACAGCAAATTTAAGGCAGAACACCTTGGTTTTAAACATCGTAGTAAGATGCTGGGAGAAGCCGCCATCTGGCTTTTGGAAAATTTTCGAAAACCACTTCGCAAGGCCTTGGAAGAAAGCAATCGATTTGAAGCACCGCCTTCCATTCACACTCTGGCAGAATACGCAGAGCCTTTTGTATCTACCGGTAACCAGACCGGAGAAGGCTGGTTTTTAACAGGAGAAATGATTGAACTTCTGCATAGTAATGTGCCGAATATTGTATGCACACAGCCATTTGGCTGCCTTCCGAATCATGTCGTCGGAAAGGGTGTTATCAAACAGCTTCGCAAAAGCTTTCCGGGTGCAAATATTGTCGCCGTGGACTATGACCCTGGTGCCAGTGAAGTCAATCAGTTGAACCGCATTAAATTGATGCTGGCTACTGCCAGTGAGAATCTATGATATTACGAAAAGATGCAGACATTTCAACAACCCCAGTTTGTCTATGGGATACAAAGTTTGTGGTGTTCCGATACAAAAAGAATCCTCACTGAATCAGTGAGGATTCTTTTTATATTTAATATAATTGGTATATCCTACTTATAAATGCTTAACTGCGTTTTCTACGATATACGAATACCGCTACCATAGCCAGAACAGAAGCACCCATTGCAATAATTGGGAAGAACAAGTTTGTTGTATCACCGGTCTCCGGTGCAGCATCAGATAAAGGAACATCTTCATCTAAAATCGTTGTTGTCTTTGCTTTCTTCTTTGGCGCTTCCTTATAGGTTTTCGGTGTTTCTTCATCTTCTATCATCGTTGTCGGCACTGTTGGTGTCGGCAGGATTACCGTCGATGGTGTTGAGGTCACTTCCGGTGTTGGAGTCACTTCCGATGCCGGTGTCGGCTCTTCCGTCGGTGCCGGTGTAGGAGTAACTTCCGGTGCTGGTGTTGGCTCCTCGGTTGGTGCCGGTGTAGGAGTAACTTCCGGTGTTGGGATCGGTGTTACCTCCGGTGTAGGAGTAACTTCCGGCGTTGGAGTCGGTGTTACCTCCGGTGTTGGAGTAACTTCCGGCGTTGGAGTCGGTGTTACCTCCGGTGTTGGAGTAACTTCCGGCGTTGGAGTCGGTGTTACTTCCGGTGTTGGAGTAACTTCCGGCGTTGGAGTCGGTGTTACCTCCGGTGTTGGAGTTGGAGCTTTCGTTGGTTTTGGTGTCGGTGTTACTTTCGGTGTAGGGGTAACTTTTGGTGTTGGTGTAACTTCCGGTACCTTTCTGGAAATCATATGCCACTCACCACTGTTTCCTACTACCTGGTCACAAACAAGCCAACCCTCTCCTGTCACGCTAATATATACACCTGCCTTAGGAGCTATAACTGTAGCGTGCATACTATCAGACGCAATGTTCAAATCAGCCAGCTCAGGCAAATTCCAGATTACGGTTTCTGCAATTTGCTCCTTTGACTTTTTGCCGTCTGTAATCTCAACCTTATAACGAGGAATAGTAAACTTACTCTTCACTGTTGAGTTAAATACAACAGTCTGGTCTTCCTTCATTTTCAAGGTTAAAGCACCATTCGCGATTTTTCCATCATTCATCGCGTCAATCATGTTTTTAGCATCTACATATACGACATCCTCACCCACTGCGGATGCATCAATCGTATAATTATTCATGTCTTTCGCTTCCGGTGCTTTCAAGTCACTCTTAGTAACCTTTGACTTCGCATACTCATAAGTATACTGAATCATTTCTTTTACTTCTTCTTTTACTTCCGGTCCTTTAATGATAACCGGATTGTTACGGGTCTGGATTCTGCCGGCAATCTCGCCGATTTTAATGACGCCTGCTGCATTGGCCATATTATCGGAAATCGTATTTCCTATAGTAGAACCATCGTAGCATACATATCTGCCTGTTGCAAAATTAGTCTCCATATCACCGGTCTGGACTAATTCATTACAAACAATACCGAATTCAATAGCATCACCTAAGAACGGCTTGTTTCCGGTATTAGAAGCATAGGATATGCCACCAACAATCCAGAAGCCAAGTGCCATAGTCAGAACGACTGCACTTATCTTTGCAATGAATCCTTTCTTTGATTTTTTCATAAGCTTCCCCTTTCTGGATAATACCAACGTTTACATGTTCCGCAATTCTATATAATAACTATAACATACTTTTTTCTTCCTAGCAAGCAAAAATGTCATAAATTTGTAAAATATTTTTCTCGTTTACTGTCATCCCCAAACTAGCTCTGACTTGCCCGCAAAAATGCGTAATAGGAAGGTTTCGGATCGGAAATTCCACTGCCAAACAGAGTCGGATGCATGTTACCGCCACTATTCAGGGCACCGCGCCAGGAAACACTGTCGGAAAGTCCCCAGACGGTTACTCCGGTAATTCCCTTTGGATTGATGTTCTGATTCCGTTCTCTGTGCTTGCGGATAATCAGTTTCATCAAATCTTCACAAAACTCCGCCTGATCCTCATTGGTCTGACCCTCATTTTTATAGTTATAGCTATCTTTGTCGTCAAAGTTAATAGTCATATCTAATTCCGTTATCTGCACTTCCAGTCCTGTATTCAGAAATGCATCCAGCGCAGCTTCATATTGTTCCAAGGTCGGCCGGTCTATATCCAGATGGCTCTGCATTCCGATTCCGCCACAGATATTTGCTTCCTCATCTTCATTAATGAAGTTTACAAGACTGACAATATCTTCTACGGAGAAATAGGTGTCATAATCATTATAGAATAACACAACATCTTCCTGTATCTGATATTCCTTTAATACATCATATGCAAATTCATAGGCATGCTTCACATAACTTGGGCGAAGCCCCATATCTCCGTATATATCCATCCAACTTGTAGCAGAAGGGGCATTCGTACGGTGGATGTATTCATTCGTCACATCCCAGGCATATACTATGCTTCCTGCACTACCGGCCAGTTCCTTTTCTTTTTCCAGTACGTGTTTCATGACAGAACGGACATAAAACTCCAGTCTGGCATCCATAATATCTGTAGATACCTTGCTTCCGGAGGCCTGGTAACCGGTTAAGAAAAACCATGCCGGGGTCTGCTGGTGCCACATCAGAACATGGGCACGCATCTTTAAATTATATTGTTTTGCAATTCCCAAAACCTTATCAATGGTGTCAAAATTTAACTCCGGAACGGTACTCTCGGTATAATTTTCAGGAATGACATAGCCTCTTGTCAGGGCCTCTTCCTTTGTCAGGGTAGCACCACCTGTCGGTGCCCACCAGTTGCCGGCGCTTTTAAACATAGAATCCGGTTTCATCTCATTTTCCAGAGTAAAGCTGTTAAAATGCTTTGTCACAAATTCCATTGTTGCTGCATCCTGCATCTGTTTTCCTACTTTCGAATCCCAATGGGAATAGCTCAGGCAGTTTCCCATATATGGAAAGATTCCACTGTAGGCTTCTTTTATGGAATCCGGCAGTTTTGACTCCGGTGACTGATTTTCGGAATCTGTCCCGCTCGGTGTCGGCGAAGCAGTATTCGCCGGGGTGTTTACCGGCTTTATCGATGCGGCCTTCGTCGGTTTTACGGTCGGAGTCGCACTCTTAGTAACCGTCACTTTACACTTTAGCGTAACTGTTCTTTTGTTCTTTTTTGTTACCTTACAGGTAAGGACCGTCTTTCCTTTTTTCTTTCCCTTCACTCTAACGGCATGAAGAGCATATTTAGTGCCTTTTTTTATTTTTATGGAAGCAATCTTTTTGCTTTTGATTTTCCATTTTACCTTTTTAACTTTTAACTTTTTTGCATTTTTCAGGGTAATCTTTTTACTCTTACCCTTCTTTACCAAAATTTTCTTGGCAGAAAGCTTCAGCTTTTTAGCCGCCTCTGTTTTCGAAGTACTCTGCCCCGATGCCAGTAACCCCACTGTCAATACCAGAACAAGCACTCTTGCAAGCAGAGTCTTTCCGGTTTTCTTTCTCATTTTTGCATCCCCCATTCTTCATGATTCATAAGTTTTCTAACTATAATAGTAACATTAATCTCATTTTATATTATTTCGGCATATAAGTAAAGAATTTTAAGTTTCTTTTTCTTCTTTCCGATATAGTATATAATGGTAATTTTTTATCATTACATTGTACCAAGGCGGGTCATTGTTATTTTGCATGGAGGCGCATTATTATGTGCATGGAATTGCGAATGGCAATACGCCGGGACAGACGCAATTGCATGCAGAAGAAAGGATGCGATTGCTATGAAAATCGAAAACAGTGCGGTGCAGATGAACGCCGCATACTCTGCTGAGTACACGATGAAGGTGAAATATTCCAGAGATATTGTGTATACGGTAGCACCGTCTCCGGGAAAAAACGAAAATCCCGGAACAACTTCTTTGTCACCGGATGATCAGGCGGGACTTCTAGGTGCCGGTCGATCCTCTAACATTCTTTCCGGCTCTGTTCGGGAAACTGTCTCTCCCGAAAAGATTTATGCGGATTTTCACCATTCCCTGCTCAAGTATATCATTCAGATGATGCATGATATGCTGGAAGGAAAAAATTTCAAAGCCTTTTCCGATAAGGCAGACTATCTTACCTCCGGTCAGGACTCCGGAAGCAACTTACAGCTCAGTCAGGTCTTTTATCGGGAAAGCACTTCCACTTTCTATTCAGAGAAGGAATCTGTAACCTTTGGCACGAACGGGGTTGTCAAAACCTCGGATGGCAGGGAATTATCTTTTTCACTGGATTTTTCTCTCTCCCGTTCTTTTATGCAGGAGACCAAAACAAGCATCTTTGGCATGTCAGAGATTATTGCCTATAAGGATCCACTGGTGATTAATATGGATATTCCTTTTGCCAGTGTAACCGACCAGACATTTTTCTTTGACATTGACTGTGACGGCACAGCTGATGAAATTTCGTCATTAGGCATGGGAAGCGGTTTTCTTGCCTTAGATAAAAACGGAGACGGAATAATTAATGATGGGAGCGAACTGTTCGGCACAAAAAGCGGGGACGGATTTGCAGACCTTGCTGTCTATGATGACGACGGAAACGGCTGGATTGACGAAAATGACGCTATTTTTTCCCAGTTAAAGGTATGGACAAAGGATGCTGACGGAAATGACACTCTGCTTTCCTTAAAGGAGGCCGATGTGGGAGCCATTTTCCTTGGACACGTTTTTACTGGCTTTCATTTAAAAGATGATGAAACGAACGATACCTATGCGAGAATACAGAGCACCGGTATCTTTCTGCATGAATCCACTGGGGAAGTCGGCACGGTTCAGCATGTGGACTTTGCGGTGTGACATTTTTGTTGCCAAGGCACTTTTGTTAGTTTGAAGAACCAATAGAAAAACCACGAATCGACTCGAACGGGTAATGCTGCGCATTAAATGTTCTCGCTGATTCGTGGTTTTTCCTTGGTTCTTTAACTTCAAAAGTGACAATTACCAAAATAAATAACTGTCTCCTACAACAATTTTTCATTCGATGTTTTCAATCTGCCAGTTAATTGGCTCCACCCCATGGGAAGTGAGAAAGTCGTTTGTCTGGCTGAATGGCCTACTTCCAAAAAAGCCACGGTATGCAGATAACGGGCTTGGATGAGGTGCCTTTAAAATCAGATGTTTCGGATTATTCAGCATTTTTGCCTTTTCCTGCGCCGGTTTTCCCCAGAGAATAAAGACAATGGGACGGTCCTGCTCGTTGACCTTTTTAATAGCGGCATCCGTAAATTCCTCCCAGCCTACGCCACGGTGGGACATCGGTTTATGGGCCTGAACGGTCAGTACCGTATTTAACAATAGTACTCCCTGCTCAGCCCAAGAGGTGAGATAACCATGGTTGGGAATCTGACACCCTAAATCATCCTGTAGCTCCTGATAAATATTCACCAGGGAAGGGGGTATCTCCACCTGAGGCTTTACCGAAAAGCAAAGTCCATGGGCCTGTCCTTCATTGTGATAGGGATCCTGCCCGATAATGACAACCTTTACTTTATCAAGAGGTGTCAGGTGAAAAGCAGTGAAAATCTCATCTGCCTTTGGATATACACGGACACGGCTATACTGTTCCCGTATAAAGAAAAATAATTTTTTATAATATTCCTTTGAAAACTCACTGTGCAATTCCTTTTCCCATTCTCCCGTCAGTCCCGCCATCTTTCCGTTCCTTCCCTTCTATAATCTGACGCTGATTCCCTGCTCCTTCAGATACTGCTTGACTTCTCTGATTTCAAGCTCTTTAAAGTGAAAAAGACTGGCTGCCAGTACAGCATCTGCCTTCCCCTCTGTCAGGGCATCATAAAAATGCTCTTTCTTTCCGGCACCTCCGGAAGCAATTACCGGAATATTGACATTTTCTGAAATCCGGCGGGTCAGTTGTATATCATATCCATCCTTTGTGCCGTCACAGTCCATACTGGTAAGAAGAATTTCTCCCGCTCCCAGTTTCTCTGCCTGCATTGCCCATTCCACGGCGTCGATTTCCATATCCACACGGCCGCCATTTTTATAAATGGTCCAGCCATCGCCGTCACTTCGCCGCTTGGCATCGATTGCCACCACGACACATTGGCTGCCAAATTTATCTGCCGCCTCAGAAACCAGCGACGGATTTAAAATTGCCGCAGAATTAACTGCTACCTTATCTGCGCCCTCCCGCAATATCATGCGGAAATCTTCTATGGTACGGATACCGCCCCCCACCGTAAAGGGAATAAATACTGTCTCCGCCACCTTCCGGACCATATTCGCTTTAATATTTCTGGCATCACTAGATGCTGTAATATCAAGAAATACCAACTCATCCGCTCCCGCCTTATCGTAGGCTGCTCCTACGGAAACCGGATCTCCGGCATCTACCAGATTGACAAAGTTCACACCCTTTACTACCCGTCCCTGGTTCACATCCAGACACGGAATTACTCTCTTTGTAAACATGCTATTCCTCCATTCCGATTACGAAATCGATGCAAAATTTTTCAATATCTGCAGTCCAACTTCTCCGCTCTTTTCCGGATGAAATTGTGTAGCAAATACATTTCCATGCTCCGCTGCCGCATGAACGTCCACAATATAATCCGCAGTTGCCGCTACATCTTCTTCCCGCTTTGCTTTCAGATAATAGGAATGCACAAAATATACATAAGAATTATTTTCAATCCCCTTTAACAACCGTGACTTTGGATTTATTTGAATTGAATTCCAACCCATATGGGGAATTTTAAAGCCCTCTTTTTCCGGAAAGCGGACAATCTCTCCCGGAAGAAGTCCTAACCCCTCTGCATTATGCTCAGACTCCTCACTCCTCTCAAAGAAAAGCTGAAGGCCAAGGCAAATACCTAGAATCGGTGTCCCTTTGTCTGCCACCTGGCGAAGCACTTCTGTCAGGCGGTAATGATTCATTTTCTCCATGGCATCCTCAAAGGCACCTACCCCCGGCACGATAACCTTATCTGCCTGCAAAATTTTATCCTTCTCTCTTGTGACAAGTGAGTCTGCTCCGATATATTGCAATGCCTTCTCGACACTTTTTATGTTTCCGGCATCATAATCTACAATGGCAATCATAGTGTCCTCCTTTAACATAATAGTGCCAATTCGAACCCTGTTCAAATTGGCACCATCGTGCTATATTCTATCTTTCATCCTCTCTGTTTCTGGCCTCCCAAAGCCGGATAATCTCTTCCAGTTTTGCCGTATATTCTACCTGTCCCTCAGTATTGTTGATGCTTCTAGCCTGTGTCTCACTTACCCCAAATTCACGGTAAAGATTTGACGTCACCTGTTCTTTCAAGGCATCGTATTGGGCAAGAATTTCATAATCATCTGCCTTATCCCGATTTGTATCATAGCTCCGCACACCCTTCATCAAGGAATCCAAGGCCTCCAGATACATCTTCATTTTATAATAATTACTGTAGGAATCCAACTCTCTCTGCAACTGCATACAAATGCGGACTTTATCTGCCATTTCCGCGTAACTTTCGGAAACTTCCACACCGGCAATGGACTCATAAGCACCTTTGTAATCGCCCTCTTCAAAATTGGATTCTGCATTTTTTACAGCACTGGAATAGGAAAGGGTACGTGTACCTAAAATAACGGCAATACAAATCAACCCGAAAAATACCATAACTACTGTGGCTCCTACCGGATTTACCCGTCCTACGACTTCATTTGCTTCCTGCTCCATTTTCAGGCGTTTTTTCTCTTCTTTCTCTGCCTGTTTGGCCGTTGCCCGTTCTGCTTTTTCTGCCGCCTTTCTCTCTTTCTCTGCCTTTGCCTGTTCTTCTTTTTCCTGTTTCGTTACCTCTGCCTGCTGTTTCTTTTCCTCTTTCGCCTGTGCCCTTGCCTCTTCATCGGCCTTTTCCTGTTCTCTCTCTTTGGCCTCTTCTTCTGCGGTCTCATCCGTAATAATGTTACCAAAGATACGTTTCCAAAAACTATCTTTTTTCTTTGCTTTTTTCTTCGCTATCGGTTCTTCCGGATTTGGCACAGGAATAACAGAGATTGGATCTGCACCCTCTCCGGCATCTGAAATTCCTTCCTCTCCCATAACAAATGGATCCAGGGCAACCGGCTCATCGTCTTCGTTGTTTTCTTTTTCACTGTAATCCACTGCGGATAAAGCATCCTGGAATACATCATCGACAGCAATCGAATCAGAACCATCGGCAAATATATCTCCGGATTCATTCTCACTGAACAGAGAAGCCTCTGCCTTTTCCGGCGCAGCGGAAAGAGTAGAAGGTGCTTCCCCCTCTTCTTCCGATGACTCCTCATCTTTGGAGTCAACATCAAAGCCCTCCTCCTCATAATCTTTAGATAAGAGCTTTAACAGTTCATTAATATCCTCTTCGGATTCCAAATCGCCTTCCAACTCTTCGTCTATATCCGGTTCCTCTTCTTCCGATTCCTCTTCCTCAGGTTCCTCTTCTTCCGGTTTCTCCTCTTCTGCAAACTCCGGTTCTAATGCCAGCTCTGGTTCTTCTTCCGGCTCCGGTTCTTCTTCCGATTCCGCCTCTAGTACCATTTCCATTTCTGGCTCTTCCTCAGGTTCCTCTTCTTCTGCAGACTCCGGTTCTAATGCCAGCTCTGGTTCTTCTTCCGGCTCCGGCTCTTCTACCGATTCCTCTGTTTCTGCAAACTCCGGCTCTAATGCCAGCTCTTCCTCCGGCTCTTCTATCGATTCCTCTGCTTCTGCAAACTCCGGCTCTAATGCCAGCTCTTCCTCCGGCTCTTCTATCGATTCCTCTGCTTCTGCAAACTCCGGTTCTAATGCCAAATCTGGTTCTTCCCCGTCTGTCGACTCATCCTCCGGCAGTTCATCCTTCTCAGATTTACTCTTTACCAGTTTATCCATTAGCGGATTCCGGACTTCATCCATGCCTACCATCAACTCATCCAGATAAGACTCTCCCGAATCAGACTCTTTCATTTTACACTCTTCACACAATTCTTCTCCATCCGGAATTTCTTTTCCGCATTTTCTGCATATTGTCACCTGATGCACCTCCTTTGCCCATATTCCTATGAAAAAGGCAGTTTAACCCAGCAGTAAGTCCAACTGATGAACCAACCGTCCAATTTCCGGCTTAGACATCTGTGCATCTACACCAAGTGCCTCACCTTTTCTCCTCATCTCTTCATTGACAAGGGAAGAGAAGATAACAACCGGCAGACCTTCTAATTTTGGTTCTGTTTTAATTCTCTTTGCCAGATGATGTCCATCCATCTGTGGCATCTCAATATCTGTAATAACAAGAGCAATATCTTTTCCAACCACACCATCTTCGGCCATTATCTCTTCCAACTTATTCCACGCCTCCAGACCATTGGTGGTCGGTATCAAATTCGTATATCCGGCTTTGATCAAACATTTCTTTAACATTTCCAGCAGTAACGGTGAATCCTCGGCAAGAAGAATCGGACAGTCATGACGGTCACGCTCTCCCATCGCCTCAACTTCCGAAAGCTTCAGTCCGGTCTCCGGATTTACCTCTGTTACGATTTTTTCAAAATCCAGTACAATGATAATCTTACCATCAATTTTCGTAATACCGGTGGCAATTCCTTTTCCGCCTCCATTGATGGTAGAATCCGGTTTCGTAATATCTTCCCATGACACACGATGAATGCCAAGAACTTGCTGAACATGGAATGCCGTGTAAATCCGGTTAAAATTCGTAATTATGTACATATCCTGTTTCGTATCCTGATTTTCCGGAAGCCCTAATGCTCTCGCCAGATTAATTACAGTAATAAGCCGCTCTCTTGGCATAAAAATACCCTCTATAAACGGATGAGCATTTGGTACCATGGTAGGCTCCTGATATGGACACAGCTCACTAATTTTGGCCACGTTGATACCATAATGCTGGGTACCTACTACAAATTCTAAGAGTTCCAGTTCATTTGTTCCACTTTCTAATAAAATACCTGTTTCATTTGCCATTGCTTCTGACATGTTTTATTCCTCCTCCTGATTTATATCATCTGTTCTAATATTTTTTCTCTACATACATTTATTTACTACTCTTTGTAGTTATTTCAACTGTATACTTGTTTTTCGACCGCCTTTTTCATCTCGTATCACAAGGCTTATTTCTCCAGCCTTCTTTCTATCTTCCGAAAGATTATAAATTAGTACCGCATCTTCTGATTTTCCTTTTCCCAATGTTGTATTTAGACGATCCATGCCACCGTTTTTCAAAAAGCTCTCACTGGGATCGTATTCATTGCCATCTATGGTCAGCAGATATTGGATATTTCTTTTCTGCAAATCCACAGTCTTCTTTCCGGCAGAATTATTTTTTACCCGGAAGGTAACAACTAAAAATGTTTCTCCCTTTTTGGCTATCCTCTGCATATCGTTTTTTCCTTGGGAAAACTGATTGCAAAACTTATACGTGTCATAGGAAAAATCAATGCCATTCATCTGATAGAGCTGATTCAGCGCCACTTCACTGGAAGTATCTTCTTCCTCCTCTGTTCCGTTAGGATTCGTCACACCGGAAGATGGTTCTTCCGTCGCCAAAGCCGGATCTGACGGTACTGGCGTAGGCGTAGGTGATGCCGTCGGGAGCACACTATCTTCCAGTCCCTCCTTCACTGCCTGCTCCCTCGTAATCAATCGCCGGTCATAATCCTTTGAGTAACGAAGCAGCACTCCTGCCGAATATTCGGCAACCAAATCGCTTCCCTCCTCGGATAGATTTCCTATACCCGCACATCCGTTTAGGAGTGTCATAGAAACAATGATGGCAAAGCCTATTATTATTCTGTTGTATTTCAAATTCTTCCCTCCTTGCGGACATTTTTTTCAATATAATGACATTATAACACATAAAATCAGATTCATCAATCAACACTTTTAATATCCAGTTCAAACCAGAATTCTACACCATTATCGTAATTAATCACACCGTATTGCTGGTTATGGGCCTCCATAACTGCCTTGACGATGGAAAGGCCGATACCGTTACCGCCGTATTCTCTTGTCCTTGCCTTATCGACCTTATAAAATTTTGTCCAGATTTTATCAATATCCTCTTTAGGAATTGGGTCCCCTGTATTAAATACACTGATACGGACAACCTCATCCTGTCTGTCAGCCTTGATTTCAATTTTATTTTCGTTTTTTACATGGTTCAGGGCATTGCTGACATAATTTGTCATAACCTCTTCAATCATATATTCGTCTGCCCAGACCATAATAGGTTCTTCACTTTTCTGATAAGATAAGGTGACGTCTTGTTGGCGGAACAAAATATCAGAGGCGTTTACCACAGAGTCTAAAACTCCATTTAAATCAAAATGTTCCAGATGTATCTGGTCATTTCCAAACTCAATCTGATTTAAGCTGAGAAGCTTCTTTACCATCTTATTCATTTTATCCGCCTCATCAATAATGACCTCACAATAAAACTCCCGGCTCTCTGCATCCTCATTAACATTTTCCTGAAGTCCTTCTGCATATCCCTGTATTAAAGCGAGGGGCGTTTTTAACTCATGGGACACATTTGCCAGAAATTCCTGTCTCATCTGCTCTTGCTCTGATCGCCTCTGTAAGTCCAGCTGAAGCTCGTTGTTTGCTGTTTTTAATTCCGATATCGTTTCTTCCAGTTTATCCGAGAGTGCATTCATGCTATCTCCCAGTACACCGATTTCATCTGCCCGGTCACTTTGATAGCGGGCAGAAAAGTTCAGCTTTTGCATATTCTGCGCATGCTTTACCAGACGAAGAATCGGTTTTGTGTATTGGTTGCTCACAAAGAACATAATACATATTCCTACAATGACAACCACCACACCCACATACATCATAAACTGATTGGACACGACAGTACTCTCCTGAATACTCTGGTAATTCGCCCGCAGATAAATCCAGTAATTATCCGGCATCTGCCCCGTCAGTTCAATATAATTGGAGCCGATACGGTTATCATATACCTTGTATACTTCACAACTTTTCTCCTTACTTATTATCTGACAATTATCCCCCAGCTCTGTACCAAAGTACATTGCCTTTACATATTTTCCAAGCTGATCCTTGGTTACCTCCTGCAGCCGATCCGAATTTGCCGGGTACGCATAGTTTAACGTAAGGATATCTCCGGAGCCGGAATTTGCCTCAATCTGCATAATATAAATATTTACATTAGAATTACTACTGAGAATATCTAACTCATCATAAACGGCATTCCTGCCCGCCTCATTCAGATTGGCCCAATCTACATTATTACATGCACTGAGGGCTCTGGAATACACTGTTTTCATCTGCGATACTTTCGTGTTCTCATAAAAAACAGGCAGCAAAAAGATGTTAATAAGGCAGACTGCCACAATCGTAGCAATCAGCATGCCGGAAAATATTATAATCAGTCTTGTTCGAAGTGACTGTTTCATGACTGCACCTCAAATTTGTATCCCATTCCCCAGATCGTCTTAATATAACTTCCGTATTTCCCCATTTTACTCCTGAGTTTTTTCACATGGGTATCGATGGTTCTGGCATCCCCAAAATAATCGTAATCCCATACATGATTTAGAATACGTTCTCTGGAAAGTGCAATATCTTTATTTTCCATGAAATAAGTTAAAAGTTCAAATTCCTTGAAACTCAAATCAATCTTTTCGCCATCAATCAGTACCTCATGCGCCGAGCGGTTCAGCACAATACCGCCATATTCCAGCTTTTCTTCACTGGCAGCATTGCTACGCCGCAGCAATGCCTGGACTCTTGCCACGAGAATTTTCGGGCTGAAGGGTTTTGCGATATATTCATCCACTCCCAGCTCAAAGCCACGGAGTTCATCGTTTTCTTCACCTCTAGCTGTCAGCATAATAATCGGCACCTTGGAATACTGTCTAATCTCCCGACAGGTCTGCCAGCCATCCATTTTCGGCATCATAACATCAAGAATCACCAGCACAATGTCTTTGTTTTCCAAAAAGATATCTACGGCTTCCTCTCCATTGGCAGCTTCTAATACTTTAAAATCCTGCTTCATCAGAAAGTCCTTTACCAGTTTTCTCATCCTTTGTTCATCATCCACTACCAGGATCGTTCTTTCTGCCATGATTTTCTCCTTTCTTTACTTCTTCAGCTTCTTTTCTCTTTCCTCCAGTTCCTTCTCCCATTTTTCATACTTATCAATGAGTTCTTCTTCCATATTAGCCTTATAATTTGTAAAATATGTGAAAATCGAATATTCAAACCGAAAATTAATGGCAATAAATCCTATGAGCAGTATGACAAGTGCTGCAATGATGACTTTCAGCTTTTTATTCAAAAGCCTCTGTCCCTCATACAGTCTCTGATATTTGCTCATACCGGGTTTCGGCTCCGGAATCGTATCCTGAACCTCCTGTACCTGCTTAATCGGAATATCCGCCAGAGAACGCTCTGTCGCTATACCGCTGTCCAGTATCGTTTTTCTCAGTTCACCAAGAAACTCATACCCGATTACTGTATCAAAAATCTTATCCGCCACTGCCCTATTGTAAAGTTTCAACGCCGCTTTTGCATCGGAAACATTTACTTTGCTCTTAATCTGACGAATCATTTCCGTTTCCTTTGCCGCCCTGTCATATGCTTCCCGGCTCTCAAAGGAAAGGCCCTCCAAGGTTTCTTTTGCCCCCATTTTTTATGTCCCTTCTTTACTTCTGTTTTGCATTGTCTCCAACAAATTCTTTGGCAATTTCCACTAGCATATCATCTTTCGGGCGTCCGCCATAATCCCGTTTGTACTCGGAAACAAGTGTTTCCAGGGACATATTATCATCTTTGTCATATTCCATCGTTTTCATTAAATAGGTCTGGTAAATCTCATCATTAAAGTCAAGTTTTTCTCTCTTTGCGATAGTTTTCGCTATCATATGATCCCTTACTGTGTCCTTGGCCATTTCCTGTACATCGTTTTCTTCCATCCCGAGACTTGCCAGCAATTTCTCATAGGTGGAGCCGCTGACCTTTGCAAAATTTGTATACTGATTCTGTAAATCCTTGAATACAGATTCTACCAGACTCTCCGGGTATTCCTTTACTTTACAGGAATCCAGTAAGGCGTCCCATGCCAGTTCCGCTATGTTTTCCTGATTTTCCTTCTTCAGCTTTTTTTTCAGGTACTCCATATATTCCCCAACGGTTTTGCATTTACCGCCGGAGGCCTCTTTCGCATAAGCATCATCAAATTTCCCAAGCACCTTAATGGAAAATACAACTTTTTGTCCCGCTATGATTTCATCATCATAACCCTCATCGAACTTCACCGTAACAATATGGGTCTTACCGATTTCCTTTCCAATTAACCCATTTTCAAAATCCTCTACATATTCATATTTTCCAACCTGAAGACAGGCATCCTCCGCCCGTAAGTCATCATTGGAAGCACCATTGACAGTACCCTCATAATTAATAAAAATATAGTCGCCCTTTTGAATTTTATTATCCTTTGCCAGTTTTTTCTGTATTTTTTTACTTTGCGCTTTTTCCTGCATGGAAGAATAAATCTCATCCTGCTCCGGCGTAATCATTGTACTGACTCCTTTATATTCCCCTATCGTAATATTTCCGCTCTCTTCATAATCAATCAGTTCTCCGTCTGGCACGTTGACTTCCACCCGTTCTGCCGGAGCGGAGTCTGCTTCTTTTTCACTATTATTTTTTCCCATAAAATGGAGAACAAAAAGTCCAATAAACAGTCCGATTAGCAAGGCAATCACTGCAATAATAACAATCGCCTCTATCGGTACAGCTACCGATTTTTTTGTTCTTTTCGCATTTGCCATAGTGTTTACTCCTTTGCGTTAATGTAGTTCATCAGACCCTCTGCCTGAATGATTTTCTGCATAAATTCCGGAAATGCCTGTCCCTGATAAGTTTCATTCTTTGTTTTATTCGTTATTTTGCCGCTGTCAAAATCAATTTCCACCTCATCTCCGGCCTCAATTCCTTTCGATGCCTCTTTACATTCAATAATCGGAAGCCCGATATTGATGGCATTGCGGTAAAAAATCCGGGCAAAGGTCTCAGCAATCACACAACTGACACCGGACGCCTTAATGGCAATCGGCGCATGCTCTCTGGAGGAGCCGCAGCCAAAATTTTTCTCTGCCACGATAATATCGCCTTTATTTACTTTTTTTACAAATTCCTTATCAATATCTTCCATACAGTGGGTGGCAAGCTCTGCCGGGTCTGAGGAATTCAGATATCTTGCCGGGATAATCACATCCGTATCTACGTTGTCACCATATTTGAATACTTTTCCTAATGCTTTCATACTATCACTATCCTCCATTCTGAAACACTCTTTTTACATTCCAATCTCAGACGGCTCTGAAATTTTTCCTGTTACCGCACTGGCTGCTGCCACTGCCGGGCTTGCCAGATATACCTCGGAATCCACATGCCCCATACGTCCTACAAAGTTTCGGTTTGTAGTAGATACCGCTCTTTCACCGGCTGCCAGAATTCCCATATAACCGCCCAGACACGGTCCACAGGTCGGTGTGCTGACAATGGCTCCGGCACGGATAAAAGTCTGGGTCAGTCCTTCTTCAATGGCCTGTAAATAAACCGCCTGGGTTGCCGGAATCACAATACAACGAATACCTTTTTTCACTTTGTGATCCTTTAAAATCTCTGCTGCCGTTCTCATATCCTCGATTCGCCCATTCGTACAGGAACCGATAACAACCTGATCGATTGTCACTTCTCCCGCTTCCTTTACCGTCTTAGTGTTTTCCGGCAAATGCGGAAATGCCACTGTCGGTTCCAGACTATTTAAATCGATTGTAATAGTTTCATCATATTCAGCATCTTCATCTGCTTCATATACGGTGTAGTTCTTTGTAGAATGCTCCTTCATATAAGCAATGGTTTTATCATCCACCGGAAAGATTCCGTTTTTCGCTCCCGCCTCAATGGCCATATTGGCAATGGAAAAGCGATCATCCATAGAAAGACTTGCCACACCGTCACCGGTAAACTCCAGAGAACGGTACAGGGCACCATCTACACCAATCTTTCCAATCAGATGTAAGATAACATCCTTTCCACTCACCCATTTATTCAAAGTTCCGGTCAGCACTACCTTAATTGCCGAAGGTACCTTAAACCATGCCTTACCGGTTATCATACCGGCTCCCATATCGGTACTGCCCACTCCGGTGGAGAATGCTCCCAGTGCACCATAGGTACAGGTATGGGAATCGGCTCCAATACAGGTCTCTCCTGCCACAATCAACCCTTTTTCCGGTAGCAGGGCGTGCTCAATACCCATTTCTCCTACCTCAAAATAATTGGTAATCCCCTGCGCCTTTGCATATTCCCTGACGCACTTGCAGTGCTCAGCGGATTTAATATCCTTATTCGGTGCAAAGTGATCCGGCACCAGTGCAATTTTATCCTTGTCAAATACTGTCTTTTTATTCAGCTTTTCTACCTCGTGAATCGCAACCGGTCCGGTAATATCATTCGCCAGCACCAAATCCAAATCTGCTTCAATTAACTGTCCTGCTACCACAGAGTCTAAGCCTGCATGGGCTGCCAGAATTTTTTGCGTCATTGTCATTCCCATAGAATATCCTCCATTCTGAAACGTTCTTCATATAGTTTAAGCCATTTTTTCTCTCTGGTCCTTATTTTATCAGAAAATCCCGCCTTTGCCAAGGTAAATCTCGGCATTGTCTGTGCAAATGAAAAACGGCACGCTGATTGAAATTCCGCCTATACACAAAATCCCAATACGTACCGCCCACTTTTCTCATTCAAAAACCGCTATTTCGTTCCGGTGGAGCCAAAGCCGCCCGCCCCTCTGTCCGTGTCTTCCAGATTCTGTACTTCCTCATACTGCGCAAAGAAATAGGGAG
The DNA here is from genome assembly GCA_022510615.1 of Lachnospiraceae bacterium. GTDB lineage: Bacteria > Bacillota > Clostridia > Lachnospirales > Lachnospiraceae > Eubacterium_F. The sequence goes on along the minus strand of JAFLTC010000016.1, from coordinate 9,108 downwards.
CAATCACCATTTGTGCCACTCTTTCACCGGCTTCAATCGTAATATCTTCTTTCGAGTGATTATGTAGTGCCACCATAATTTCCCCCCGGTAGTCCGAATCAATAACTCCTACTTTATTTGCCGGAGCCAGTCCCTTTTTACAGGCTAGCCCGCTTCTGGCATAGACCAGTCCTACCAGTCCTTCCGGAATCTCCATAGCAATGCCGGTATGGACAAATTCTGTCGTTCCGGCTGCTATCGTCAGTGGTTCTTCCATACAGGCATATAAATCCGCCCCAGCTGCAAATTCAGTGCCATAGTGGGGCGTCTGCGCCTTTTCATCCAGTTTTTTAAATCGTACCCTTGTAGTATTCATCTTTTCCTCCGTTTCTGAAAGCAGATATTCCCCGAAGGCAGCATCTATACGATTTCACCTTCCCAGTGGACAACTTCTCCTGCAGCCAAAGATTTTTTCACATCTATAATTCTCTGATTATCGGAACCTCGGAAATTCACTTTCAGATTTTTCTTTTCTGCGATAAACTCCCCATCCACTAAAATATCAATATAAGACAGCAATTCTTTCGCAATCTCGGATTCCTTACACATGCGCCCGATAATATCTTTGTCAAAGAGATATCCCGTATAGCACCAGACACTCTTTTCCGGATATGTTTCATGGACTTTTCTCAACAAAGGAAGGAGCCCTTCCTGATTTTCAGGCTCCAAGGGCTCTCCTCCCAACAAAGACAATCCGGCAACATAGTCCGGCTCCAGATAGGAAATCACATCTTCTATCTCTTTTTTTGTAAAGGGCTTTCCGTAATGAAAATCCCACGCTTCCTTATTGAAGCACTCCTTGCAGTGATGTGTACAGCCACTGACAAATACCGATACACGGATGCCTGTTCCATTTGCCACGTCATACTGCTTTATATCCGCATAATTCATGGTTTGACCTCTCCTATCCGGCACTCCGGTAGTTACAGATGAAGAACACGGGAATTAATTTCCTTTGTTTTTCCTACATTCCAGAAATTCTCTCCCAGATAGCCGCAGGTTCTTCTCGTTACATTCATTTTATCATGGTTTTTATTGCCACAATTCGGGCATTCCCATTCCAAATCGTCATTGACAATAATCTCGCCGTCATAGTCACATTCATGGCAATAATCGGATTTCGTATTAAACTCAGCGTACTGAATATTGTCATAAATATATTTTACTACCTCAGCCAGAGCCGGCAGATTATGCTGCATATTCGGTATTTCTACATAGGAAATCGCACCGCCGGAAGAAATGGTCTGGAACTGTGCCTCAAAGGAGAACTTACTGAAGGCATCAATTTTCTCCCTTACATCCACATGATATGAATTGGTGTAATATCCCTTATCCGTCACATCCTCAATGGAACCAAAACGTTTTCTATCGATTTCAGCAAAACGGTAGCAAAGGCTTTCTGCCGGTGTGCCATATAATCCAAAATGAATGCCTGTCTCCTCTTTCCACGTATCCGTAGCACGGCGCAGACGATTCATCAGCGCTTTAGAGAACTGACTTCCCTTTTCGGTGGTCTGACTTTCTCCCGTCATCAGTTTCGTGACTTCATACAGTCCGATGTAGCCAAGGGAAATCGTAGAATATCCGCCGTGAAGCAGCTTGTCTATCTTTTCTCCTTTGTCCAGCCTTGCAATGGCACCATACTGCCAGTGAATCGGACTGACATCACTGGTTACACCTTCCAGTGCACGGTGACGGCACATCAGTGCTTCAAAGCACAGGGAGAGCCTTTCCTCCAGAAGCTGCCAGAAATATTCCGTATCGCCCTTTGCCAAAATCCCTATCTGAGGCAGATTCAGGCTGACAACACCCTGATTAAAGCGTCCTTCAAATTTATACTCGCCGTTTTCGTCCTTCCACGGAGTAAGGAAACTGCGGCAGCCCATACAACTGAACACATTACCCTCATAATGCTCACGCATTTTCTTTGCGGAAATGTAATCCGGATACATTCTTTTTGCCGAGCACTGGACAGCCAGCTCCGTAATATAATCATACTTGCCGCCCTTCAATGCATTATGCTCGTCCAGTACATAAATAAGTTTCGGGAATGCCGGTGTCACATAAACACCCTTTTCATTTTTAATTCCCTCCAGGCGCTGCCGTAATACTTCCTCAATGATCATGGCATTTTCTTTGATATACTCATCTTCTGCATCCAGATTTAAGAACAGGGTAACAAATGGGGATTGTCCGTTCGTCGTCATCAGCGTGTTAATCTGATACTGAATCGTCTGGACACCGGAACGCAGTTCGTCCTGAACCCGTTCCTCCACAAACTGCTCTACAATCTCAGCATCTACCTTATCCCCGAATTTTTTCAGATACTGGGCACGGTATTTATCGGCACTCCTTCTCAGGTATTTCCCCAAATGGCGGGTATCCACTGACTGACCGCCGTACTGGCTGCTGGCAACAGCAGAAATAATCTGTGTCACAACCGTACATGCCACCTGAAAGCTCTTCGGGCTCTCAATCAGCTTTCCGTTCATAACCGTGCCGTTATCCAACATGTCACCGATGTTAATGAGACAACAGTTAAAAATCGGCTGAATGAAATAGTCCATGTCATGGAAATGCAGAACACCTTCCTCGTGAGCCTTTGTGATTTTTTCCGGAAGCAGTACTCTCTTTGTCAAATCCTTTGACACCTCTCCGGCAATCAAGTCACGCTGTGTACTTGCTACATAGGCATTTTTATTCGAGTTCTCCTCCATAACATCCTTATTACTGTTCTGGATAAGACTCATAATGGAATCATCTGTCGTATTTGCCTTACGAACCAATTCTCTTGTGTAGCGGTATATAATGTATTTTTTGGCCAAGTCAAATTTCCCTGCTGCCATTAATTTCTGTTCAATGATATCCTGGATATCTTCTACCTGCATTGTTTCTCTATTCATCGTCTCAATGCCGGCAATGATACCATCAATCATGTCGTCGGTGGCTCTCTCAAATGGATCTACCTCCGCATTTGCTTTACGGATAGCAATCAATATCTTGTTTCTGTCATAATCCACCATACGGCCATCCCGTTTAATAACCCTCACTTTTTGACACTCCTTTCGTTTTTCCATCTCACGCAAGCAACCTATGTGCTCTATTATAGCACTGACAGTGTGGTCTTGTCTACTATATATTGTAATTTTTTTGTTCTTTTTTCTTTTTTCAGTACAATATCCTGTGTTTTTACTATATTTGTAGAATGGAAATACAAAGGGCGAAAACCTCGAAAAATCGCGGTTATTCCGGCATTTTTTACCGGATTATCTGTCTCAAAAAAGAATGAAAAGCCACCGGAATGGCATACGTTTTTTCCAGTTCTTCTTTTTCTGTCCAAATAACATCCGGCACAATATCTTGTGTTTTATCCTCCGGTACCTGATCCGGCGACAGGACAATGTGATAGCCTCTCATATGCCACTCAACATGGGAAAAAATATGTTTCCCGCTTTTCATGCGCTCGATCTTAGTCCCGGATATCCCGTTTTTATTCAAAAATTGTTCTATATCCTTCAAAGAAAGGTGCCCCTCCATGGACGGAAATTCCCACAGTCCTGCCAACAACCCGGTTGGTTTCCTTCTGGCAATGCCGATTTGTCCCTCCCACTCCAGAATCAATAATGTCCTTTTTTCAATACGACGTCTCTTTTTTTCCGGCTTTACCGGTAATTCTGTCTGCTTTCCTTCCCTTTTTGCCTGACAGCCGTCCGCCAGAGGACACTCCTCACAAAGAGGCATCCCATTCGGAATACAGATAACCTCTCCCAGTTCCATAACTGCCTGGTTAAACTCTCCCGGCTTGTCCTTAGGGATCACAGTCAGAATCGAACGCTCCATTTTTTTCCGGACGGACATTTTCGATATATCATCCTCACTACCCAGATACCGCATAGTTACCCGGAGAACATTGCCATCCACTGCCGACGCTGCAATTCCATAGGCAATCGAAGCAATGGCTCCTGCGGTATAGCTCCCAATACCCGGCAAATTCAGCAAAAGGTCATAGTCGGCAGGAATCCTGCCCTCATATCGCTCCACAATAACCTTTGCCGCTTTTTGCAGGTTTCTGGCACGGTTGTAATAGCCGAGCCCCTCCCACAGTTTTAAAAGCTCCTCCTCCGGCACCTGCGCCAGGGCTTTCACATCCGGAAGTCTCTTGATAAACCGTTCATAATACGCCTTTGCCGCCTCAATCCTTGTTTGCTGCAGCATGATTTCAGACAGCCACACATGATACGGAGAAGGAGCGTCCCGCCATGGCATACTTCTTTTATTTTCCTCATACCACAAACAAAGGGGCTCTACTACAGCCCCCAAATCATATAAATCGTCCAATCTATTTTTCTCCTTTGCCAATTTCAATCCCCTCTTTGGTCAAATCCACATACATCTGAATTTCCTCAGCATCCATGTGGGTAAACTCCGCCAGCTCTTCTAATGTGGCAATTCGCCCATACTCCTCTGCCAGCGTGCGCGTTGCTTCCAGTAAAAGATTTAACCGCGCCAGCACCGTACTTTCATTTTCATCCTGTGACAGCTCTTCGTCCACTAACTCAATAAGCCGGCTTCTCACGGCATGATCGATGGCCTTTTTAAAATCTATCACGCTTTCATTTCCACAGAGCATGGAAACACATGTAATAAGTTCTAAATTCCCCTCCTGTATTAAATCCTCCAGGGGTACTCCCCTTCCCCGGTATTTTCCCGCCAAAGTTACCACACGGCTTAAATGCCCGTTAATAACGGTTTCCATTACCGCTTCTTCCCCATTACGCAGTCTTTGATAAAGCTTTTCCATTTCTTCCTTCGAAAGGTCAGGCAGGTCACGCAGTTCTTTTCGGTATATCCGCAAATATTTAGAATCTTCTGCACTCATTTTCCCTGTTGGTTCTGCCTGATTCGCCGCTTTTTCAGTGTTCGGTTTCGGGCTGTCATCCCCTGATGACATCCGAAATCCCGGTATCTGAATCCTCTGCTCTGCCAGATAAGCATAGACTAATTCCAGCTGTTTTTCTGTCAGTGCCAGATCACTACAGTAATCTGCTATTTCTTCTTTCGTCAGCACATTTTCTTTTGCACGTCCAAAATCAGCCAGTTCTTTCATCTGCTGTAAAAATTCTTTCTGGTCCTTCATGCACACTCTTTCCTTTATTCCTTATTTGTAACGGTTTAACACCATTATTTTACGGCACTTTCATATATTTTAATTACATCTTCTTTTGACAGCTTTACATAATTCCCTTCTGTCGTTTTGCTGCCCATCAGCTTATCTGCCATATGGGTAATATCTTCTTTTTTTGCCCCGATTTCATCAAAGGAGGATGGCATACCGATATTTTTCAAAAAACTTTCAAAGGCTTCAATGCCCTTTAACGCGGTTTCCTTTGGATTTTCCATATTGTAATCAATATTCCATACTCTTACCGCAAAGGAGACCAGTTTGTCCGGATTTTTATCCAGCACATGGCGCATCCAAAGCGGAGCAATTACCGCCAGTCCCGCACCATGAGTAACATCGTACAGTGCCGACAGTTCATGTTCAATATGGTGACTTGCCCAATCCTGTTCCCTGCCCACACCGCACACATTGTTATGAGCTAACATCCCTGCCCACATAATATTGGCCCTCGCCTCATAGTTATCCGGGTTTTTCAATACTCTTGGTGTTTCATAGATGATCGTTTTTAAAATCGCCTCGCAAAGGCGGTCGGTAATTTCTACTTCCTTTGTATTAGAAAAATAACGCTCACACACATGAATCATAATATCCGTAGCACCTGCTGCTGTCTGATAGGCCGGCAGGGTACAGGTCAGTTCCGGATTTAAGATGGAAAATCGGGGACGCAAAAAATCACTTTTTGTCCCTTTTTTTACCTGAGTTTCTTCATGGGTTATGACGGTATTTGGCGACCCCTCGCTCCCGGCTGCCGCAATGGTCAGAATGGTCCCCACCGGAAGCGCCTTTTCGATCGTTGCCTTTCCCTGGTAAAAATCCATAAAGTCGCCGTCGTACACACTTCCCGCCGCAATTGCCTTGGCAGAATCAATGGTACTTCCGCCACCTATGGCAAGAATAAAATCTACTTTTTCCCGTTTACATAATTCAATGCCCTCATATACAAGACCGCTGCGGGGATTTGGTTTTACACCGGCCAACTCCAAATAGAAAAGTCCTGCCTTTTTCAGGCTGTCTGTCACTCTGTCATACAAACCGCTCTTTTTAATGGAGCCACCGCCATAGTGCAAAAGAATCCGGCTTCCACCAAACTGTTTTATCAGCTGCGGTGCATGAAGCTCACTGTCTTTTCCAAAATCAAAATAGGTCGGGGAGTAAAAAGTAAAATTATCCATACGGTATCACGTCCTAATCTTCTATTTATAACAGGTACAGGTTTCTTTTTTCTGCCTCTTTTAGTATCTCCTCCGGCCAGATAGAAGACTGCACCTCTCCGATATGTGCTTTTTTCAAAAAGAACATACAGATACGGGACTGACCGATTCCACCGCCAATGGTATAAGGCAGTTTTTTCTCAAGAATCTCTTTCTGGAACGGGAGCTTTTCCCGGTCCTCACATCCCGCCTTTACAAGCTGTTCCTTTAAGGCTTTCTCATCCACACGAATTCCCATGGAGGAAAGCTCCAGAGCAATATCCAGTACCGGATAATATACAATAATATCACCGTTTAAGGACCAGTCATCATAATCCGGTGCCCGCCCATCGTGAGGCTTTCCGGAAGCCAGCTTATCTCCTATCTGCATAAGAAAAATGGCTCCATGCTCCTTCGCCGCCATATATTCTCTTTCCTTTGGCGTTTTATCCGGGTAGGCATCTTCTAACTCCTGTGTCGTCACATAGGTAATGCTATCCGGCAGGGATTTCGTTATGTAAGCATACTTCGTTGCCATATAATCTTCTGTTTCCTGCAGTGCTGCATATACTCTTCCCACAATATCCTTTAAGGTATCTGTATTTCTCTCCTCTTTTGTAATAATTCTCTCCCAATCCCACTGGTCCACAAAAATAGAATGGAGATTATCCGTATCTTCATCCCGTCTGATGGCATTCATATCGGTATAGAGACCCTCGCCGTGAGAGAAACCATAGCGTTTCAGGGCATGACGTTTCCATTTAGCGAGGGAGTGGACAATTTCTACCTCCCGCTCATTCTGCTCCTTAATGCCAAAGCTGACCGGACGTTCCACTCCGTTTAAGTTATCATTCAAGCCGGATTCCGGCGCTACAAACAGAGGTGCCGAGACACGGGTCAGATTCAGGTTTGCCGCCAGTGCTCTCTCAAAAAAATCCTTTACTGTCTTAATGGCAACTTCAGTTTCACGAATATCCAATGCTGGTTTATAAGATTCAGGTACTAACAGATTCATATTTTTCCTCCTATAATTCACAATTATTTACTGTCCGCGGGAACGGAATCACATCACGAATATTCTGCATTCCCGTCAAGTACATGACACACCGCTCAAACCCCAGTCCAAAACCGGCATGGCGGGCAGTTCCGTATTTTCGCAAATCCAGATAGAAGTCGTAGTCTTCCTTTTCCAGTCCACATTCTTCCATCCGTTTTATTAACTTATCGTAATCGTCCTCACGCTGGCTTCCACCGATGATTTCCCCGATTCCCGGCACCAGGCAATCCATGGCCGCCACCGTTTTTCCATCCTCGTTCATTTTCATGTAAAAGGCTTTGATTTCCTTTGGATAATCCGTTACGAATACCGGACGTTTGAAAATTTCCTCTGTCAGATAGCGCTCATGCTCTGTCTGTAAGTCCGATCCCCAGGAAACCTTATACTCAAACTTATCATTGTGCTTCTCCAGAAGCTCTATCGCCTCAGTGTAGGTCACATGGGCAAAATCCGAGTTCATTACATGCTCCAGCCGTTCAATCAATCCCTTATCCACAAATTTATTAAAAAATTCCATTTCCTCCGGTGCATGTTCCAGCACATAGGAGATAATGTATTTTAGCATACTCTCAGCTAACATCATATCATCCTGCAAATCCGCAAAGGCAATTTCCGGCTCTATCATCCAGAATTCTGCCGCATGACGGGTCGTATTGGAATTTTCTGCCCGGAAGGTAGGTCCGAAGGTGTAAATATTTTTAAATGCCATGGCATAGGTTTCCCCGTTCAACTGTCCGCTGACAGTGAGATTCGTTTCCTTACTAAAAAAATCCTTCGTATAATCGATTTTTCCCTCCGGTGTTTTCGGAAGATTTTCCATATCCAGTGTTGTCACCCGGAACATTTCTCCGGCACCCTCACAGTCGCTTCCCGTAATCAGAGGGGTGTGTACATAGACAAATTCCCTCTCCTGAAAAAATTTATGAATGGCATAGGCAATCAGGGAACGCACACGGAATACTGCCTGAAATGTATTCGTTCTCGGACGCAGATGAGAAATCGTCCGCAGATATTCAAAAGAGTGGCGCTTTTTCTGTAGTGGATAATCCGAGGCGGAGCCGCCCTCAATTCTGACTTCATCTGCCTGTATTTCAAAGGGCTGCTTGGCATTTGGCGTTTCCACCAGCTTACCGGTAACAATCACCGCAGCTCCCACGTTCAGTCTGGATATTTCCGAAAAATTCTCCAGCCCGTCCGCATATACAACCTGAAGCGGCTCAAAAAAGGTTCCGTCATTGACAACCAAAAAACCAAAGGTTTTGGAATCCCTGACACTTCTTATCCAGCCTCCCACTGTCACTATCTGATTCAGATACTTATCCTTTTCCCGAAATAAACTCCGTATACTCGTTGTTAGTTCCATAATTTCCTCCATTTGTCGGACATTTCCATATCCGCAGCATTTTGTTCTCTATGTCAAATCACATTTAGTTTATCAGAATATAAGTAGGGTTGCAAGAGGGGTATCCGTTATTTTTCCAAAAAAAAGAAACCATGCAAAGCATGATTCCTTTCTTAAGCGCGAGACGGGGCTCGAACCCGCGGCCCCGACCTTGGCAAGGTCGTGCTCTACCAACTGAGCCACTCGCGCATAATCAACAATGTCTGTAATCAGACATTGTCTGTGACCAGACAACATC